>NZ_CAQIVA010000001.1:50042-378521 GCF_948810725.1 uncultured Rikenella sp.
TACTTACTTACTTACTTACTTACTTACTTACTTACTTACTTACTTACTTACTTACTTACGATGCAGAAGCGGTTAATTTGCTGATATACAGATAGATATAAACCTAATCCGTACAAGTGATGTGAATTTTCTATGTTTGTAAGTGGTTAACCGTCTGCTACTTAAATCGTTACAAGCCGCATTTGCCAAACAGACAACAGTGACTGAATGCAAAATTAGCGATAATAATCGGATTATCAAAGGAATATAGTAACTTTAACTTTTAGCGACATACAGATACGCGTACAAATTCACTGATTTTTTCTGTCGATATGTCTGCCGCAGTCTTATCCATAGAGGAGTTTTATCCTGTTTATCGGCTCAAATTTTAAGCTATATCCATGAAAAATGGTTTCAGATTGAGCCGATTTCCCCAATGTTTTAGCCGGAATAGAGCCTATAGGCTCTATTCCGGAGGGAACAGGATTTCAACTAATCGGATTCTCTCATCGGTAGGAAGATTATAAAAGTCTTGATTTGTCAGGTCGGTATAGAGGTCCATATTGGGTCTGACGAATCGTCGATGACGCTGTCCGTCAATTATCACAACTACTTCATAATGCCCTTTGGAATTGACTGATACCGAAAAATCAGTGATAGTTCTTCCGTGCATATCGCACAAGGATTTTTCGATACCATCGTCTTTGGAGATATAACCGAAAGCGATAAGATTGTCGTTCAGTGTCTTTTGGATTATACCACGCCATGGTTGAGTGATATGGCACCGCTCGGCGTATTCGCCGAATTTTGAAATTGCCTCGGCTACACGGTTTATGATTGCGTTGGCATTCTTTATATCATGCTGTTTCGCAAAATCGAGTAGGTCTGTCTTGGAAATCTCACTTATTTCTCCTCCAATGCTCAATCTACGCTCGATATTGGGGCCTGTGCCTTTTGTGTTGAATATAAATGTCGTATCGTATGACGGTGACATCCGCCATTTCCCATCCTCTTCAAGTAGGAATGAGAAGTTTTTGTTATGGTCATCAGTATTGTTGGCCATGACATTAAAAACCATCCGTGCGAAGAGCTGCTCAATCTCAGACTCGGAGATTGACAGTTCGCGACAGGTCGCAACGAGGTCTTTATAGCTTCGTGCCTCGGGGTTTATGGCAGCCAAAGTCTGAACATGAATCTTTTGGCCGTTTTTCCTATCGAAACGTTTGGTGAGAAAATGGTTGATGCTGTCTATGGGCAATAACCGACATTCCTCCATTTCGATTCCGGCTGCAACTGCCATTTTGTAATATGCAGTTTCAATTTCGGCAATAGGCATGGATTTGTCACCAAACTTCAAGATATAATATTCAAAACCTTCAAGCCCATCGGTCTGACCAGACCGAATTTCTCCGGTCGTGTTGTCAATGGCGATAATCGCCTTCATCTGGCGACCTCCGGCTGACGTACCCACGGCAAGCAATGCCTGCAACGTCAGTTCCTCGTTGGCATTCAGTACGATGTTGTCCCGGTCTTCAAGAATTTTGAGAGAAATATCGTATAGCGATTTGATGTCGATTGTACGAGTATGGGTAAGGTCTGCAGCGTAAGGCTCATATTCCAAAGCTCCCATACCTCGTGTGCCAATGAACATCAGTTTATACAGTGGCGTAACTTTATTGCGTGGTATTTTATTGTCCTTTACCCATTTATCAAATAAAGTGTTACCCCATGAGTCCGGCAATGAGTCAGCGATAAACGGTGGAAGCCCCTGGTAAACAGGCCTGTCATCCCCATATATAGGCAGAAGAAAATTTCGGTTCTTCGAAGGAGAAATTAGCGGAGCAATGTCGGGAAGCCTGTCTTTCAGCTCAGGGTTATATGTAAAATATGTACGTCTCGTGGCTGAGTCCCACACGAGCCGTCCGATTTCCTGCCCCCATAGATTTACTTTCAAGTATTTCATGCCCGTAATTATTTTTTCGCGGAATGGCGAACACGTTGTACTTTTTTCTCATTGTCGTTATACATATAAGGTGATTCGGGCAATTCGGGCAGCAGTGTATCCCAGTTCTCTCCAAGACCTATTGCCTTTAATAGTCTCAGAAGAGTACTGAACGAAATGTCAGTCATATTGCCGGACTCAAACCTATAGAGTGTGGTCATGCCGATAGATGCCGCTTCGGAAACCTCCTTACGGGTCATGCGCAACCGCAACCTGTAATCACGAAACCTCATGCCGAGATTCCTGATTACATCAGGCGTAGCCAATGATTTGTTCGTAAATGTCATCATAATGATATTTATGTCTAATATATTAGTATAACACTCCGCAGAATGATATTTACAAAGTTAGGCATAAAATCCCATACGACCAAATTTATTGCGCTTTATTGCGGATTTCCGGATTG
The DNA here is from genome assembly GCF_948810725.1 of uncultured Rikenella sp. Lineage (NCBI taxonomy): Bacteria > Pseudomonadati > Bacteroidota > Bacteroidia > Bacteroidales > Rikenellaceae > Rikenella > uncultured Rikenella sp. Next base: position 52,430 of record NZ_CAQIVA010000001.1, read on the forward strand.
ACAGAAAGGAGTTGCTGGATAAATTCCTCTTGACGCACGGGCGATATAATGAGTGGAATGGAGCTTTTGAGAATCTTCCGGTCGGTAAAGGTGATTGCCAGACGGTGAGTAAGCGATGTTGCCGGGGCCGATAGCACACTCTTCGTAGGTTTTATCTCTTTAATCTTGTCAATCGGGTAGGCGGTGGGAATAAAGAAAGAATACACCACGAGCTTATCACCGTCAATCCGGTAATAGATACTGAGAAATGTCACCAAGACAAACGCCAGCATCACAAGACAAATAATCGTCGGCCATATCCCGTCATACATGAAACAAGGCACAACGCAGCAGACCGCAACGAGTCCAAGAATGAACCATGTCGATCCATCCCACATCGAATTATATCTTGTGCCTCTGAATTTTTCCATAATCATTGTCTTACGTTACTATGCTAATAATGTTACCTGACTATAGGTATTATTTTAGAATAACCCATCGACCGGTTTTGTCAGAGCCCTCCCTCGCAATGTAGCCAAGTTTTTTGAGGTCTCTTGTTGCTCGTTTAGCTGTGGATTCTGAAATATGAAGCGTCTCCATCATTTCTGAATGTGTAATCTCCGGATTGTTTAAAATGGTCGTATATACTTTTTGCAAGGATTTCTTTAGACCTGTTACAGTGTCATTATTGGCACTTATGGTGTTATTTACAGTGTCACTTTGAGTATTTACAGTGTCATTTTCTTGATACTGTGAAACTCGGCGTTTGAGATTTACGATATGATGACGTAGCATAACGTCCTGTACTATTGTAGAATCGTCATTCTCGCGGCTGTCAACGAGTGACTGGATATATTCGCCCTTGTCTTCTTTTCTGACGATAGAGGGAACAAGTCCTAACTGCCGCTGAATCATATTCATCACCAGTCGGGTTGTTCGACCGTTGCCGTCAACCCACGGATGAATAGTTACGAGTCTAAAATGAGCTTCAAAACTCAGGCGATAGCAAGCTGCAATATTTGCTTTGTCTACTTTGGCAATTTCATCATTGAGCCACCTGCAAAAATCATCCACTGCACGCGAAGCCTTATTATAGGCGAGATAACTCCTTCCGCCAATACCGGCACTGACATTGCACAGTCGGAACTCGCCTTTTGAAGAATCGAATTGTCCGGTAATAGTGGAGTATTCACTTCCGGTGCGGCGCATAACCAGTGCGGATAGTTGTTGCAATAACTTTGGCGTATATGTCGGAATCTCAGCGGCAACCCTGAAAGCATGAAGATAAGCGTCTTTCAGGTATACGTTCATCATCTGCTCGGTCAAAGAGCGATCCTTGGCAGCAATGTCCTCATCGAAAAGAAGTTGGTTCTCTATTTCAGTGACAGTAGAACCCTCAATTGCGGTGGAATTGGTCACAATGGAATAAATATAGAACTTCTGATAGTTCACCTGATCCTCGACTCCCGAAGCCCGATAAGCCTTCAGAGCCTCTTCTATCTGTATGTTAAGACTGTCGTCCATGATTTATTATCCAAGTAGCGTTATTTTGACACCGATGTTAATAATGACATTTCGGAAACGTCAATTTGACGTTTAGAGGCGTCGCTTTGAGGTTTAGCTGCATTCCAATGGATGTGTAAAGTGCGGTTGCGGAGGTCTGCCGGAATGCCGAACACTGCGAAATTCATAAATCGCTCCAATGGCTCAAACGTACGGTGAATACCTTTGGGAATATTTTCGTATTGAGAGCGGACAAGCGCATTGCGGAAGAACCATGAGTGCTTTTCAAAGCTCTCGTTATTCACCTCGAAGCCAAAACTTCTTAGATACTTGATAAGGAACACCGCAGTCGTGCGGGTGTTGCCTTCGCCAAATGCATGAATTTGCCAGATGCCTGAAATGAATCGCACGATATGTCTGATAGCGTCCGCAGAAGAAACGGTGCTGTAATCAAATTTCTTTTCCTCGCCGAAGTCATAATTCAGAAGTTCCGACAAAGACCCTGCGCTGCCATAGCTGATTGTATCGCCGTCAAGAATCCATTGATTTTTAGTGATGTTATATGCGCGGAATTGTCCGGCATGAGACAGTACATCTTTAAAAAGAAATCCATGAATACGTGACAGCTCCATCGGAGAGAATGTAAAAGCCTTCTCCGCCAAAAGAAGATTGATTCGGTCTGCCACCCGGTCTGCCTCAAAGGTTCCGTCAGCCTCCGCTTTCTCTCGAACCGACTTTTGGCTATAAAACTCCTCAAGACGCTTGCCGACCTCCTCGCTCGAAATTCTACCCTCGATATTGGCTTTAGCCTGTTCAAGCAGAAACTCCGACGGTTTCAACCGGTCAACATCCTGCAAGCCGATAGCCATCGACCAGTTACGCGCACGTTCCTCCACCCCCGGTTCCCCGGAAGCAAGATACTGCTCAAACTCTCTATATCTGTCTTTGTATGCCATGTAGTCTTGTTTATTCTCAACTCTTTGAAGGCGGAAAAGATATATGCTGCCAAGTGATGTTACTATGATCTAAGTTGTAGAGTTTCAGTTACACTAAATTCTTTCTTGCCTTGAGTCCATTTGATAGTAATGGGCATGAAATCTGGTGCACTTGTGCATAAAAGAACGTTAATATCAAAGCTTCCATGTTTTTTAAGACGAGGGAACGTTTTTGAATCGTCCCAACGAGCGTATACGCCCTCGGTTTCAGGAATAATCACTTGAATGTTTTCGGCATGAATATCAATCTCTGAAGCGTTGTAAACTCTTATACGCCAACTTTTCCCTTGTTTGAAGAAGTTTGCTCTTATATTTGCTGCCTTTGGCTTATACTTGCGTTTAATCCAAAGGATAAGTTTCCCGATACCTTTAAGAGCACCGAATACCACACCGCCAACCGCTATTATTGCTCCTATAGCGGCTGCCCAATCTTGAACAGACCAATTGCTTATTTCCATTTCTTGAAAATGGATTTGAGCTCGTTAGCAAGAGCTGATTTTACTTCTTGAGCCATGTCTTCTTTAAGAGCCTCCAACTCCTCGGAATTATATTCTAATAGCTCGTCTTTGCCACCAGGATATTCCCTACCGCAATTAGAGCATTTAATGAAAGTCTGGTCTTCATTATACTCAAACATATCCTGACATCCGCAAGTCGCACACCTTGGGTGGAAATCGCGTGTAATATTTTTAATGTTGCTCATTTGTTTTCAGTGTTTGTTTATTATTGAATAATGGCGAATAGCCATGAATATATTGGCTTGGCCTTGCAATCGCCATTGACCAGTTCCGCGCATGTTCCTCCACTTCCGGCTCCCCAGCTCCCCGGGAAAAAGGTACTGCTCATACTCCTTATATCTGTCTCCGTATGCCATTATTACTTTTGCTATAAATGGAGGTTTATTTGAAGTTTTTTATAAAGTCCGTTAGGATGCCGTTTTTCATGATATTTGGAACGAAATTCTCCATAACAGATAAGCTCAAGAACTTTGTCACAAATATGCTTTAAACCTAATCGTCCCTGCAAATGAGTCCTTGATGTAGTCTAGGTTTCCCTTGGGAAGGGCATCAAATTCCAGTTTCAATTCGTGAAGCTCTCCATCTGACTGTTGAATCGCATCTCGGAGATTACGGTAAAAACTAAGTGCCTTTTGTACGAGTTTTGGCAGTTCTGTGCTATTATATCCGGTCTTGAAATCTTTGTCGTGGATAATATCAAAGAATATTTTCTGCTCTTTAGCAGTCATGGAGTTTATGGTCTTCACCCATTGACTCATCCCAAGTTTATGTTTTTTCTTGTCGAGCCACTCAAAGAAGAAACGATAAATGATATAGGTATCAGGCATCTCAAGAAGGGTGTGATACTCATCCAGATTTCGCCCAAAAGCTTTAAGGAAGCCCAACTATATACTTGAATATACCAAGCTATTTTATTTGAAATACACCGTGATAAACCTGCTGTTATTCGGCAGGTTTGTTCTTAATCCGGCTTTAATTAGCTTGTTATTGATCATTGTCGCGACATCATGACCTCCATTGCAGCGAATCTTTATGCCATCTTTGAAATTATCAATGTCAATACACCGCTGTCCATAGGTTGAAATAGTTCCAAGAACCTCTTTAATACGTGCCACTAATTTGGTTTTATCCGGTTTCTCAGATAATTCATGCAGGGCCTCTTCATACGACAGATTTAGATAAGCCTCTATACCTGTGATAAGATTGTCGTAGTGTCTATCGAAATATTCCGAAATAGCTTTCGATATGTTTCCTCCGCCACTTAAAGGCAGAAAATTATCATTTGTCTTTATTTCTTTGCTTAAAAAATGATCGGTGATATATAAATCGATTCTGTCTTTTTGTTCTTCGGATAAGTAATCCTCTTCGATTACTTGACGACTATCCCATATCCAGAGGGCATACCCTCGCTTGCCATTATCCCATTTGATGATACCGAGATGCATCCAGGGTTTGGGGTGGATTTTGAGTTTCAAGATGTCTTTTACGAAACGATTTTGAGGTGATAATAGGACTAATTCCGGCATAGCATCAAGTTTTATAAGATTTAGGACAATGTATCGACCTTGTCGGAAGCCTAAGGTCAGGCATTTTACACCTCTTGAAAACTTTTAATTTCCTGAATTTTAACGTGTTATAAATTTTTATTATATTTATATAACCAAATAATATAAAGCTCATGAACCAAAGACTTTCTATTCTGTATTACCCGCCATTCGAGAAAATGGCAAGTAAATGGTACGGGAATTAAAGACCTCTTGGGACCTAAAAGGGTTAATGCACGATGAAAAATCATGTAGAGAGCTGTTGGAACAAAAGCGATGGAATGGGAAACCGATATGTCCACACTGTAATCACTCCTCCGAATATCACTATAAACTGAAACGTGAGGGGTATTATAAATGTCGGCATTGTAGAAAAACATTTACCGTACTTGTTGGAACTATGTTCGAGGGGAGCCATATACCATTGAACAAATGGTTTTATGCGATTGACAAATTTCTGTCTAACAAGAAAGGGGTAAGTAGCCTTCAATTATCCCGTGATATACAGGTTACTCAAAAGACAGCCTGGTTTATGCTCAATCGGATAAGGTACAATCTGAATGACACAGAGTTATTTATACAGAACAAATTCGATGGTACCGTGCAAGTGGATGAGACTTATATCGGTGGCAGAAATAAAGGGCGTTTCAAATTCAATCGGGGGCGAAGTACCAAACAAAAAGTTGCGGTTTTCGGACTATTAACCGACAAAAGAGTTTACGCTCTTGTTGTTCCCAATACAAGCGGGAGAACCCTGAAACCGATCATATATGGCTTGGTAAAACCCGGCTCTACGATTGTATCCGATGAGTGGCAGGCATATCAAGGCCTTTCCATAGAATACCGCCATGAGATGGTTACTCATCATACCAAACAATATGTAAATGAGAAGGGATTTCATACGAACGGCATAGAGGGATTTTGGTCTCATCTAAAACGAGGGCTGAAAGGCATTTATCATGCTGTCAGACCCAAGCACCTGCAAATGTATTGCGACGAGTTTGCATACAGATACAATACGAGAAATTTGGATGACTTACAACGATTCGTTCAATTCATAGCCCAACCGAGTACCCGATTAAGATACACGGAACTAGTATATAACCTTTGAAACGGAGCAAAATTTTGTAATTTTGTGGCGACATATGAATAGCGTTTAGCTATTGTTTTGGGCAGAGAAAACGACCAATTTTAATCTAATCCCACAAACAATAAGTGAACGCTCATGCGATAGCGTGGGCTTTACTTACTTGGGATTATGGTGCTTGGTCGTACCTCTCTGCCGGTAAGTGTCAGCCCGCGCTTCTTTTTGTGGCGTGTAAAACGATAGCGAGATGCACCGTAATTTTACATGTTATGAAAAACTTCTATTTTGCGGCAATGACTTGCCTGCTGTGCGGTTGCTCCGGCATTCCCCGGGAACGCGAGGTAACAGTTGCCGATGTGGAAATCACAGGTTTGCTGAAAGACCATGTGAAAGTCGTGGACGGCAGTTACAAATTCACCCACAATGGAGACGATGCTTTCATTACCGTCAAATTTGAATTGACGCAGGTTAATGTCGGCACTGAAATCTGCCGTAGAAAACATCCGGAAGGTATTCGGCTCAATCCGATCGGTGAGACCGGCGAAATATTCGATACCGGAGTTTACGGTTTTACCACCAGCCGGACGGAAACGACGAAACTCAAAGAGTTCTTGAATACCGGCAGCGAAGGCGACACGAAAAGTATTTCATTCAAATGGGATTACTTCGGTCTCAATAGTGAAAAGAAGATGGCAAAAACTATATTCGACCAGGCTGTTTCATTCGAGGTGATCGACAATACGTTCGGCTATGATTGGTCGAATGACGATATACATTGGGACGATAACCCGAATGTCGAATACGACGGATCGAATACGACGAATCATACATCGACAAGTACTTCATCGGGATCGAACAACTGGGATAAAGTCCTGGATGAATATGAAAAATACATCGACCAATACATCGAGCTATATCGAAAAGCTCAAAGTGGCGACATATCAGCCCTATCGGCCTATGCGGAAATGCTGGAAAAAGCCGAATCCTACAGCGAAAAATTAAGCCGAGCCGAAGGTAGCATGTCGGCGTCTCAAATGAGCCGATATATAAAACTGACTGGCAAACTGTCGTCGGCTTTCACGGAATAATTAGGTATCATAAAAATAGAAAAGATATGAAACCCTGGATAGCCAATTTATGCTTCATCCTTGTGGAAATCATCCTGATAGGCATTGCCTTTATCATCGGTGCCGATGCCATCGAATGCTTGACGGAGGGTGATCTCAGTGGGTATTTCAACGAAATGAGCGATTTGATTCAATACGTCTCTATTATCGACGTGATATTGCTTATCGTATCCGTTTTGTTTTTAGTTGTCAAACCTCTCAGAACAAAATTGACCCGATTCTGTTCGATCTGTAATATCGTATGGGCCGTCATTCAGGCCGTTTGGATGTTTCTAAACTAATTAAAGAACAGCCACATAAGGTAGCTAACTCATCGCCCCGTACAACGAATCGTTGAACGGGGCGATTTTTTATTCAGCAAGGGCAGTCGTTATACGTTAATCGTACATTTGATGTTAATCTTACAACGTACGCCATCTATTGTTGCGGTCAATGTATCATAACCGGAAGTCTGATATGCAGTATATGAATATAGGCCAATTACGCATCCGGGATAACCGCTCACTAAGACAAATTGCTCTACGGTACCAGAGATAACTTGCATGTCAGTGATATTATCGAGGTTCAGCTCTCTACCGTTATATACGATTCGCTCGATTCCGATCATAGTACCGTTATCCACTACAATGTTCGTTACAGTAATTTGAATCGGAAACTCGTCAGTAGACGAAACAACTGTAGTGAAAGTATTGTTCGTAAATGAAATAGATGGAATGAACACCGCGTCGGCGGTAACAGACAACATCTTGTTCAGATCTTGCTTACTAATTTTCGTTGCATTCATTGAATGCAATGATAGTATCAATCCCAGTTGAAACGATGCGGTTCCGGCATATGGATTAAAGCCAGCCTTCATGGCATTGAATACTGCGACAAGTCCGGATTTTGATATCTTGGCTGAGCTATAAAAGCCTGCATCAGTCATTGCAGTCTGTACATCAGACGGATTTGTCAATCCGCTTTTAAGTTCGTCGAGACACTTAACAAGTCCGGCTTTGCTTATTTTTCCTGTCCCTTCGAAACCCGCAGCCAGCATGGAATTCTTGAATGATTCTTTAGACATGATCTAAGTATTTTTAGGAATATATCTCCATGTTGAGAATCAATTAACACGTCTCAAGGACAAAGATTCCAGACTCATGAATCTTTGCTACTCCGAAACGCTGTAACCCATGCAAATTCCCTATCTGATAGGAAAATATACCATTAACTAAGTTGGTACATTAAAGTATATAGATGGGTAACGGTCATTAAAGTCAAGTTGAGAGTGGAGTTATATCTTTTTCTTTTGGCAAGCAAAATAGTTCTTTGATATGATGAGTGTATGAGTAATAATTTGCATCTATATTACGAATAATATATTGTTTGTAGATAGGTGTATATAGCACTTACAAACAAAATCATGACATTTAATCTTTGGAGTTTCTGCTCAAAAAGGGATATGTGCATGGTTAATTATTCAATGATGTGCATTTTCTATGTACAACACATCATTAAATAAATAAAAAGTATGACCTTTGTATATTATATGATATGTTGGCTGTGGCAAAGTCATCGACATAGTCGCTTTGTACCTTAAATTAAGAAAATATGGCAAAGAATACAATGGGTACAAAGTTGCCCCGAAAATTGGAGCAGAAGATGCAAATTGTAGGTGAGCAGATTAAGTTGGCTCGATTGCGCAGAAATCTAAGTGTGGCTCAGGTGGCAGAACGGGCTACCTGTTCTCCGTTCACCGTAGCTCGTATAGAGACAGGTGCACCGACCAGTGATTAGGTAGAGAGTAACGAAATAACAAAAAAGAAAGATAAATATGAAATATAAAAAAAGTCCTTTAGACTATTTCTTACAACAACGGATAAGTGACAATGCAAAAGAGCTAAAGAATACTCTTAATGAAACATTGCAAATGGAGCAAAATTGTTTAGAGCAAATACATCTAAGCATAAATCATTGTAAAAATAATATTGCTGTCTGTGAAGAGCAAATTAAAAAATGTAGTATGGCGTCTTTGTCTATCTATGAAGCTAAGAAATTCGCATTCAAAGACAATCTAACCATATGGAATACGATGGGACATATTCAAATGACAAGTATTGAAATGAAGGAATATTTGAAGCGCTTGTCCGTTGAAGATGTTGACGAATGGGAGCAACGAACTGTTATTAAGTCGGCATATACAGCTATATATGAAACTTCAAAAAAGTTAGTTGATACTACTGGTGATATTATTAAATTTATTAAGGATTGTTTCCCAAGTTATGACTATGGAGCATTTACTGCTGCAAGAAAAGAGCTTACCAAGTTTAGAGAGGAAAACACAGCCGAATTAACTCGTGTTAGAAAGGGAATAGATGCTCATAGGGATGTAGAAGTAAGTGCACAGATAGATATTATAGAAAGATTGCATTTGGCTGAAGCGGTGCAATTAATTACTAACTACGGAAATATTGTTAATAAGCTTGGCAATGTAACAAGTCCGATTATAGAATTGGGTGTAAAAAGATTGCAAGTATGCTTCTAAATTCTATACTTTATGGAATAAACGATATAAGACAATATCTTCATAATGTATTATTAAATAAACAAAAAGCATTATCTTTGCATATTATATGAAGGGTTGATTATGACAAAGAATACAATGGGAACCAAACTTCCCCGAAAATTGGAGCAAAAGATGCAGATTGTAGGCGAGCAGATTAAGCTAGCTCGTTTACGTAGGAATCTGAGTGTAGCTCAGGTGGCAGAACGGGCTACCTGTTCACCGCTTACTGTGTCTCGAATTGAAAAAGGTATTCCAACTGTTGCTATAGGAATTTATATGCGTGTGTTGTATGCTTTGCAACTCGATGATGATATTTTACTGCTTGCCAAAGAAGATAAAATGGGAAAAGCTTTGCAAGATTTGAGTTTGAAAACAAGAGAACGTGCATCCAAGAAAGAATAATCTATGAAAAAGTTGTATGTATATGCCGATTTCGATTGGCTCAAAGAAGTGGAACTCATTGGCGAACTAGGCTATGAGTCTCTTCGTGGTGCGGACAGCTATAGTTTTACGTTCAATAATGAATGGTTAAGGCAGCACAGCAATCTGTTTTTGAGTGACGACCTGAATAATTACCCGGGACAACAATATACACAACCGGACAAGGATATATTCGGATGTTTTTCTGATGCTTTGCCGGATCGTTGGGGACGTACTTTGTTGTTGCGCCGTGAGCAAATTGCAGCGGCGGAAGAAAAACGACCAATACGGAGATTGTCATCCTTCGATTTCTTGACTGGTATTGATGATTTCTCCCGAATGGGTGGATTCCGTTTTAAGGAAGACCTCAATGGCGAATTTATCAATGTGAGTGAATCATTGAAAATTCCACCTTTGACGGATATTCGGGAACTGATTGCGGCCAGTGCCGAGATAGAGAAATGTGAAGAAAACAATATGCTCCCTGATAGGAAATGGATTGCACAACTTGTGCAACCGGGAACGTCATTAGGAGGTGCAAGGCCTAAAGCCAATGTGATAGATACGGATAAAACTCTTTATGTGGCCAAGTTTCCATCGCGCAAGGATGACTATGATTTTGGGCTTGGGGAGCATTTCAGTCATTTGCTTGCCACAAAAGCAGGGATAAACGCTGCAAAAACAAAAGTGTTGGCAACTGGAGAGAAATATCATACATTGCTGTCACAACGCTTCGATAGAACCCAAGAAGGAAAACGCATTCATTTTGCATCTGCCATGACCTTATTGGGGCTGAGTGATGGTGACAATGCAACTACTGGGCATGGCTATCTGGATATAGTCGACTTTATTATTCAGAGCTGTACCGATGTGGAACGAAATCTCCAGGAACTATACCGTCGTGTGGCTTTCAATATTTGTATAGGCAATAGTGACGACCATTTTCGCAATCATGGTTTCCTTTTGACTGCAAAAGGTTGGACACTGTCTCCTGCATATGACATGAACCCCACGTTGAATGAGTATCAAAGTTTGCTTGTTTCCTCAACTTCTAACAAAGCAGAGTTGAGTATTTTGCTGGATGCTTGCGAAGACTACATGCTAAACCGTAAAACAGCAGAAAAGATTATTTCGGAGGTGATTGAAGCTGTAAAAGGATGGCGCGAATTGGCAACACGATTAAGTATTTCCAAGAGAGAAGCGGATATGTTTGCCGGAGTGTTGGATGGGCGATATAAGGCGGAATGACTACTATAGTGTGCCAAATTACCAAGCGAAAATGCGCCAAATTTCCAAACAAAACAAGTTATAACAGTGATTTACACGTTATTGAAGAATAAAAAAGGGGGGGATTTTTTATTATGCAGCGCGAACATAATGTTTGTGAAGCATAATATTTTTGAAAGGTGAAATTCATTGATAGAAAAATAACATGTAAACGGAAATCTTTATTTGATGTAGGTTCGCATCCAATTTATATCGTATAGTTGTAGAAATAAAATGCGCAGGGTGGGGAAAATGCTAATTTAATTCCATTATTGCATAAATAATTCTCCATATACACTTTATATTAAAGGATTTGATTAACTTTGCATGTTAAATAGCCTATTATGGATAAGGATATAAATAGACTCAAGGTTGTTCTTGCGGAAAAGAAAAGGACAAATAAATGGCTGGCTGAGCAATTAGGGTGTGCTCCAACAACTGTATCAAAGTGGTGTACTAATGCTTGTCAACCGACAATGGAAACATATATTAAGATAGCAAAACTCCTTGATGTTGAACTGGCACAATTAGTAATTATAGAAAAATAAGATGTATAAAATAATATGGGATCCAGAAACTGGTGGAGTCAGAATGTTGTCGCACTTCACTGTCGACACATTGCCCGTGTCGCCACGTCCTGTTTTCTATGAAGAACTTGATATGCTGAAGTTGGACAAATTTGGTTGGCAATATCCAAGATGTCAAGAGCCATTACTGTGGGCTTGCAATAAGCAATATTTCTACAGAGGAACATTTGTTTTTGAAGTTAAAGGTGCAAATATCTATGATGATCCAACCGTAATTTTTCAAGCAGGACAAGAGTCTCTGTCTCTTATTCCGGTTGATGTGAATGAGATGTTAAACAGAGTTGGTGATGAGATGTTTTTGTTGGAGAGTGAGGCTGTTGAGTATATACGAAATATATTTACGCAATATTCTACTGCTCGAAAGTCTGTTGAGAAAGTGGCTGCCAACCAAATTGATTTTGAAGTATTGGCGGCAAATCTTGAGAAGCGCACCAAAAGCAAAATGACAATTGTTAAGCAGGATTGTGATAGTTTTGATGTTATGCCATTAGAACTGGCGCGGGAGCAAGGGAAGAAGACATATCACACAACGAGAATTGATAAATTCTTGGCTTCATTTTCTGGGGGAAAAGACTCACAAGTAGTCCTTGACCTGTGTACACGTGCAATACCTCCCGAGTCTTTTGAGGTTATTTATTCAGATACAGGATATGAACTTCCTCCATCATTAGCACTCTATGATAAAGTCATAGAGTATTACCATCAGAAGTTTCCAACATTGAAATTTTCAGTTGCGCGCAATCATGAGAATGTGATCAATTATTGGGATAAAATTGGAACTCCATCGGACACCCATCGCTGGTGCTGTTCAATTATGAAGACGGCTCCACTATATCGAATGCTTAAAGTTGAGGGAACAAATAAACAGGCGCGCATCCTAACATTTGACGGTGTTCGTGCTGAAGAAAGTACGCGTAGATCTGGATACAATAGAGAGGGGAAGAGTGTAAAGCACTTTACAGTATTGAATGTTAGCCCAATTCTGTATTGGAATACGACAGAAATATTCCTGTATTTATTCAAAAATAACTTGCCGATAAATCCTGCATATCGATATGGTATGACGCGTGTAGGTTGTTTAATTTGTCCATTCTCGTCAGAATGGAATGACTGCATTTCACGCAAATGTTTTTCCAAAAGCCTTAAGCCATTTTTATCAAGAATTGAAGCAATCGTAAATAAAAGCAATATTCCGGACAAAAAAGATTATATTAGACAAGGAAATTGGAAAAGACGTGCTGGAGGAAGAGGCTTGGCTTCTCACTCATTTGTGCAAGTGCTATCAACAACTCCTGATTTGGAGATCTTAGTAACGAATCCTCAAAAGAATATTCTCACATGGCTAAATGCGGTATGCGAGTATGGATTATCTGCAAATAAGTGTGCTGGAGAGATTAAATATGAGAAGATTATTTATCCATTTGTTATTGAGAATAAGGGAAATGCTTTTAAAATTACGTTTAAGAATACACATACAACCCCAACACTTCAAGGGCTGCTTAAGCGTGCAATATACAAATCTACTTATTGCATAAACTGCGAGGCATGTGAGGTGGAGTGCCCAACAGGTGCGTTGGCAATTCTACCTGAAGCTAAAATTGATGCTCAAAAATGTGTTCATTGTCACAAGTGCTTAGATTTCCATGAATTTGGGTGTATCGTTGCACATTCATTAGTCGAAACTAGTTCTAATAAAAATAAAATGAAATTAACAGGATACAATAATTTCGGATTTAATGGCGAATGGCTTGATGTATTTATGTCATCTGCAGATACATATTTTTCAGATAACCTACATGGGTTAAACGTCAAGGAGCAGTTGCCTAATTTTGTTAAATGGTTAGTACAAGCTGAAATTCTGGATGATACAAAATCGAGAAAGCTAACAGAACTTGGATCATATTTAGTTGCATTATATGCTTATATGCCAGACTTAGTATGGGAAGTTATCTGGGTTAATCTTTCATGCAATGCTCCAATAGTAAAATGGTTTATAGAGAATACAGTGTGGAATATTAATCTTACAGAATCGGATGTTAGGGAAAAAGTAATGTTCGATTATCCAACCGATAGCCGGACTACCATAAAGAATATTGTGTATGCACTATTTAGAACGTTTAGAGAATGTCCTATCGGCGAGCGTATTATGCCTCAACAGGATAAGCAGACATATATAAAGACTAGCTACAATGATGCGTCTAGAGAGGTTATTGCTTATTCTATATACAAATTTGCACAAAGTAAAAATATCTCTGAATTAAGGGTTGCGGATTTGTATGATAATAATAACAAATGTGGTATATATAGGGAATTTGGCATTGATAAAGACACTCTAATTAGCCAACTACGATCGCTAAATAGTGATATAAATCCAGTTCTCAATGCGACATTTAATATGGGCTTAGATCATATATCATTGCGTAGCGAATTAAATCCCTTAAGTGTATTGAAACTCTTAACAGAATAGTTAGTCATATGCAATTATCCTTTTATTTAGATTTAATAAAGCAAGTCAATATAGGGAATTACCGAGGTCGTAAGATCTTGGCAAAACCTATTTTTATAATAGCACTTATTGAAGCAATAGAAAAAAGGATAAGTACAAATAATAGATTCTTTTACGAAACATTGGTTGATTTATACAAACAGATATATCATTTGTACATTGGAATGAATATAACTCCTATGCATAAGCCATTCTACCATCTACAAAATGATGGTTTCTGGCATATTCAATATATAAATTCACCCATTTGTATCAACTCTGTTAAAGCGATAAATGGCCATGTGGAGTACGCATATTTAGATAATGCGCTATGGGATTTGCTGCAAGATAAAGAAGCTCGTAAAACGATTAAAGAAGAGATCGTGAGATTCTTTAAGCTTGACGTAAACAATTAACTTGTAAAAATAAAAATTTCATACGATGAAGACGAAATACTCTGACCTAATTGAAATCCGTGAATCGGCTATAGCTTTTAAGATTCATCCGGAAAATGGTGATTGGAGAGACTTTATCCCAAATGGACAGTTTAACGATGTGTTAAGGAAAGTTACAAATGCTGTATATAACAACAATGCAGACTTTCATAAACCATTCTGGATTGCCGGTACCTATGGTAGCGGTAAGAGCCATGCAGGAGCAGTTCTAAAACATCTGCTATGTGATAAGGTAGAGGATATTCGTGAGTATGTTGAAAGAGAGTATAAGGACGATTCTTTGGCATTGCTTCGCTCGGATATATTGAATCTGCGTAGCAAGAAGCGACTATTCCCAGTATCGTTGTATAGCAACGAGAATATGGCTGCAGCCGAAGACTTGCCGTTTGTTCTGCAGAGAGTTATTGTAGATGCATTGAAAGCAGCAGGAATCGAATTTGAGGTTCAAACAGACTTTGACAACTATATTAACGATATAAACAAGGACTCTGAATTCTGGTCACTTGTCATAGATAGGGATGCCCAGCTTAAAGCATTAGCTCCTACGACAGACGTATTGATTGACAAACTTCACGATTGTGACACATCGGTAATTCGTCATATAAAAAATGCTTTACGCAAGCAGAATCGTGTTGTCCCATTGCATAGTGATAGTCTTGAAGACTGGATTTTTGAGGTACAAGATAAGTTGGCTGCACAAGGTGTATATGATGGCCTGCTTATTCTTTGGGATGAATTCACAGATGTAATTAAGTCATCATTCGGTTTGTCAATCCTTGTTACTTTACAGGGTATCAGTGAACGTATGATGATGGCTAAAAATAATTCCTATTTCTTGTTTATCTCACACCCTTCTGCTTTGGATAATTTGCAAGTAGAAGAGCGAGAAAAGACAAAAGGTCGCTACCACTATATGCCATACAATATGGAGACCGTATCGGCATATAAGATTATGTCGCGTAAATTCAAATTTGATGAGGATGACGTCTATTACAAACATAAGCGCAGTGCTTTTGTAGGACCACACGAGAAACTTTATAAGGAATTCGCAACAATATCCACCTCGAATAGTCCAGAGGAGACTGAACAAGACTTGTATAATTTGTTTCCTATTCATCCTGGTACTGCGAATTTGGCAACATATTATGCTCGTGAGGCAGGCTCTTCATCTCGAAGCGTCTTTGAATTCATCGGTGCTAATCCAAAGATTCGTGAGTTTTTCGAAAATGAGGAAGCTTATGCTGACGGTCGAGTAATTACAGCTAATTTTTTGTGGGATTTTGTTGTTGATGAGTTTAATGAAAAGGTGTCGAAGTTTGGTGCCGTTACAGAACGCTTCAACTCGCGCAAATTGCAAGTTGAGAATGAAGGCGGTCCAGAGTGTTATGCTGTTTTCAAGAGCATATTGCTATTAAATGCGCTAAATAACATTGCAAACAATATAACTGTAACACCTTCGGAAGAGAATATCGCTCGCCTATTTGTTGGTACTCATATTGAGCCTAAACTCAAAGACATTCTTGACTATTTGAATGACAATAGTATAATTCAAAGAGCTCCAGGTGGTTTATTCTCGATACAATTCTCTTCACTTCCCACAAAAGAAATTGAAGCGAAAAAGAATGAGTTGAAGCTGACGCAATTCAAGTATACTTCAAGCATTATAAACTTTGGTAGTGAGGCTGACAAACTGTTGAAAATGAATTTCTCGACAGTCACTCGACCAATGGCATATCAAAAATACTCAATTGATAATAATGAGTATTTATTGTTGAATGCAATAGAGAAAGGACGAAAGAATTGTCCTGCATACGAAATATTTGTTGCATTGCTTTTTGCTAGAAATGCTCAAGAGTTAAGTGAGTTAAAACAAATTGCATATAACGCTACCTCAAACGATGAGATTGGCCGCTTTGACAGCACTCTGTTTGTTGTTTATGAAACACCATTTGGGGATACAAATTACGAGCGATTTATAGAGTATCAAGCAAATGCCTCTGTCGCTCGTAGTCATAACTCTACAGAGCAAGCTGAAACACACATTGCATCTGCAAATGCAATGATTAAGGAGTGGGTTCAAAAGCTACAACGAGCTACATTCTCTTATTTTTTGAGAGATCAAAACAGTGTTAGCTCTGGTTTGAAGATTGCTCTTACAATTAACTCTTGTGTCGCTCCGACAATCTTCTCAAGCGGACCTGATTCTTATGATTTGCTTCGTTCTAAGTCTGCAACGTATTGGCGAAAACAATTGGCTAGAGATACCGTCAAGACCGTATTGACCAATAATACTAAAACTGATATCAGTAGTCGTTGTACGGGGCAATATGCTCATATGGCGTTATTGCTTCAAGATAGCGTTGATGAGAATTTGGAGTGGAAGCCTTCGATCAGTCCATTGCATCCGTTAAAGCTTGTGGCTGATTTTATAGACAAAAAACTTCATAGTGTTAATAAGAATACTGATTTTAATCTTGTAGAGCGACTAAAAGAATTAACTCTGCCTCCATTTGGACTTTTCCAGTCATGTGCTTGTATGGGTATGGTTGCATTTGCAATGCGTAAGTATGTCAAGCAGATTTTTGATACAAATGGAAAACCTCTCGATGCGACTCATATTGCAGATGCTGTTATTAAGATGTTTCAGGCTTGGGAATCTGATAAGGTGAACAATACTCTCAACTTTATGTTTGAGACGAAAGAGTCTGGAGAACTGTGTAGATTGTTCGTTCAAAATTTCAGATTGAATGAGCTTAAGGGTTATAATGATATTAGTAGTCTAACAGATGCACGTTGGGCTCTTACGCATGAGTATATAACTGAAAAAGGATTTCCTCTTTGGTCATTAAAGCATGCAACAAATTTTGATAACTTGCGGGGGTTAATTGATAATATTGTAAAAATTAGTACTGAAAAAGACTTCCGAAACCAGCCTCACTTGATGTCGCAAACGCTTGCAGAAATAAAGCAATTCAAATTTGAATTAAAGGAATTGCTAAAGCATACTAATGCATTCAAAGAAGGTTTCTCGGCATTTGTAATGGGCGTTGCAATAGAAAAGGGTCTTCCACTCAAAGAAGACGAGGTCGATGAGGCAATAGCCGGTATGCGTAAGCACTTAGGTGGCGATATTGGTTATTGGTCGGAAGAGGAGGCTCGCAATGCATATGTGATATGGAGGGCTCAGCTTCTTGAAGAGGAGCGCAGAAGACAAGAAGAGGAATTGCGTCGTCAAGAGGAAGAGATTCGTCGTCAGCAGGCTAACGACATGAGGACTGAATACACTGCATCGGAATTTGACAAACTCAATCAACGGAAAGCAGCTGCAATTGCCAAAGTGAAACAGATTAAAGATGCAGATATAGCAAAGGCAATTCTTGAAAAAATTATAGAAAAGACAAATAATAGCTTAGTAATTAGTCTTATCAACGAATACGATGCTTAAGTCATTTGGAACAATAGATGATATGCTTGTTGCAATTGATGCTGACAAAAATGTAACAGGCAGTAATGCTGGTACAGCAAATCGCTTTCCAGTCCGATTTGTATTGTTTGATAACTTTAGAGACTCCTACGAGTTTATCTCTAAGATGTCGGATAAGGATATCGAAATACAAAGTGTTGACAAGTGGATGAATCCTCAATATGACGATATGTTTATATCTCGTATTGAACTGGCTAATAATATCGAGAAATATATTGGAGATATTAACGGTGAGGATTGTGTTGTGGCTCCTTTCTCTGAGCTTGCTCGTTTCTATGACAATATTGAGCACAAAGAATTCGATGCCCTTATCACAAAGTTAAAATCTATTCAGAGTACCAACATCGCATTTGATAAACATCAGCGTATATATATTGTTATTGTGGGACAATATAGCAAAATTTCAAATTTTGAAAATGACCCACAAATGTTCGCTTGGTATTTAAAATCTGATGACAAGCAGTTTAATTATCGTTTGGTATTATCTAATGGTACTGATTATGATGTACGTAATTTAAAGAATAGATATACTGTTGTAAACAACCTTAAAGAGTGGCTCTATTTGTGGAGAAATGGAATGGATATCGCCAATACTATTATTTCCACTTCACCATCTATATATGCATACGAACAGAATGCTTTACCTGATAATGCATTTGATTTTGACAAGTGTGAGAATGTGTATAAGTTTTTAACACTCGGATTAAAACTTTCTTTTGGCAATGTGCAGTATAAGGAATGTGATGATGCGCATTGGAGAGAGTTGGCCGAAAAAATAGATGTCACGAATTTCGTTTTTTCAAAGTTTCTTAAACAGTATTTCCATTTATTTGAACTTAAGGATTATCGAGATTTCATCAAAGCATGGCATAGTACAGATGACAGCTTTGATAAATGGTTGCTAGTAACGTACTACTTAAGCGAGTTTGATAAGTCAGATTATCTGTTTTCCGCATTGCAGAATTGTCGCACCTACACAGATCGAGAGTTGTTCGAACAATTAATGTTGGCTGTTTTTGACTTTGAAGATATGTCAGCTCAATCAAGTATTCGTCTAGATGTTTTGCGAATATTCAAGTATAAAGGAGCATTATCAAAGGAGGCGCAAGAAACACTAGAGGAAAGGCTAATTAAGGTCGCAACAGATTATGGGTTTAAAACAGCTGCAAACCTTTTGACTCCATTCACAAGTGTAGAAAAAGAAATTGCTGTTAAGTGGTATGGAGAAGGTAATTTGGCTGTATGCGATCTGCGAGAAAACTTTTCTATATTCTATTGCTACCTGCAAAATAATGTGTTGCCGATTGATTCACAAGATTGGATTGAAAATTATATTGAAAAATATAAGAAAGCAAAGTTTTCTAATAAGTACGATCAGAGTGTTAGTGATGCGTTGCTTGTCCATAGTTCCAATGATGTTGCATTTAACTCATGGTATCAAGATTATAGAACGGTGCGTACTATTCTTGCTGATAGAGACGATATAGATGTGTTTTATTGGATTGATGGACTTGGTATAGACTGGATTCCTGTTGTCCAACATATTATAGAGGCTGAAAAACAAAATGGTATTTATCTAAACGAGGTCATTGTTGGAAAATCATTATTACCAACAGTGACATCCATAAATAAGGTTGATTTAGAGAAACTAGTTCCTAGCAAGCTGGTAAAGACTGGAGATCTTGATAATTTGGCTCATAAAAACAACAACAAGTATCCTGCATATATATTAGAAGAGTTTGATGTAGTTACAAATGCTATTCGTAGTATAATTGATGAGTATGCAGGTAAAAAGATTGCTATTGTGTCAGACCATGGGTTAACGCATTTATCTCAATATTGTGCAGGGTTAAATCTAGCGGGCTTTGAATCAGATCATCATGGTCGACTTGCAAAAAAGAAGAGTGGTGTTTCGCCTGACAATAAGTATATTGTTGTGAATGAGGATACTGCTTGTGCTTTAGAACACTCTTCGTTATGTGGTAAAGTTCCTACCGGGCAAGCGTCTCATGGAGGAGCTACACCAGAAGAGGTATTAGTTCCAATTTTCATTATATCAAACCAAGAGTCTGTACAATCATGGACAGCTAAGTTGCTTACAAAAGAGTTGTCAGCGACAGCGCCTATAATTAGATTTGAAATTAAGGGATTAAAAGATGAGATTCCTTTCGTGGTTTATAATAGTAAATCGTATAAGCTTAGCAATATTACAGGCAACGAATATCAGAGTGCTCGCATTGAGTTAGTTCAAAATGCGAGAGATATTGTATTAAGTATTGGCTCATCAAAGCAGAATTACCAGATTGACATTAATTTTGGTGCCGAAGAAGAAGACCTATTTTAACATAGATGCGTATGAAAACAGAAATTAGTAATAAGATAAAGAACTATTTTGCCTCAATGGCAATTTATAAGGATCCTGCTTCTACTAATAGTTTATTTGCAGGCCGTAATCTACCGTCTTTTGTTAAAGATTTTGTACTAAAAAAATATATTAATACTACGGGACAGGTTGATAGAGGTGCTCTTACCGCATTTCTTGATAAAGTGATACCACAAGAGGCTGCTTTAGTTAAAGATTGTTTAGGTAGTGGTCAAGAGCTAACATTGCTCACTCGCTTTATCATCTACATAGATTTGGTCAAAGGTATTCGTCGTTTTGCTATTCCCGATTTAGGTATAAAATTAAACGAGGGACAAATTCCAGACTATGTGTATAATCAGCATGTTGGAGACTTGGTTGATGGAGAGAAGTGGGGCGTTATTAAGCTTTGTGTCCTTCCTGATATGGATGGTAAAAAAAATCATGTCGAGATGGTTGATTACAAACCATTCAAGCCATATAAGTCAGTTGACATGAGCTATTTGCGAGAGGCAAGAAGAGCTTTTACAACAACAGAGTGGCTTGATGTCCTTTTGTCCGCTATGGAGTATGATCCAGATGGCTTTGAATGTATTAGTCAAAAATTAGAGTTCTTGACTCGTCTGCTAATATTTGTAGAGCCCAGATTAAATGTGATAGAGCTTGCGCCCAAGGGCACAGGTAAGTCATATGTATTTGGTAATTTATCAAAATATGGTTGGCTTGTTAGTGGTGGTAAGGTGACAAGGGCAAAGCTCTTTTACGATAAGCAAAAGCAACAAAATGGCATAATCAAGAACCATGACTATACAGCATTTGACGAGATACAGACCATTGTATTTCAGGAACCTGCTGAGATTCAAGCAGCCTTAAAATCATACCTTGAAAGTGGTAAGACTACTATTGATAACACGGAGTTCTCTTCCGAGTGTGGACTGATGTTAATGGGGAATATTCCTCTGAACAAACAACATAGACCGTTGTCATACCGTTACTTCGATTCTCTTCCTCAGAACTTTAGAGAATCTGCTCTATTAGATCGTTTTCACTGCTTTATTGAGGGGTGGTATTTACCTCGAATCAACAAGAGCATGATCTTTAAAGGTTGGACGATTAACGTGGAGTATTTCTCGGAATTGATGCATACTTTGCGTACCCAGAATTCTTATGGACTGCTTTTCGATGCCCTAGTAACATTTGATTCCAACGCAGATATGCGAGACTTTAATGCTGTAAAGCGCATAGCTACAGCCTATATGAAGTTGTTGTTCCCACACTGGCAGAATGTATCAGATGTTGATTATGAAGAGTTTGATCAGTATTGCCTACAGCCAGCAATTCTTCGTCGAGGTATTATCAAAGCACAATGCCATAACATTGATGAAGAGTTTAATACAAAAATGCCTAAAATAGAAGTGCGAAAGGCAACTGTTGAGTATAATTCGGATTTTAATCACGCATTGGATGTGTCAATATAGTATTATGGGCATAAATAGAGAGCGAAAAATTGACTGGATATAGAATCGGGATTATGTCAAACGGCATTCAATTTATATTATGCAATCTTTCGGAAAAGGAGAGCAATTACAGGTAATCATCAGGGATGAAACCCTTTGGTGTGGATATGACTGTCGTTTCTAAGCATCTCAAAAATGTATTCGAGTCGTCTGAATTGCAGCAGGATTCAGTATGTGCAAATTTTGCACATACTGCCGAAGATGATAAAATACACATGTGCTTAACCTCTTTTGATAGAAATGTTTCGCTACATATTACGATATAACATTAAAAGCGACCAATATGGATAAAAAAATAATAGAAAATGCGGCTATTGCATGTGATAATGTTGCTAAAGCCATGAATGGGATGCAGTTAGGAAGACCTTGTAATTCCTGCTGTCCTGGAAGAGATGCTTTAATCAATACTATAAATCAATTAATTGTAGAGATTAGAGATACGGAACCAGAATGCTTTCAACGTTTAATGTTGGAGTTGCAAAATATAAAAAGCCCTTATAATCAATGTGTTCAGCCCTATCAATTTGGAGCGATAAATGCTATAACAAACATATTAAAGAATAAGTATATTGATGCTAAAAAGGGTAAAAGAAAAATCTTTATTAGTCACTCTCATTCTGATAAAACAATTGTCGATGGCTTTGTCAAAGAAATATTGAAAGTTGGTTGTGGCTTTAAGGATAGTGATTTATTCTGTACTTTGGATACTTCTACTATTAGAACAGGAGATGATTTCCGTGAAAAGATTATTGAGAACATGAGAGATTGTGATTTTATTTTTCTTTTCATTTCTGAAAACTATAATCAGAGTGATGTTTGTAAAAATGAAATGGGAGCTGCCTGGGCTTTGGAAAACAAGAGGATTTTACCTTTTACTCTTCCCAAAATAACTTTTGAGCAAATGGGATTTCTTAATGTTGTTAAACAGGGTGCGTCTATTACTGACGGAAATAAATTAGATGAATTGTATCAAGAATTGTGTGAGTTTTATGAAATAACACCAGATTGGCGTAGTTTTAATAAAGCCAAAGGCGATTTCTTGGATTTGGTTGCAAAAGCATGATTCTTATCATGCTAAATATGTATTAGCAGGTATTTGAAACGTATATTTGAAGAGAGAACCACAAAAAGATACAGTTGTTCGGGATTCCCGAACAACTGTTAAAATAGGACTATAGACTATTATACTATGGCACAAAATATAGTGATACGAAATAGTACAGCAGAGTTTCTCATTTTCATGCT
This sequence comes from uncultured Rikenella sp., assembly GCF_948810725.1. NCBI lineage: Bacteria > Pseudomonadati > Bacteroidota > Bacteroidia > Bacteroidales > Rikenellaceae > Rikenella > uncultured Rikenella sp. Next base: position 75,549 of record NZ_CAQIVA010000001.1, read on the forward strand.
TGAAGGCAAAGAGGATGGGATTCAGGTGATGTATAAAAATGAAACCATTTGGGCAACGCAAAAGGCGATGGCTCAGCTTTTTGATTGCTCAACTGACAATATTGGACTGCACTTAAAAAATATATTCGCATCAGGGGAACTTGTCAAAGATTCAGTTACCGAGAAAAACTCGGTAACTGCTACAGACGGGAAGAATTATCAAACAATGTTCTATAATCTTGATGCCATTATCAGTGTCGGATATAGAGTCAATTCTGTTCGTGCCACACAGTTCCGTCAGTGGTGTACGTTTGTACTCCGGCAGTTTGCCATTCGTGGATATGTGCTTGATCATAAGCGAATGGAGAACGGGGCTTTCTTAGGTGTAGATTACTTTGAGCATTTGCTTGCCGAAATAAGGGAGATAAGGCTGAGTGAACGTCGTTTTTATCAGAAGCTCACGGATATCTATGCTACGGCAATAGACTATAACAAGGATACTCCGACAACACGTCTTTTCTTCAAGAAAGTACAGAACAAAATGCACTATGCTGTGCATGGGCATACTGCTGCGGAGTTGATAGTCGAACGAGCCGATGCGAATAAGGAACACATGGGATTGACCACTTGGGAAAACGCTCCGAATGGAAAAATTGTCAAAACAGATGTGTCTGTAGCAAAGAACTATTTGCGAGAAAAAGAATTGGAAGAAATGGGCAGGATAGTCAATGCATCGCTTGATATGGCGGAAAGTATGGCAATGCGTCATATACCCATGACAATGGAAGATTGGGCAAAGCGAATAGACAAATTCATTAATTTATTTGATGGCCCGATATTGCAGGATGGCGGAAAAGTTTCTGCCGAATATGCCAAAGAGTTTGCTGAATCTGAGTTTGAAAAGTACAGGATCATTCAAGATCGTCTTTTCCAATCTGACTTTGATAGATTTGAAGATAATAGTCTTCCTGCATTAGATATTGAATAATTATAATGTCATTTTGAGGTTGGCAAAATCGCCTTTGGGATATGGCAGATTCATGTCGTTAAATTGGCAAGTGTTCGGATAATAGTTCTGTATTCATCATCTAGTATCTGCATTTATGGTGGCCGACGTTACTCCAGGATACCACTTAAAAGCAAGAACAGAGTTCACAACAGAGTTCATAAAAGAACCAGTAGGGTTCATAAAAGAGTTCGTAAAAGCACTACTGAAATACACTCCAAAACCGCAATAATGCCAAATTCAGCTTGCAGAGGATTGGCAAAGTCTCACGAGCGATAAATCACTTGGGGTATTGAGTTACCCTAACTCAATAAGGTTTGTATAATGGGCAAGCCCTGTGAGCAATTAAGTATACAAATTTCGTTTTTGTCGAGAAAGGCATACCGATGGCTGGCGAAAAGATAAAAGGCTTAAATAACGCCTTTTTCTCACCAATCAGCTTGCTGAGAGATTTGGCACTCTCAAACGACCTATTGGTTGATTGGGGTATTAGGCTCCCCATACAAGATAATGTCTGTACAACGGGCAAGCCCAATCAATGGCAGCGACCAGTTCCGTGGATTATCATGAAACCAGTCGTTGCACTTAGACTTTGACTTATATACGAATGGACACTTTTAGAATAAAGTCAAGTGGAGAGTCAATAATGGTAATCCGGCATGAACCGATAAATGCCACGGCTTTCCTGAATCACCATCCGTTTGTTCGTGAGAAACTTAATTATCTTCACAATCTTGTTGTGATTAAATTTCGTTCCTGCCAGTTCGTAGGCAGTGGTCAGTTCTTCTTCCAAAGCCTTATATCCCGAAATCGTCTCTTTTCCGTCAAAAGCCAATTCGAGAACTTTGCGATGGATGGCTTCATGGATGTCTTTATAAGGGGAGAACGGTTCCTGCTTGGGACGACCTGCGCTCTTCTTTGTCGGCACATAATCCGGCAGAAGTTCGGAAAGTGATTGGTCGTTGATACAAAAAGCGAATGGCAGAAAGTCTTTGGAACGTGTATGCACACTTTCCACTTTGCTGATGTTGCTGTCGTCTTTGTCTTTCTCGATTTGGATGACAGTCTCGGCCTTGTTGTTGATTTCTGTGCCGATGTGTCCACGAGCATTTTCATCGCTTTTGTTCTGGTGGAGGATGGTGTGAAGATGAATCTGGTATTCGTCAGTCCACTGCATGAGTTTGGAGATTACGCACGTGGCTTCGCTCGGAGAATTAATGTCATAAACCAAGTCGCGGATTCCGTCAATCACCACGAAACCGAGACCCTCAATCTGACTGATTGCATCATCTATGATAGCCAAACGCTCCTTGGGGTTGAACTTGCGTAGAGCGAGAAAATAGAAACGGTCGCAATCCTCATTAGCCGACAACTCTGCCAGTTTCATGATACGATGCATTACAATCATACAATGGTTTTGACTTTGCTCTGTGTCGATGTAAAGGATGCGGTTCTTTCCTTCAGGGAAGTCCGTTGTGTAGTTAAGAACTTCCTTCCCTGACAAAGCTGCTGCCACCATAGCCGACACATTGAAAGTCTTTTTGCTTTTAGCCTTGCCTATAGATGCACTGAAATTTCCCAATGTCCCGATAGCCACTTCGCCTATTTTCAGAACTTCCGACTCCTGTTCGTATTCCTTTTCCAAACTGAGCATTGTATCTTGCCATCTTGTAGCGACCTGGGCAAGATCTTCAATGGGTGCTACCGTTTCCATACTCACCAGCTTTTATGATTGGCTTTGCGGCGTGTAGTTGCAAGCATTCGGGCGTGTTCTTCCTCTATGCTTATAGGCGTGTCTCCTTTTCTCCCGCTTTCCAACCATTTGTCCAATTCATCACGATAGACAAACAAGTGTTTTCCTTGTTTGATGATTGGAATACGACCATGCTTGGCTTTGTAATAAAAGGATGATTTCGAGATACCTAAATATTCGCAGACTTCATCAACGGTCATTGGAACATGGGTGTCTTTTTTTACCTCGTTATGCTGCTGATGAAGTTTTTCTGTCAGCAGATTTTCCATACTTGAGATTCTCTCGCAGAGTTCGCCTACCACTTCCGGTAGGTCATTGAAGGTTAATTTGTTTTTTTGCATGATATAACATTGTTTTTGTTAAACATGCTGCAAACCAATACAATGATGTAATGCTGACAAACCTCAGAAAGCAATAATATTTCAGTCTGCGTTGAATAACCCTAATTGATTGAACCTAAGTCCGATTCAGGGTCGTTCTTCATACATTTGAAGTGATAGTCTCCGGTTTTAGGGATATCAAGTGCTATTTTGCAAACTCCGCTTGTCCGAAGATTTTTAGCCAGATATTTAATCGAAGCATCTTTCAGTTCATGTGTGAACATAGAATGTATGAATGTAGCTCTGTCTATAAGGGAAATGTTCAATCTCTCTCCGATGTTCCACACAAAGTGCATCAGGTCGATAGAACGGAGGGGATTATCTAATCTTGAACGAATTGGCTTGTATAATTCAGATTGTCCGTGTGCGAAATACTCTATGTTTTCATGCAGAATTTCAAGATTTTCTTTTGAGAGAAATTCAGTCATTACAAAGGTGGTGTATTCATGAATGACACGTTTAATGTCTGCCTGTCTTTCGGATTTTTTACGTTCAATTTCGGCGACACGCATTTCATAATTATCCATATAGTCGTGTTTTACACAGTTTTCTACAACTGGCTTTTCCAGATTTATCTCCCAGCCCTCAGAATATGTGGATTCAATCTCCTTAATCTGTTCTGTCCGTTCAATATGGAAAGGTTTTACTTGCTTGCCAAAAGACAAACTCAATTCATTCTTTGTTATGAATCGGAAGAAGAAATGCTTAAGTACTCCACAGGCGAGTATCATTGCCGTAATATATAGAATAACTGGAGTGGAATATTCCATCATGTCGATATGACAACTGAGATATAAGTAGGAGTCTGTTGCCCAGTAAAGGATGACACTTACTGAAAGTATGAAACTGGTTCTTTGAGGAGAGATTTTAATACTATTCGTCATAAACTGATACTATTTGAGTTTTACAATAAGACAAATGTATATGTAGATTTCCAAATAGTTGCTGTTTGTAATGGATAATCGTTCAGGATTTAAGAAAAAATATGCTCAGAGTATGATTTAGAGCAAAATATCATACTCTGAGCGATAAAAACGAGATTATTTGTACCTTAATTCTTACTTGCGGATTAAAGAGATTCTGTTGCTGGCTTCACGCTTGTTACTGTCCACAACTTTCATGTACCGTTGTGTCGTGGTGATACTTTTATGTGCCATATTACTTTGAATGGTACGTATGTCTGTGCCGGCTGCTCCTTGAAGTGTTGCATATGTTCTTCGGTAGGAGTGGAAAGTGATATTCTTGGTAATACCGGCTTCGCGAATCCATTCTTTCATAGGTTGCTGTGTCCAACTTCGTTTCAATCCTTTAAATACTAATCCGGTTTTTTCCGGAGAATAGCCGATTAATTGCAGGGCTTCGTCACTGATAGGAATGATGTCCTCCGTCTTGGTCTTTTGGGTAATTGTGTGGACACATTTTCCTCCGGCTGCAAAGTCAACGATTTCATGCCATTGTAACGATAGTATATCGCTGATTCTGAGACTGGTCAAACATGAGAACAATGATGCTGTCTTCAGAATCGGCTTTTTGCAAGGTGTTTCTGCCAATTTGTATAGTTCTTCCACACTTAGATACTCTTTTGGAGTATCTTCTGTTTCGATTTTGTCCAAAAAGTCATTGATATTGGTCTTGATTAGCCGATTGCGATAAAGGATTTTCAAAAGTCCCCTGAATGTTGACCAATAGCCGGAAGCAGAGTTCTTTGAAATGCGACCGTCACGCCTGAGTTGCTTGGCATTTAGCAGATACTCACGAAACTTATTACAAAGGTCAATATCAATTTCTTCAAAAGTACATTTGCCATGAACGAAGTTGTAGAAATGGTGGTACACAAATTCCCACTTTTGGTCATGCTTGCGAAGCTGCTTGCGGTAGTATTCCAGAAAATCCGCTTTGAGTTTGTGCCTGTCAAAGAAATCATACCTGTCATTAACGATAGATTCAAAGCGTCGGCATCGGATGGCTTCCGCCTTTTCCGACATAGTTGCATTGAAGTTGCGTTCACGTTCATTCTTAGGATTGGCATAAATATAAATGTTCAATCCTTCGTGACGGATGGTTTTCATTGTTTCCTGGTCACGATACCCCGGATAATAATCCAGATAGAAAGAAAGCATCCCATGTTTCAAAGGACGTGTTCTCAATGTTACTGTTTTACATTCTAACATAGTTACAATTATTATTAGTTTATACTTGATTTGCTGCAAATGTCCGTAATGACTTGACACAGACAATGCTCATTTTTAGAATCATTTTCTGGTCTGCCTAAATTCAGACTTAGGCTTATTTTCTGACACCCATTACATGATCAAATTCCACTTTCAGGAATCTCACGAAACGACCTTTTTTCTCACGTTTGATTTCGTGGAACTGCAGAATGCCATAGACAGAATCCCGTGTGAGATTGTATCTCTTCATGGCTTCCTGCACGGTGTAGTACTCCGAAGCATTATCTTCGGCAGTCTGCTTGGATAGGTCAAAATGTAGCTTCGAGTAGAATATCTGACCGTGTTCTTTCTTGGACGGGATGTTGTTGCGATAGACATGGGAGCGGATGGCAACCCGACTCATCCCATACTTTTGTTCTATCTCTTCGGGAGTGTACCATTCGGTCAGATCATTATCTGTCTTGTATTTGGCAAAAGCAGCATCAATATGCTTTTTGCTGTAATAGTTGAACTGACGGATTTTTACTTTTGGCACATTATGCTCCCGTGTATAAGTCCATACCCATTTGGTGTTGACCTTGTATTTTTGGGCAATTTCTTCAGCAGTGTAATATTCAGCAATATCAAATTCGACTTTTGACATCACACGTTCATAAGGTTTAGATTTAAGCAAAAGTTCTATATCAGTTCTTCGAATAAAAGACATTCGTGAACTAATCCGACTTGCTCTCAACTTATCCTCTTTGACTAATTTGTAGATGTACTGACGAGAAACTCCCATCAATTTAGCTGCTTGTGAAAAGGTAAAGTACTCTTGATTTTCCAGCACCTTCTTTACCTCCAACAATTCTTGACTCTGAATGAGCTCCATTCTTCGCTCTTTCATTCGATGTTTGTAACCTCGTTTAGAACATTGAGGACTACAATAATTGGTGGTGGTTTTCTGAGCTATAAAAGGTTTACCACACCATTGACAAATTCTTTTTACTTCCATGTTGTTTTCTCCATATTTTTAGTGAAACCATAAAGATTTAATTTCCCTTTTTGTCTCTCTACGTAAACCATTGTTCACCCATGTCGCCAAATGCGTCAGTGTGACATCGGGGACAAACCCTAATTTGTTTCTCGGTAGAAATACGGTAGAAAAATATGGTGAACAACACTATCCAATCGCTATGAACTGGATTTTGGGTAAATAAAAAAGCCGCTGAATTTCAGCGACTTCATTATTGTTGATTCTAATTCGTTGCGGTTAATTGCGATATATCATTTTCCGATGCAAAATGTGAAATTAAATCCGTAAACTACTGCAATCCACATTGTTGTGTACTGTTTGAGGTTTTGTGAGCAACAAGCCAGCAACAGAATTGAAAGAACTGCTATTGAACGGGTTATATCTGACCTCAAAGATAGTAATTTCAAAGTTACTTTCTACATCCGCAAGTAAGATTACTTTCTGTCCCATATAACGTCCGTGATTATTTCGCCGGTTATTTCTTCCCAACGGCAGATGCAGGCACGAAAAAGGGCGGTTCCGCCGCCCATAGTTTTATTTGTAACTTGTCTTCTTGTCTGCCGTAAATAGGTTTTTATAAACGTCAAAAGCAACTTCAAAATAGCAACTGTCGATGAGTTCTGACATAGCGTGAGGATATAATAGGAACCGGACAACATCACGCCCGTCAGACCCGACTATACGTTTTAATACGATAAAGTATAGCAGGGGATATTCCGATTCCCAATAACGCTCTGCATAATCCTCGCCATTGGTTCGTGCGTATGATTTATACATTGTTTCAGATGACGAGCAAAGGGTTTCGCCGAGCGATAGGAAAAACGGGAATGAATATTCGGCATGGCCTTTGAACATTTTATGATAGAATCGAGGTGTGATTGTAATTACCTGTCCGGGTTCAATATTGCTCATGCTGCTATAATCGGCTTCGGATAAAAGAGCAGCCATTATCGTTCGTGATACAATCCATTCCGTTTGTAAAACAGGGTAACGCCAGCTGTATTCTTTGAAATCACAAAAAAGGTATCGTCGTCCTGCATACTCTCCGATGAATAGGCTGTTGAAATTATCGACAGCAACACCCTCGCCAAGATAAACGAGTGTCGTGTTTTTGCGGCTTTCCCATTTCCCTGTTTTTCGGTCTTGCTGCCAATATAAGGCCGATTTTATTTCCTTTGATTTTGTCGCCAGTTGTGCCGGAGCTGCATTGTTTCTATCCTGCGCCATACAGTTTGTAGAGAATGCAATTACGGCCAAAATAATTATGGACAGTTGTTTCATATTATATACCTGATTTTAAGATTAAATATTCGACTTTTCTCAACCGGTCGAGGTATTCCATTTCCGCTGGGAATATCTCTAACGCCCTTATAATTACCCGTCTTTCGTTGTGGTAATCTTTCTGTTTCCGATATAATATCATCAATCGTTTGTATGCGTGGTGGGCTGTATAACCGATGGATATATTGATTTCATACGTGGCTATGGCATCTTCGATTTTCCCCATTTTTTCATAGGAAATACCCCTGTTGTTGAGTTCTACACAATGTTGGAGAACTGTTCCACGCTTACGGTTCTCTGCTTGAATATGGGATAATTGTTCCCGTGTGATTGAACCTCCGAGGCTGTATTTTTTGTTGGGAGGAGGTTGGGATTGACGCTTCGAGTTGTGGATGCCCTGCAACACGCCGCCGATAACGGCGACAATAAAGCCGAATAGAATGAAATAGAAAAATGTGCCCATATTCAGTCGTTTTGGCGATACTACCGCCTTGATATGGAACACACGAAAGAAGCGTGGGCATTCCTGTTGGTTTAGAGGTATCGCCAAACACCTGAAGCCCTAACAAGGAAAATGCCCACGCATATACGCAGGCATTTACCATTGCTTTTAAGGGCTTCGATGAAAATTGGCGATTTTCTAAACCTCAAAACAATAGCAAACGCTATATTACAATAATTTTGCCCAAATATAAACAAAGTTTTTGATTCGGGATTGGTTCCCGAGGGAGAATATTGTTGCGATGTTAGATAAATCGCCGGACAACGGCAAAAATCTTTTTCCGGCACGCTACTACAAGAATTGCCAGCACAATCCAAAAGCCTTTCATCTGCGTTTGTTGCCACCATGTCAATTCCCGTTCAACCGGCACGGACTTTTTGACAATTTTATCCCGGTAAAAGATGCTGTCCCGATATATTACCTCTTTTTCGGTCGGTATGGGCTTTTTCTGCGGCTTATTCTCCAACGAGTGGAATAACGCCCCGTCCGTAGTTATTCGGGCGTCAGAAACGGCGTATGACGTTTCCAAGTGGCTCGTCGTGTCCCGAACGGTTTGCCGCACGACCTCGACCGGAATTTCGATGAATACTGTGTCGAGCACACGTTCATACCGGACGACCGTTTCCACTCGCACGCTGTCTTGTGTAGAGGTGGTAAACTGGCGGGTCGGACAACAGCTGACAACCGCCACAAGAATCAGGGTAAGAATGACGTTTCTCATACGATTTCGATTTTTATGGGTTCTCCTCTATCGGAGGCTATTTTGAGCATATCGTACACCTTGCGGAACGTGGCCGTCGAGTTCAGCACTTTGCCTACCTCCTTATTTTCTCCAACCAAGATGCAGCCTGCGCTGTCTTTTGCCGTATTTCCAATATGTATCAAAATGCCCTCAAACTCCGGCACATTGAGTAGTCTCGGTAAGTATCCGTCGCAAAACTGATACTGTGCCTTGTCTTTGTACTTCGGAGACTGCATTTTCAACGTGATGTCGTATGTTCCGTAGGGGATAGCGGTTTCGGCGTACACTTTCTTTTCCCCGTTGTCGAATTTGCCGTTTTTGTTCAGGTCTCGCACGGTGTCTTCGATAGTGTCGCATACTTTCTGCCCGTCTATGTATAGCCAACCGACAGTATATGTTGGCTTCAATGCTATGCGTTTCAGTAGTAGTTTCATTTGTATTCGGGTAATATGTATTGAATGTGGTCGGCTGCTTCCTGCAACTGCTGCCGCAGGGATGCCGGTTGCAACTGCTGTTCGTGAGTGAAGCCACAGAATATCGACCCTATCCAATCGTGTTCGTCGTCAGTCAGACGCTTCACAACCACCGAGCAGCAACCGTTCGTTGTCATTATCGCCCGTGCTCGCTTATCCTTGACTTCGGTGTCGATATTTCGATATAGAAGAAAATCACGTGCAGACAGTTCGGCGGAGAATGCCGCTACATCCTGCATCGGCAACCGCTGTACGTTGGGCTTCATGGCTGACACACCGTTTCGCTTCACTTCTAAGCTGACCGACAGAAACAAATTATTTACGAGTGGGTGCGGTTGAACGATATATACCCGGTCGGCTTGCAATTCATGAAGTAGTTGCCACAACACTCCATAGATTTTGGCTATATTATCGCTGCGCTTGGCCGACTTCACCTCTTCTTCGGCTTTCCACTTTTCGATTTTGAGGTCAGTCAGTTTGTTTTTGGCATATTGGTTATACGAGAACCATGCTGACAATATGACGGCTATCGAACTGATAATTGCAGGTATATTCTCCATAATTTTGTTTTTTGGCTTACAAAGATAAATAAACTGATTATATTATAATCACATATCGACAAAATTTAACTCCATAGATGTGTTGCAAGAACTATGAATGTAAAATTACCGTCATTCCAACTCGCATCGTCGCCAGTATATACCGTAAATGAGTTTGCGGTGCGTTTGATTACAGAGGCATATACACCATGGCCGTTATCGCTGCGTAAAAGTTCTCCGCTCAACAGTACCGTATATTTGTCTGCGGACGAGAACGTGCCGTCAGGAAAACTGATAGTGCAATAATGCGGCGAATTGGTCATATACGATAACTGGCATCCCTTATTCTCTGCTCCATACCAATATTGGTTGTATCGCTTCTCCTTGACAAGACGCGGCAAGCCTCCTGAAAATTCAACTTTACCAGCAAATACGGCTTTCAGAGGAAAACCCTCTCCCGAATTGGCAACTCCGTATCGAAATCTATTGAGCACAAGCCACCCTTTGAATGAATTGCCCTCGCCGACACCGATAATATCAACACCCTCGTTGGGATTTATTATAAGGGTGGATATTTGCTCTCCGTCTTCATGAAAATAATATCCGGTTGGAGCCGATGCTGATATTTGTCCGACAGCATTTTTATTGCCCCATTTGGTATTAATGATACAGGCTCGAAAGCCATTATATTCGCTGGTAAACGGTATTGTGAATGCCGTAAGCCATCCTCTTGAATCTCCGGGTATGACAATGCAGTTATTGTTTTGAAGCCCTAACGTCGATACTGTTATTCCGCTACCTGTTCCATCCAACCGAAAATACCCGTCCTGAAATGGAGTACGAATTGCTCCTTTTATAATGACATTTTCAAAAGTTCCACTATGAGCCGTTAAATTTCCGTTGGCATCCCATGTGATGTTTCCCTTTGCAAGCTGTCCGGAACCGTCTACCCCGCTGAAATAAATCATCGTTTGTCCAGCGGTGTTTGAAATCTGTATGGTGGCGTTCCGCATAGATAGGACGTTTGCTATTGAAGCGTTCCAATCTATGTAGGTTTTGTCGTTGCCGATACGGAACGCATTATTCAGGAAATCCATAAAGTTTTTGCCGTTGGCCGAAGCAACTTTATTCGTTATGACCTGTCCCGGCAATACTTCGGTAAACCCGTATAAGGAAACATAACTGCGTTCCCCGTCGTACTCGCTATTCAGTACACCCATGAGTAAGTGATAATAACCTGCGACGCTCTCCATAGCGATAGCCTGCTCGCTAATATAGAATGTACCGGTTTTGTCCGTCTTGCTGACTTTGGCGTACAGGTAGTATTTCTTGGTTCCGTCGGTCAGCGGCGGCGTGTTGAAATTTGGGAGCAACCACCACATATACTCATCGGAATTGTGACTTGACGAAATGGTATCAATACCAAGCGTGTAATGCTGAATGACTCCGAACGGGACGGACAGCACTTTTGTTGTTTGGTTATATGTAACATTGTGAGATACCGGAGTGCGGTCTGCAATGCCTCTAACAAACTCAAATTGCAGGCTCTTGTCGCCGATGAGCATAGCCATTGTTTGCACAGCTATGGGGTTTATGGAGTTCGAGAAGTTATCAAGCAGGGCATCGCCCAACATTTCGATAGTTTCCATTGAATCCCTGTACCGACGTTTGGTAAACTGCAAAGCTTCTTTGTGTAGTGTATCCATAACCACCTCGTTGCTATCAATTTTCCGCAGGTCACTCGATATAGTTCGCCCGACGGTAGAGTTTGACAATTCGATTTCGGGGCTGTGGGGATTATTGATGTAATCCTTTATCCCGATAATCCTGACAAGCACTCCCTCCGGCTGGAACCGCTCATCGGAGAATTGAACGAAACCGCCCAATTTTATCCGTCCGCCGATATTGAGCCAATCTTTTTTCGCCCATATCCCATCCAACTCGCCTGTGAAAGTAAATTTCTGTTCCTCGTTATCGTACAAGTATTTCACCCCTTGCCGGAACATATCCCATGACGCTCCGGTTTTCGTAGCATTGTCGCAGATGTACGCTGCGGGCAGCATACAATGAAACACGGCGTATTTATCTCCAACTTGGGGAACATAATTCCCGCCCGGCATCGTCTGACCGTCTATTTCTTGCGGTACAATCTCGAACCTGCGGGCGGCTTTCCCGCCGGTGGCATTGTGGATGTATTTCGCCTCGAACTCCTTTCCGGCCAACATTCCCGTTTGCGGGATTATCGTCAGCGTTTCGCCCTCAATCAGACACTCCTCGAAGTTCAACGATGCAGGTATGCTGTTATCCACTATGTCGTAAAAATGCTTGCCGGCATCGACTACCGTAACGGCACTTATCGTTCCCACACGGGAGGGGTATATTTCCGAGCAATCAAGGCTATCCTCGGCCTGCGAGGATAACGGTTTATCAGCACGGCGGATTGAGAACCCGTCTGTATCGGTTTTGTAGGTTCGAGCCTTGCTGCTGTTGAACCCGGATTCACCCTCAAAATGAACGCCGTCGAACCGGATTGTTTGGTTCTTGGGCAGCAGGAGTTCAGGACTTCCATATTGGCTGGCGTCGATGTTTTGCTCCCCGCCCTGAACATAAAGGATTTCGATAGGCGTAGAATCCTCATAGTTTGAGCGTCCGATGCCGGGCTTAAATCCATTCCCTTTACCATACGATAACGGTAGCGGGTTGTCCCTGTTGTACTCGACTTTCCACAACGACACCTGCTTACCGACAAATTCGTACTCCGTTTCCCATTCATTCGCCATTTGGGATAGGGCGTCGATGCAAAACGCATGATTGTATGATATGGTCTTTTCGGGAGCGTCAATGCACCGTCCAATAGTCCAACCGCTGTCCCGCTGGTTCATATTGTCCACGAACATTTGCAGGTGTTCGATAGGTTTGGCCGTCAGCGGAAATTTCAGCCGTCTATCCACGGGATTTCTGAATTTCCACTTGCCCGCCTTTGCCTGCGGAGAATCGAATACGACGGTGTACTCGAAATAGCGGCTGTGCTTCATTTTAAGGCTTTCGGGCTTTTCGAGTGTGTAGGTCTCGTTCTCATAGACACAATACGCCCCAACAGGTATTTCGACGTGCTCCGCCAGCGAGAAATAGAGCGTCAGATTATGGTCGCCCTTTATAGCCCGATAGCGGTAACTGCTGTCATCAACCTGTATGTCGAGTATTTCGGTGTTATTATGTAGAATTTTCATCACGTAAATTGGTATATCTTCCCGTTGCCACACTTGGTGCAGCGGATTGTGGTTATGAACGGAAATTCCTCTTTGGGAATTTGGTCGAGAACACTCTTGATAGCGGACGAGTTTGTGAAGAACTTGCCCTCCGTTCCGTCCTGCGTGAACTTAATGAGATACCGACCCTCCCCGTGCTGTGTTTTCATGCCGGGGATAAAGTCGATAACCTCTATCTCGCTATTCAGAACATCTGTGATAGACACCTGCTGACAGTTGAATATCTTACGGTCGTCCTGCTGCTTGATGCCGAGTTCGCTGAAACGCTTTGCCATATTACCTGATATTAAGGGTTGCACAATCGTCGTCTATTTGACGTTTGATAGCTGCCCGCTCGGATAAAAAGGCTTTGTATGCAGCGATTTTCGGTTGGGCGTCGGAACTTGATTTCGCCCCGTATATGCCCATTGACGCAGCATTGTAGTCGTTGATAAGTTTCTGCTCGTAATCTTTCGGCCATAAATGGTTGATTACAGCTTCAGTCAGTTTGTCGCTCGTTACCGTGCCCCACACGATAACTTCAAGACACTCCCATTTTGTTGTGGTTTCTTCTGTGTCAGTTCCGGCAGGTATTTCGACTTCTTTAATGTCCCAACGGTAGGTATAAGAACCGTCCCCGTTTGCCTCATAGATAGAGGGCTTTTTGTCATAGGTTGCCATAGAAACTTGGTTTAATTATGGTTTTCAATAAATGTTTGGAATTGCTGTGTTTCGCCCAGCCGAGCCAACTACACACCCCTTGTTTGTAGTCTTTGGCAGACAGATTGGGCTGCTTGTTGAGCCGGGTGGCGGCACGACAAAAATTCTTTTTGATGCTCTTGCGAATTAGTTTGTGTTCATGGTAAAAAACAAAACCGACGAAATCCAGCCCTCGCCCGTGCTTATCGCTGCGATTTTTAGCGATAGGGAATACCTGGTAATTGGCTTTTATCGTCAAATGCAGGTTATCATGTAGGTAGGCATCTATCCGTGTAAGTAAATCATGGAGGAACGCTTTGTCCTTGTGTAGAAAAACCATGTCGTCGGCATATCTGAAATAATACTTTATACCAACCACCTCTTTTATCCAATGGTCGAAGTATGCGAGGAACAAATTGGCATAATATTGGCTTAGATAGTTGCCAATAGGAACACCGGGGGCACTATCTATTATTTGGTCGAGTAGAGCCAACGTGTCCGAGCATTTGATTTTTCGGCGCACAATTTGTTTCAGTACATCATGGTCGATGCTTGGGTAGAATTTTTTAACGTCGATTTTCAGGCAATATCGAGTGTTTTCCACGTCTTTCAACGCTTTATCCACTTTCAACATACACCCGTTTATACCCCTGTTTTTGATGCAGGAGAACGTGTCCGTCGTGAATACCGAAATCCATATTGGTTCGAGAATGTTCATTATTGCGTGATGAACGATTCTGTCGGGGAAATACGGTAGCCGGTATATCTCCCGTTCTTTGGGGTCTTTGATGATGAATGTTTCGTACTTTGATGTTTTGAATGTCTTATTTTTGAGTGCTTCGTGCAAAGCGAGGATATTGGCCTCACGGTTTTTGTCGTGGCGACGTACTCCGTAAGAGCGCAGTTTTCCCCGTCTCGCTTTTTGGTCGGCGAGTTGGAGGTTTTCTACTGCGATAATTTTTTCGTATAAATTTCCTATCCGTTTCATTGCTTTGCTTTTCATACTTGGAGCCGTCGGTTTCCCTACCAGCACCTTTTTGTGGTTCGTGTTTTTTTGCCAAGAGGCAAGGTCGTCATTCTATATTTTTGTTTCTTATAACCTATGAAAATCAGAGGTGAGAGCCGATGTTCGCATTCGTATTCGAGGGGGTGTTATTCGAATTCGCATAGCTGAAGCCTGCATTCGCACCGTTATTCGCATTACCGCTGAACAGGACACCACGAAGAACGACCAACCTTTTCTATCTTACGTCATAACTATTTATTATTAAATTATTTACAAATTAGGTATAAAGCAAAGGCGAGAGCCGAAGTGCGCACTCGCATCCGAGGGGGCGTAAGACGAAGACGCAAAGCCGAAGCCCGCCCCCGCACCGTAATTCGCAGCACCGCCGAACAGGACACCACGAAAGACTGTTCCCGACGAGGGGATATTGGTATAGTGATAGTCTGCCCAATAGGTTGTTGAGCCGCCACCTACCACCGCAGGTATAATATCGCCGAACTCACCAAAGACAAGTTCTTTGACGTATGATTCGGTTCTGGCTTCCAATCCCCGCAGGGTATAACCGTTGTAATTGCTGTCGTTGTAGTCAGCGGGATTGTCCGCTACATATACTTTTGACGTTCCGCCGTCAGCTGCCGAGGCTATTTGAATGTTGATGCCGTCGCACCAGCCCCAAATATGCCCAAATGGATTTTCAATGCCTCGGTAGCGAGGAACATATACTGTCCCGTGCGTACTTCCGTCGGCTTTCTGCATAACGTATGCAATCTCGCCCGAAGCGTTGCCGAGTTCATCAGTGTAACCGCAAGGCACAAACGGGTAGTAACCGTTAAATCCGTTCCAATCCGGCGTGTTGGTTACACCGTTGCCGAGGCCGCCTTGTGCAAAGCCGTTTGCGTCCTTTTGGGCGTTGAATGCCGCCTGACAGTTACGGGTGGCATACTCCACATAAAAAAGCCAAAATACGGCTTTGTATGCGTTGTAATCAAGGCAATTCCACTCGCTCGTTGCAGAAGCGTTGCGGAGGCGGGCAGCGTTGCGGAATGCTGTGCGGCTCTTAACCGTTACAGGGCGTCCGAGAACTGACCGATATGTTCCGTCCCAATCCGCTTGATTGTTACCGCCCCTGTAATCCGTTCCGGCATTGACGACAGAACAGAGTTTGCCCGTGCTGCGCTCCATAGCAGCCTCATACGCCGAGATATACATTTTGGGGACGGCGTGATAGCCCGGTAGTGGATATTCCGATAGTTTGCACCGGCGTATCGTTCCCTCGGTTTCAAACTTTCGGAAATGTGCCGGAATTTCGACCATAACCTGCCCTCTCGAACCATCGAGGGTGTGTGCCCTCCAATTTGTTGGGTTCAGATACTCGACGACCGTTCCGTTGTCGCTCAACAGGCAGCCCCGCATCCGGCTCTGAATAGGCAAGCTCTTATGGAGAGCGACACTCCCGATACGGGTACAGGCGGGCGAAGATACCGTCGTGTCCCATTGAATGCCGTAGGAGCATTGGTCTTCGACGTAAGGGAGCAGCGCAGCTATTTTACTCTGCTTGGTTTCGCCGTCCGTATCCATAACCTCGACGATGAGTTCGAGGGGGTTTACATTCCCGATATGCGGGAGTTCATTCAACCGCTTCCCGTTGTCGAAAGCCGTGATGATTTGAAGCACTTTCGCTTCCTGTTCAGGTGTTAATGCCATAATTGTCTTGTTATTAAGTTAATCTAAAATTGCCGTTGCCCATCAGTCGGAGTGAGTTTGCTTTTACCCGACGCAATTCCGGTTCGGCAACCGTAATTTGAATGGTGCGGTAAATCGACGTGTTCTCGGTTGGGATTACGTGGATTTTACTGATGCCTGCCCGATTGACCGTAAAACTTCCGTCGGGCTGCACAGAAACCGCATTGTCATCGCCGAGGAACAATACATTACGTCCCGTGTTCGTGGGTAACAGCTCGTATTTTATGCGCTTTGGCTCGGTGTTACGGAGTGTTATGCGAGGCGGATAGTCGAGGTTAATACCGGTCGGAATCATTTTGTACTGCCCGACGAGCGATTCTTCCAACTCCTCCAACCTTACGATTGTTGCTCGTGCCTCCTCTGCGGTTTCCCCTGCGAGATTTGCGGCGGTGTCGGCTGCTGTGGCCTTTTGGTCTGCGAGGTCGGCTTTAGAATTGGCATTGTTCGCCGCTGTCGTCGCTACCCCGGCAGCTTTGTCCGCTGCATCGGCTTTTATGTTCGCATTTTTGGCTGCTGTGTCAGCTGCCATTGCTTTATCCGTTGCATTTTGAGCGGCCGTATTGGCCGCCTCTGTTGCAGTGTTGGCTTTTTGGGTCGCCGTATTTGCTGATTCCGTTGCCGTTTCTGCGGCTGTCTTGGCTTTGTTGGCCGCCGTAGCAGCGTCGTTGGCCTCGTCCGCTGCGGTTTTCAGAAACTCTAAACTCACCTTGACGCTCTTGTTCAGAGCGTTTACCCCTATGGTATATAATCCGACAAGGGTATCTGTCAAAGGCAATTCGCTGATTTTTATTTTCTTGACCCCCATATTGTTATTGTTTTATCTCTGTTAAATTAATCGCAAAATCACCCTCCTCCGTTATAATCCATTCGCAGGATTCGGCTGCGAGGAAGTAAAGTTCATCTTCTACTCGGAATGATGTAAAGACCAGTGTAACGGTAAATTTTAGCCAAATTTTCCCTGAAGCGTAGAACTCTGCAACTGCTCCGCTTTTGTAATGACACGGAAATTCAAGCCCCATCGTATCAACATATAACAATCGTTCGCCAGGACGTACCAAGTCGTATAGGAATGCGTCATAATTACGCCACAATTCGACTTGCGTTGCCGCCCTCATGAGGCAAATTACCTTGACCTCTTTCGTCTTGAATGTAACACGTTCCCCGTCGTATATTGCGCCTCCTTGTGTTCCGATATTGCGTAGCAGGTTTTGTTTCACGGCGGGGGATTTCTCTATTTCCGATAGCGTCCCATCCAAAACACGTATGCCATAATCGGTCAGCCTACGCCCGTCGAGTTCATAATCTCCGTAGGGAGGAACCGTGCTTGCCGGAGCGGTATAGGTGTAGCCGTCTAACGGGAAATCATCGGCAAGGCGTAGCGTAACAAAGCCGAGGAACAGAGCGGTATCGAGATTCGTATGCGACACCATACGGAGCCGGTATGTTCGCCCGATTTCCCTGAAATTGAACGTGTGGTAGGATTTGTCGGATAACATTTCGATAAATCCCCTATAACGGGAATTTTTACCCGTAAACACGAATTTCATAGAAAATTCTTTGGTGTCCAATACCGGGTCGGATAAATCAGCCTCGATACCGTCCTCCTCCTGCCAATCGTTGCTCTTGACGGATTTCAATGGCGGAAAGGCCACAAGTTCGTTGTAGCCGTTCTCCTGCACGAAAACACCGTATTCCGTGAAAGCGTCTTTACCGTCTATGTAAAATTTTCCCGTCATAAAATCATCGCTCTGTCTGCTGCTTTTTTGATAACCTGACATCCGTGTTCGCTCGATACAGAAACGATAGCCCATGACGAGGCGTTAATTGTAGCCTGTGCCCCGTGCATCAACATAACTTCGTGCCTACCTTTATCGTCGTATGACAGACTGGCCGAGGTGTTTCCGATAAGCACTATCGTCCGCTCGTTTTCCAACCGTATATGCCCTGCATCAATATAAACCCCGTAGCGTTCCACATCGTACTGCTTGAACCTCCGGATGGTTGTTATGTCAGGGAAATGATACTTTTGGCAGAACTCTACCCCCTGCGGCGACGTGAATAGCCGGATGATTTGTTCAAGGCTTTCCGTCCCTTTGAACATACCGCACACACGATATTTCTCTGCCATGTTGAATAAAGCACGTTTTTCGCATTCCTGCTGCGCCCGTTTCTTGGCAGATTTCCATTGTGCGTATATTTCACGTAATAATGCTGGTTCCATAGCCTATTTTTTCAGTTTTATCCCTTTCAAGGCAATATCGTTTACCGTGTTTTTTACGGCCTGCATATCATTCTCAATTCTTTCCAATTTTGACAGATGCTTGGTATTGTCCTCTATGCCGGCGAGGTGTTCGAGCATCCGTGCGCTGTTAGCGACAAGGAGTTTCGCACTTTCCATAAGTGAGTAGGTATGGCCTTGTATGGCCGTTGCCCGTCCGTTGAGTTCATCGACGCTCTCCTGTGAGGCGGTGGCGATACCTTTCTCCGACGCTTCACGGGACGCATCGCTCGTTACGGTAAACATATTTTTTACCGAATCGGGGAGATTGTCCCATATCATCTTGAACTCGTTGCCTACGGCGTTCAGGTCATTGGCAAATCCGCTCATAGAACTGATGATAGCATCAATGCCAGCAAACTCGCCGTCCTTGTACCACTTCGCTTTGTATTTGTCGAAAATATCCCCAAGAGGTTCTTCGAGATACTTGCTTACCAGCATACGTTTGATGACGTCCGCAACGATGTCTTTCACTTTGTCGCCCCACGCCTCGGCCGCATCTTCGCCCGCTTGAAATGCGTCAATAAAAGCGTCAGCGAGTTCACTTGCAAGGTCGGCGGCACTACCGCCCATAATATCCTCGACAATCTCATTGATGATTTTATTGGCTTCCTCTCCAAGTTCCTGTATCTGCCGCTCCAAATCCGCAATCTTCCCGTGGTCGGGATCTTTCTGGGCATCTTCATTTCGGATTTGTTCTTGCAAGAGAAGTTGCTGCTGGGCAATGTTTTTTAATTGTTCTTTTGCCCCTGTGAACTTTTCCTCTCCAAGAGCCTTGTCAGCGGTGTACGCAATATTTGCATAAGCGACAGCCAGTTTTTCTGCCGATTTCTGCATTATCTCGTTTTGATATACGACCCTTCCCATAATCTGATACATGGTGTTGGCGTATCGGTTTGTAACTGTATGAAGTCGCAGCACTTCTTTGGTCGTCTCGGCGTACACCTGTTTTACCTTTTGCAAGGCGTTGAACGAATTGCTCTGTAACCGCATCACGTCGGCATTGTCGAGTTCCCATTGGAGCTGGTCGATACGGTCTTGCAACTTTTCGATTTCCTCCTGATATTTGTCGTCATTGTTGAACAACTCGATAATAGCCGTTGCAATAGACAGAGCCGCAGAAATAATAGTCAGGATTACGCTGGCTTTCTCCACCGTCTGAATGGCCGAAGATGACGCCAACGCCGCAGTCTGCATACCCGTTGTCGATGCCGTTGTGAGCGACACAATACTATTTATCATGCTCAACGTCGAGGAAAGGATAGTCCCCGCTGTGCTGATAATTTCGCCCGCTGTACCGCCTACTGTGTCGCCTATGCTTTCAAATTCACGTTCCGCCTCCTGTAATGTTTTGTAAAGGTCTTCCCACTCTTTGATAGAGCGTTTGCCAGGTGAGACCTCATTTTCAGCCTTTGCCTGCGTTACCTTTTTACGAGCGGTATTCACTTTCGCACGAGCGGTGGACAGTTGCTTGCTATCGGCTGTCCCTGATTTTTCAAGTGCGGCTAACTCCTGTTCGGCTTTTTCCAAAACTTGCTCCAACTGACGCAATGTCATATTGGCTATGGCGTTCATCCATGCCTGATATGTTGCTTCTCGTGATGCGAACTGTTCATCAACAGCTTTCAACGCTTCTTGCTCGTTACGGTTGAGTTCATCGACATTCCCTTGCGTAACTCCTTTCCGCAAGGAGCCGTCATCGTTATACAGAGCTTTCCGTCGCCGTTCGTATTCTTCCGTGATTTTATTCCTCTGTTGTTCGTAGGTCATAAAATCCGCCAGCATCTGTTCGAGCGAGGTTTTGTTGGCTTTGTTGCGTATCTCCTCGGCCACTTTATAATATTCTGCAATTTGTGCTTGCTGCTCCGGCGATAGGTCGGCGGCAGTAACGGTGGAACGGTCGAATGTCTCTCCCTTTGCTTTTGCTTTGGGATTTTTGTTCTCCCATTCGAGTTCACGCGCATCACGTAATGCCTCGACCATTTCGGCTTCCCGTTGCTGGTTGGCGAAAATCAATCGTTGATATGCAAGTTCCATTTGGGCTTGCTCTTTGGCAAATCCCTCATCCATAGCGTCAATACGGGATTGGGAAATATCCAACTCCGACTGCTTTATCTGTTTCTTGACATTTGTCTCGTACTCTTGTATTTTCTGATTTCGCTCGGCGGTTTCTCGCTTTATTCTTGCGGCCTCGTTTTCGGCTTTACCCGATTGCCCTTCTGTAAGTGGCAACTTTGTTTTTAGGACTTTTATGCGGGCTTCAAGAGCCTTGTACTCTGCGTCATCTTTACCATATTTCAGTTGCTCTTTCTGCAACACATCAATTTGCGCTTTGACATCTTTGATTACTGACAACTCTCGTTCACGGGCGAGGGTTTTATCTTTGATTTGCTGTATTTCTTGCTCTTTGGCAGCGATTGCAGCGGCATTGGGCGTTTCGGCTTTTTTCAGAGCCGCAAGTTCCTCTTGTGCTTTGGGTAGCCTGTCCATGAGTTGCTGTAATGAGGCGGTAGCGGCATCGAAAATCGTTTCCCCATTGTCCGTTGCCGGATTTTCGCCGAATTTCATGCGAGCTTGCTCCATAGAACGATTGAAAATTACACGTGCTTTTATAGCGGCATCAATCTGCTCTTGGAGGTCGTTTACTACGATTTCCGAATATATGGGGGCATCTGTGCCGGGTGTAATCCCCGTCATTACCGTTTTGGTTCGATTAAACGAACTGATAATTTCTTTAATTTCATCGGTTATTTCAGCCTCACCCTCAATAACCGGCTTTATTTTCCAATAGTAAGTCTCTGACAGGCTTACACCGTCAGTCCCCTTTTGCCCCTTGAACTGTTTATCAAGAATTTTTTTTACTTCATCTTTAACGTCGCCCTCTTTCTCTGCCAACGTATCCGCAGCATCTTTGGTAAAGGTTTCCATTGCCCGAGCTCGTGCTGCTTTCTTTGCCTCCTCGGTGATAAGGGCATAAGCAGCGGCAATGTCGTTTAGAGCAGTTTTTTCGTCGCCGAGTTTTTTCAGGTATTCGCCATATCGGTTTATTATGGCATCTTTGGCTGCTCGATATTCATTCGTACCCTCTTTGGCTGCTTTCAATCGACCAAACATTGCATCAATCTGATGCACCTCTGAATCAATCTCTTTGTTGGTAGCTTTTATTGTGTCATTGAGTTTGCTTTGGGCTTTTTCTGCATCTGTTTGGTAGGTTATGAGTTTATATAATCCATAACCGAGTGCGATGACAGCCGCTGCTGCCAACGCATAGGGGTTCGCCATGATTACGGCGTTAAGTTTGGCGGCGACAGCAGTCAGACGGGTTTTAACGACTGTCAAAAAGCCGCTCGCCGTGGCGTTGGCCGTCTGTGCCGCAGTATTTACAGCGGTAGCAGTCGTATTGGCTGTTCGGGCGGCGGTTTCAACTGCCGTTTTCTTGGCGTTGAAATCACGTGCGGCAGACTGATAGGCGAGGGCTGCGGTTTCCCGTTGTGTTTCTGCGGTGGCTAATTTGCGTTGTGCCACCTCTACCTGTTTTGCATTGCCTGTTGCCCCGATGTGCATTAATTCGGCAAGCCGCTGTTGCTCTAATTGTTTGGCGGCTATGTATTCAGTCCGGCGAGCTGCAACAGCTTGATTGGCAGCGGCAACATCCGCACGGGCTTTCGTCAAAGCACTTTGGGCTGCTTGTACATTAGCGGCGGTTTCTGCTTTGACGACGGTATAATACTCGACAGAGGCTTTCGATAATCCCATTTTCGAGATTTGCGCCTGTTGCTCCGCTGAAAGGAGTTTGTATAGTTCGGCGGCCTCCTCCGTATGTTTTACCGTGGCAACGGATTGACGCACGGCTTCGGTTGCAATAAGTGCTGCACGATATGTACCGTATGTGGCAACGATAACCGACAAGATTTCGCCGATTTGCTCGTAATGGCGTACAACCGTTGTAGCGGCAGAAATCGACCCTGTGATGATGTCTTGATTCGACGTGCCGATGTCGTTCATCATATCATCGATAGCACCTTTCAGGTTTGATATGCTACCATTGATGCCTTTGCTCTGTTTTTCGAGCATTCCGTGGAACTTGCCGCCCTCGGCGGTGGCAGCAGCGAAAGCGTCGGCAACCATTTCCGAAGATATTGCACCGGCCTCCATATCTTTTTTGAGCTGGCCGATACTCTTGCCGGTCTTCTCGGAAATAACAGAAAGCGGATTGAATCCGGCGTTAATCATCTGCAAAAGGTCTTGTCCCATGAGTTTGCCGGTAGACATCATCTGAGAGAACGCCAGCGTCAGCGAGTTGAATTTTTGGGCATCGCCCATTGATATGTCGCCAATCTGTTTAAGGATTGGCATGACACGGTCGGCTTCAATGTTGAACGATAGAAGCATCTGAGCTCCTTTTGCAAAGTCATTCAGCATCATAGGGGTATTAACAGCAAAAGTCCGTATTTCCGAAAATAGGGCTTGCGCTTTTTGTTTGTTGCCACCTAAAAGGGTCTCGAATGATATAGAAAGAGCTTCAACCTCTCCCCGAACTTGAATGACTGATTTGGCGAATGTCGTAGCTTGCTGGACTGAAAATGCAACGGCAATAGCAGTTCCAATTCTTTTGGAAATGCTATCAATACGGCTTCCCTCCGATACTGCTGTATCGCCAATACCCTTGATGATATTACGAGATTCGGCAGCGTCAGTTCGCAGCTGGTTGTTATCCAACCCTAAACCGTAGTATAATTTGCCCTTGTTGTTTTGCATTACTCTCCGAATAATATTGCTCGGACTTTGTCCCTGTTGCGGGGGTCGTCCGCATTTATAACTTCATTGTCATTACCTTTATCCGCTCCATTTTCTTTTTTGCTTTTGTAACTCGGAAGAACTGCCCCGTACAAAATCATATTGGCATAGCTCATTTCGTACAAGACATATTCGAGCGGAAGATTAAATCCCTTGACCGTGCCTGCGATTACTGCCCAAATGCTGTCGTTTCGGCTTCCACTTCCCTCGTCTGTCGCAGCAGATTTATCTCGGTCAGGAAAGTGGTAAGCCCGAAAAAATCGGCAACCTGCGACCTTTGTAATAACCGTGCGGCCAGATTATGGAGTTCTCTCGGCGTGATGTCTTCCAGCAGAGATTTTGCGAGTTCGGATTTGTGGTCGATAGTTTCTTCGACCTCCACTTGTTCGGTTTCTTTGACAAGCCCCCAAAAACGTCGTTTTTCGATTGTTTTGACCGTTTTGCGTGTCTCTGTTAGGCCTTTCGCTCCGAGTATCAGAATGGCGATGATTTCCCCCATAGGTCGGCAATCTTTCCCTATGGATAGAACCTCGTCCACAATGCGTTCTGCGTCGAGTTGCACTTTCGGCATCCGTGCAACAGCCTCCGACACCAAAATCAGTGTAGCTGCGCTTGGCGGAGCGGCCTGATATACTTTGTCGCCAACCGTGATTTCCTCCGGTTGTTGGAGAATGGTTTGAGCGACTTTACGTTCGATATTTTCCGGCATAACTATAATTCTTATTTATGGCGAATCCGCCGTAATTAACTTGGGGCGGGAGCTGGATTTGCACCAGCGACCTCCAACCTATGAAATTGGCGAGCTACTACCTGCTCTATCCCGCTATGTGCGGAGGTTTAATCCCCCTCCGCATGGGTATTGAGCGTTACGCTCCGGCTGCTGTTTTGATGTACTTTTTCAACGTCTTGCCGGTCTTCGGCTTCTTGGCGTCGAAAGAGTACTTCCACAGTTTGCCGTCTGCCGATGACCACGATTCAGACACCGACACAGAGGCGTTCTCAATCAGGAAGCCCTCGCACTCCTCGTCCTCCGGTGTCAGACGCACGGCATAGTTATCGATGACTACACCGTCCTCGTCCTCAATAGGCTTCTCGTCGCCTTTCTTGACGAAGATTTCCAACTCGAAGAGGTATTTGTTTTTACCCTTTCGAGTGTCCACGAGGTCGCCGCCCTCCTCGGTTGCCTCTTTCTTTGTACCCTCGGTGGTGGTCAGTTTGGCGGTGTCCTCCTTGATTTCGGGCATTTTCTCCCACGATGCAGAGGCTTCCGGTGCGCCGTCCTTGCTTTTGGTAAACTCTACCGTCGGTTTACCCCAACTTAATACAGACATATTCTTGATGTTTTAATGGTTTGTTAATCAATGTATTCGTACTGCAACTTAACCACGATGAAATGCTGATTTATTTCAGGCTCTTCCTCCGTGTAAATCGTCTGCTGCAACTTGAACTTGTAATTCGATACGGCTGTCGTAAGGCTATCCACCCAGTCCGAAGCGGCTTTTTCAAGCGTTTCGCAACGCTGTCCGTTCTCCACAAGAACACCATTTTCGCAAGGGTCGATGTCAGGGACATAGATATTTATGGTTACGACGCCCGTCTGAACCTGTCCGGGGAGACCGGTCGTGAAAATCACAATAGCGTCCTCGGCTTTGGAATCCCTCGGGCGATAACCTTTGCGATATACTTTCCCCGATATGAGGGCGGGGAGGCTGCTGCGTTTCAGCAACGCCAGCACATCGCTTTGTATCTGTTTGCCTGTCTTTGCCATTACCTTTTTGTAAATCCAAGTTGTTTCATAATGCTCGGCACGAGTTGTTCTGCCAACAGTTCTGCGCTATCCAGCACGTTATATCCTTTTGCCGATACATAGGATGCGTAGTTCATTCCTGCCACTACAATCAAGACTATACCGTCGGGAAACTCTTTGACGAGTTGGCGAGCAAATGCCGCCCCGCCTTTTGCTCCATCGTTACCTCCTTTAATGGGGGTAAAATCGCTCGTTTGAACAATCTTACCGTCTTTGGCTATCACGTAGCCGATAGAACTTCGGAGGTTCCCTGTTTGGTCTTTGTAGGAGTTGGTTGAGCGGGCTTCATTCAGACAGCGTTCGCCGACATAGGACAGATTGTAGATGGCTTGCTGTTCAATCCTCTGTATCTGTTCTTCGAGGTACGCATCGACCTCGGACATCGGTGTTAGCTGCTTCATTGCCATATCAGACCAAAATCCGTATTTGACAAACTGCCCGCAACGGCTCGACTTCGATAACAGAAAACTCTCCGAGGATTTTCCCGCTTTCATCCCGTAACCGCAGCATTTCGGCATCGTATGGCTGCTCATCTATGAGGATTTCATAGGAAGCGATTGTAAATGCTTCACCATTCGCCTTGCCTTTGTTGCTGTATTTATTTGCCCGGTATTGACACGAAATAGGGCTACCCCAAGAAACAGACGGGGCGATAGGATAGTCCGTATCAGGGTCTATCCCTCCGCCTGTCTTTATCTTCGTTTCGATTGTGCCGTTTGCGATAATCATAGTCTTGAACCTTTGTACCCGTAAATGGATTTCGGTTTGTTGCTCTCCTCCTGGCATTCCCCGTACAGCGCATTTGCCCTGTTGCGGAACTGCACCCGCTGTTCGTCCGTGAAACTGTATGACTGCCCGCCCTGCGTAACATCGGGAGCGAGCGAAATCCACAACAAGAGGTCGGCTTGGGCGAGTTTATATTTAGCCGTTTGCATAATCTCCTGCGAGACTTCTGCCGTCATATCAAGCCCACGATATTCCGCTGCGTCCACAAGGGTACGCAACGGAATAGGGTAGGCGTTGATGCTTTTCAGCGATTCGAGAACTGTTGCCATGACGATTAGGCGTTACCTGCGGCCTGCGTTACTGAAATCTCGACGGAGTTGTCCTCCTCGTCGGTTACGGTAATAGTGCCGGTTCGTTCTGCTCCCGTGTTGGCCGTAGCTTTGACGGTTACTTTGTTCCCGGAAAGCGTAGCGGTCAGCCAATCCTCGCCAGCCTCAATGGTCAGTTTGGAGGTGTCGCCGTCGTAGTGTACGTCAAACGCCTTGCTCGAACCTGACTTGGGGAACGACAAAGAGGTCGGATTGACGCTCAACCCCTCGCCGGTAGAATCGGCATGGAGGATATAGATGCCGTCCACACCGTCGATAACCGGCAAGGCCAAAGCCTGTGCGGTCGTGAACTCTTTGAGCGGGTCGGTCTTCGAGTATTTTGCCACGAGGATATGCGACCCTGATTTCTGATAGTTCACTCCGGCAACGGGGTTGGTTTCCTCGGCCAGCGTACCATACACCAGTCGTCCGACGTTTTCGCCCGGCAGACCGATGATATTGCCCTCTGCCCACGGTTTAACGGAAACACGGGAGCCGTCCGGCTTTTCGATTCTGAACGAAGAATCTACGATGCGGAAAGTTGCGCCGTACTCGTCGGCCAAAGCCTCCAACATCGTTTCCCTCGACGGAACCGACAGCAGGTTTTCGTTCGTGATGACCTGTTTGTTGTAGTTCGCAGCGAGCAACTTGCCCTGCTTCGAGTTACGGAACAGGTTGAAATACTTTTTCGACAGCATAACGAGGGCGATTGAGTTGCCGTCCTCCTGTGCCTTGTCGAAAAGCTGCTGCACGTCGTCCTGCGGAACGGCATCGGCCTCGCCCCATTTGGCTTTGGTTGCGTGGAATGTGTTTTCGGCCTTGTATCCGAAATCTGCCCGGACACCCGTGCCGACGTTTTCATCGTCGGGGACGAGGGTTACGCCGGTGGACAGAGCCTCTTGGAACATAATTTCCTTGCGGACATCCACGCCCTTGATTGCTTTCGGGGCGTCGTCGAAGATTTTGCCAACGACGGTGGTTTCGTCGGCTCCTCTTGCTCGCATTACGTTGATGTCGGAAATGGCTTTCTCGCCCTTGCTGAACTTGATACCGATTTTCGGGATAACGCCGCTTGCGTTGCTGATTTTATCCCGCTTTTTCAAGGGCAGCGAGCTGTCCATAGCCACGACATCAGCGGCCACGACGGAGGTGTTCAGCTCGGTCGAACCCCAGGTGAGGTCGGCGGAGTATTCCTCCGTGAGCATCGTTTTGTGCAGTAACTGCTCCTCCGTTTTCTTGCCGTTGATTTTCTCGGTAATCTTCCCGATTACGAGACGGAAGTACTTGTCAATGTACTCGATGAATAATGACGGATTCATAATTTATTCTCCTTTCTGTTTTAGGCGTTAAGGAACTCGATGCGGGGCAATCCTGTTTTGATTGCCGCCGTTACGGGGTACGGGCTTGCTGCTGCATTGACCTGACCGATAGTCAGGATAGCAGCCCTCGGGTCTTTCTTCAGCACAGAGGCTTTCAGAACGCCGAGGTACGAATGTCCGGACGGCAGCGTTTCATACGCTCCGGCGGATACTCCGAGCGGCTTTACAGCTTTGGTCTTGTCGTCTTGAATCAGGATATGGCCTGACTTGACGACCTCGACATCAGCAGCAAGTCCCGACACGTCAAGGGTGCGTCCGCCGGGGACATCGCCCAAGTCGTTTACAATGACGATAGCATCCAGCCCGTCATTGACCTCCATAGAGGCTCTTTTCAAATCTGCGGTAGGCATTGTCTTTGAATTTTAATGGTTTAACCTAAGTTCATCCCGTCCACAACACGCTGCGCCTCCTCGTCCGTCGCCTCTTTGACTCCGTTCGTTGTGGTTTTTGCTGCGCCGCCGGTGGCCGGTCGTCCGAAAACAGCACCCCTCGCATTTTCTTTTTTTGCAAGTTCCTCGACCTCCGTGCCGACCTCGGACAAAAGAGCGTCAAACTCATCGTCCGATATGCTCTTGATGTCCGTGCGGGCATAAGGCTTGCGGAGGTCTTCCGGCAGCTTGCCGATGATTGCGTCGAATTTCTGTTTCCGGCTGGTGGTAACTTTGTCGCCCTCGATTGCAGTCAGGCGGTCGGATAGGCTTTTCTGCCCGTCGATAATCGCCTTTGCCCACGCAGGAGTATCGTTATCTCCGTTACCGTGTTGATTGTCGGGTTCGTCGTTGTGTTCAGCAGATGCGCCCCCTTTGACCTGCTTCCCGTCTTTCAGGCCGTGTTTCTTCTCGTAGTTCGATACTGCGGTCTGCTGGGCTTCCGTAGCTCGGCTGTCGCCGTAGCTTTCGAGAACCTGCTGGAATGTTACCCCCTCGACTGCGGTTGCAACCTGTTCCTGCGTGGTTGCAGTCTTCGTCAACTTGTCGGCTATCCTGCCCAAGATTGCTTCGCTGACCCCCACAAATTTGGCTTTCAGCGCATCCAAAATCTCTTTTCTCATACGATTCAAAAATTAACTGTTTAGATTATCTGCGACAAATATACTCAAAAATCGGATAGTGATTATAATATAATCAGGAATTTTCTTTCAAATGATTGGTTGTGAGTATCAACGATATAATTGAACGGACAAAGAAAAATAACCTTTTCAGTTAAAAATTCTTCGTGAAAAATTTGTTATAGCAAATATACTTCACTTACTTTGCAATGTGATTATAAAACAATCATCAACAAAAGACCAAAAATAACAGAGATATGACACAGCAAGAATTTGAACAGCGGACGGGATTTATAACTACCCCTGAACTTTATGCAGAGATTGAAGCCGAGTATATGGCAAGTGAACTTGATAAAGATAAGTTCTGCAAGATATGGATTAAACAGGGCGGCATCGAGGAGATAAGCAACCGAATGAGAGGGCAAATCCTTTCGCTCCGGCGAGAACTCGCAGAAGAACGCCGCAAAAGAGAGGCGGAACGTGAACACGCAGAAAAAGAACTGATAGCAGCACTCACACAGGCGAACGCCTATGCAAAAGAACTGACCCGCATTTTTAACCTCGAAAAAGACGACAAAGCGATGCGGGTAATGCTGAACAAACTTATTGCAGAGTACAAATAATGGCTATGGCACAGATAATTGAAGCGGCATATATGGCAGGGTTCGAGCCAAGCTCGGACAACCTGCCCGCCGAGGAACTCTACGATGAAGCCCTCGCATACATCACAGATTTGGCAAAATAATCAGAAAAATACAAGGATATGACAGGAAAGAAACTTTTAACTGTATTAGGGAAAAATGGAACTATAAGGGAGTTTGTTTCATGCAATCGGCGTATTAGGTCTAATCGGCATAACAGAACCCGACAAATGCAAAACCAAATATTGCGAACTAAACTTAAAACAGAACTTCAAGACTTACTAAAAGAAGAATTTTAACCAAATAAATAACAGGATTATGGAAACAGCAATGACAACGCAGAAAGGTTTGAACGAAGTTGTAATTAACAAGGTTCAGCGCATGATTGAAAACAAGGCCGTCGGCGTACAGGCCACAATGGAACGCCTGGTAAACGAGGGGAAAATCGCACAGGATTATATCGCCCCTATCGGAGTAGAACTGCGCCGTAACGACCACTCTCCGATAATCACGTTCAGCGGAAACGGGCACGTCCTGATGAATATGCAGAGCGGGCAATACACCCTCCACGACAACGCTATCGGACAGTTGGCCGACAAAATGGGCATCCCCTCTCGCTATCTCCGGCAGCTCGCCTCCGGCGACGAATGGCAACGACAACTCGCCGCAACGGTTCTGAACGAGCATAGCGGCTGGACGCAGCGCACACGGGTTCTTATCCGCACGGTCGGACAGCAGGTTCGAGGCGTGTTGAGCGACAGCTACCGCCGGTTGAACAGCGTTGAAATCCTGACCGCTTTCGTACAGGAGGCGAGCCAGCAGGGGGCAGTTATCGCCGATGCCTATATGAGCGATACGAAAGTATGGGCGGAAACGATACTGCCGCAGCCCATAGTTGTTCCGACGGTAAAGAACGGCGAGGTGGTAATTTTCGCAGGAGCGAGGTTCAGCACTTCCGACTATGGCGACGGGGCAGTTGATATGCGGGCATTTTTACTCAACGGGGCTTGCCTCAATGGTATGGTTCGGGAGAGCGTGATGAAGCAAGTACACCTCGGCTCCCGCCTCCCTGACAATCTGCAACTCTCCAACCGCACCTACGAACTCGACACCCGCACGACGGTTTCCGCAGTTCGAGACCTGACGAGAGGATTGTTCAGCAAGGACAATATCATGCAAAAAGCCATTGAGATTCAAGGAGCGGCCGAAATCGACGTTGATTTTGACCAAGAACTGAAACGGCTGGTAAAGGCCGGTTCGCTACTGAAATCGGAGGGCGAGAGCGTTGAAAAAATCCTCATGCGTAACGACCCCGACGACGGAGTACAGGGCGGCGCAACCCTTTGGAAACTGACGCAGGCTATTACGGCACACGCAAGAGAACTCGAACCCCGCCGCAGTCGTGAATTACACGAGATTTCGGGGGCTTTGCTCAACCGGGTAAAAGTAACCGCATAAGCAATAATCGCCCGCCATTCGGCCTAAAAAGGCGTGAGTGGCGGGTATAAAATTTCAAAGGCAATGACAACGGACATTAAAGATATTAAGACGGTCAAGACCACGCGGGGCGAGCTCCGATACTATCGGGATTGGGGTAATTACGACGGGGGTGTTGTAATGTTGAACGCCCAAACTATCAACCGCTACAAGGCGATTAAAAATGAGCATCCCAATGCGGATAAATACGGGGTTTTCTTCGCTTTTAGCCGAGAGCAGTTTGCCAAAGGGTACAAGCATTTGATAGAGCTCGGACACATTAAAGACGGCGATAAAATATGCCAAGATAAAGATACGGGAGCTTGCGGCACAAAGGACGGACTTGCGGCATTTTTCAAATTCTACGCCGATAGTAGGGCGGCCATCCCGAAAGAATGCGATCCGCAAGAGGTGTATTTCTATGAATACAATAACCACGAATGTATGATTGCATGGGATGGTGATAAAGATGCCTATGACCTCATCGTCGGGTATTGGGGTGAGGAGGTTGCGTCGAAGATAGTGCGCTTATGACAAGTTATGGCACGCCGAAACCACGCCATAACACACAAATCAATGAATTACGGCGGAGTTTCGGAGTTTCAATACCCCATAGTAGAGTAAAGGAGAGTATAGTATAGGAAAGTATATAATAATACCCTTACGGGTATTTGTCAAACCGCCTGCGATTGTCAGGCAACAAAATCTGAAATTATGAGCGACAGAAAGAGAATTTATACCGTCCCTGTTCGATTCGTGTTCAGGGGCGAGTTCAAAATCCAAGCCGCCAGCAAAGCGCAGGCGGAAGAATATGCCGAGAAACATTGCGGGCTGGTTCTCGGAGGCGACATTCATTCCTCGTTGCCTGATGAAATGGTTAATTGGGATTTTCCCGTACACCCCGAAAAAATCGTAGGACATGGCAAGGTTGAACATTGAGCGACAGGAGCGGCTGGAACCGGAGCGCATTGCCCATGCGGTTCGGCGAATTGAGCAGCTTGGCTACACAATAACGCTGCGGGATAACAAGAAAATACAGTTCATTCACAAGGGCAAGACCGTTACGTTCTTCCCGTACAGCGGGTGGGCAACCGGCAAAACGATACAGGACGGACGAGGGCTTGACAAACTGATAAAACAGTTGAAAAAGGACTTGATTCAACAGATTACGACCGTCGCCTCCGGCTTGGGTTGGCATGTTACAACCGACACCCATACGCCGAACATTGTCGAGTTCGAGTTTTCCCAATATACTCCGGCAGGACAGGATTTCAATTTCAGCGTTGAAATGAAAGACAACGCCCCCAGCAGTTTATTAGAAGAAATCGAACGATATTACGAGGCTTTCGACCCGGATTATGAAGCATCTTTGTGGGTTGGCGATGATGGTCACGGCAAGAGGGGTGCACCCTACCACATCAAAGACATAGTAAGCGATATGGAAGCGGCAGAGGCAATGATGAACACCCTTTACGAAACATTGAAAACTGCGCTACAATGAAAACGAAAACCCTGTACAAGGCAGACGGAGACCGTCTTAAAATCGACCGGTTCCCCTGCTTCCATGTAACCGGCAGCATCGCCGGTATGAAAAAATTGTTCTATGGCAAGGATGCCTTGCTGGTGCGCTGTGGAAGTTGGATTTACAACGTGTCAAAAGAGCCGAGAATTTATTATATAGCACATTAGTTATGCAACGAAGTCATAAAGATGAATTTCAGCGTTGGAGAGCTGAATTGGAAACAAAACACGGCAAGATGATTTACGACCGCCTTTCGGACGTGATAGGCACAAACGACGATTTGACCGTCGGGGATATGGTTCTGTTTACCAACGATTATGGGGTAACATTCGGTCCCCATGAAGTGTTGGGCTTCTGTAAGCCAGATAGTTTTCTATGCCCGCATCGTTTTCCAAAAGACGAGGATTGCGGTATCGTCTTTTTAGACAGCGACGGCTATTGGTTCCCCGACCGTCTTAACCAATTGACGCTGGTATTGAAAGGAGGGCAGCAATGAGTGAGTTGGAGTTTATCTATCGTGTGGCGTTCAATGAGCCTCCCCTTGAAAACGACGACAGTCGGGAGTTTTACTTTACCTCCTTGTCGGCGATATACGAGAAGTTTATACCCGAACAGATTGGTTGCAAGGTGTCCCGCCTGTGGAATTTGAAAATCACTCCCGATAATCCGTACAATGGTCGGCGGTGTCGTATCACAAAAGAACCCGTATTGCGAAAAAAGCGGAGAAAATAGGCACATTTCTTGTGAAAGATTTGTATAAGTGTAACTAATTAGTTACATTTGCAATGTAGAAACAATGATAAAGATGAAAAGAGATTTGATATTTTCGCCGGAATACATTGAGTTTGAAAGGAATTCAAACCCTCGCACCCGTGAAAAACTGCGCTATGCGGTATCAATTTTGGAAACCGTACAGCCGATACCGACTAAATTCGTGAAGAAATTGACGAGCACCGATTTTTACGAATTGCGTGTTTCGGTTGATAATGAAGTTCGGGTTATCCTATTTTCGGCGGACAATGAAAATATCAACCTCGCATCGAGCGTTATCCTACTGAACGGCTTTATAAAGAAAAGCACAAAGGATTACGACAAAGA
Organism: uncultured Rikenella sp.; assembly: GCF_948810725.1. Classification (NCBI taxonomy): domain Bacteria; kingdom Pseudomonadati; phylum Bacteroidota; class Bacteroidia; order Bacteroidales; family Rikenellaceae; genus Rikenella; species uncultured Rikenella sp. The sequence continues at coordinate 109,226 of NZ_CAQIVA010000001.1, forward strand.
GATTACAAAGGCTATCAACATTTTAAGGAAATTGCTATGAGTACGACAAACAACCGATTAACAGCAGAGGAATTGCAGAAACTCCGGCAGACGGATTTCAGCAAGAAACCGGGGTTCGTAAAGGCCGAAACGGTACTCGCCAAAGAGGTTGGCGAGGTCGGCACTCCGGAACGTGAGGAATTCGACGCAAAGGCTCGTGCCTGGTATTATGGCGAAATGTTGCGGGAGCGGCGCAAAGAACTCGGTATGACGCAAAAAGAACTTGCCGAACGTGTAGGGCGGGAACGCACCTACATCAATCGTATCGAGAAAGGGGAAACCGATTTGCAACTCTCCTCGTTTATTCGCATCGCATCGGCGTTGGGTATTATGTTACGCCTCGACGTGATTTTGGCGTGAGGTAGAATCTGAAAAAATGAGGGCGGTCATCATTGGCCGCCCTTGTTTTGTGCTTATGATGCGTATTGTCTGTTGTCTTTCAGGAAATAAGGCAGCGTCCCATTCTTGGTAGCCTTTTGAATCCTGTCGTGGTTCCGGGTTCTCCACGCCTTGAAATTAGGCGGTACGTCGGACACCCTGTTTGCGCTTTCTCCGTTCAGCGGTTGTCCGAGCATTATCCGCTCGTTGTCGGCTTTGATTTCTTCCAATGTTTTGAGTATCACTACTGCGTGGCAACGACAATACGGATGCCAGCCCGTGAATTTGAAATTCTTTGGGTAACGTCCGGCCAACTCATCGCAAATGTCGGTAAACGCCCGCCCATTGAGGGTGTGGTTATTTGACAACCTGATTTCGATGCCTACCACGAAATCGAGTTGTTGCCAGCGAGTATAATCAGAAGTCCGGTAGGCGATGTTCGTTTCTGTGGCCGCCAAACGGTGGGCATTTTTGTATGACGAACGATAAACTCCTTGTCCGGGGCTATATGCTGCTGCCCATTGCGACAGGTGCAATTGCCCGTGTTCGTCCCGCACACGGCGGAACAGTTTGTCGGGGTGTCGGAGATATTGCCGTAATGTCCGGCTCATTTCATCCGCCGAAAGCCCATCCCGCAGGCCGAGGTCGATGCCCATTTCTATCTCCGCCTTGAATTGCTCCGTGTACCGCCATACCCTGTCAGACAGTTTCAACCCTCCGATTTTGCGCTCCATGAACGCTTTGTGGGCATTATCGTTTGGGTTGTAATATCGACGAGCCTGTTCCGGCGATAGCATCTTGGCGTATTTGCCGAATACGACGTTGCACAACTCGTTATTTTTGTTGTTCGCCAATGTCCACTCTGCCTCGATGCCGTTCAGAACAACCGTCGATATGCCCGTTTTTAGCGTGTGTAGCAACTTTTCGATGCGAGCCTTTGTACTTGGGTAGTTGGCGAACGAAAAGGGCTTGTTGGGGTTGAAATTGGGTATTGTAGCCCCGATAGCGGCAGCCTCACGCACGGCAGACTGATAAATAGCTTCAATCTGCCGTGCATAACGCTCCACGTCTTTCAGGTGCTTACTCTCCCATTTGTCCAACCGTGCCATTGTTTCTCAATTCAAATACGTTGCATTGTGGGTCGTCCAAGAATTTCGAGAACTTCCCCTCTTTGTAGTGCGGGCAGCGGCACATAAACAGTTCGCCCCGCCAATTCTTTTCGTGCCAATCGTAGCTGTGTATGCAGTCCCGACACGAATATTTTGGACGTTCCCGCTGTGGCTTTTTTCTCGCTGCGGCCATAGTTATCCCTCCTCTATACGGTCGGGGGCAGGCATTTCCTCCAACCGTATCGCTTTTATGGTTTCACGTCCCTCCAAAATTGCTTTGCATAGGCGATGATAGCCATCGGCAATCTGCCCGCAATCGTCGAGGATGATAGGATAGTCCAGCGAGCAATCCTGCACCCGCTTACATTGGAAGATGAACTGCGAGAGGTTGTCCGCAGGGAACGGGTTGTCGGTCAAGTCCACCGCCCACAGCGGTAGGTCTCGGACTTCGTAGCCTTTGGCCTGTGCGAACAGGTATAGCGATTCTGCTCTCCAAACCTTGTTGCCTCTGACAAATTCGCTTTCCCCGAATGTCATTTGTGATATGCGTACTTTCGTCATGTGGCTATTCGGTTAGGTGGAACGCATCGACGGTTTTTTCTTCGCTGAGTTCTTGCATCGTTTTATCAACGTCATTGCTCCAGCCGAGCATTTCGACGCTTTGCCGCTGTGAAATGATAGGTTTGCCGCCGTTGGCCGTCGTGAGGTTCGCAATGGTGTCCTTATCGTCTGTAATCGTGAACGGCGTTATCTCCATTTCCACTTGCAGACTGTCCACGTCTTTCCATTGCTTTTCGGGCAACATCGTTTTGAGGAACGCTTTGACGACGTTCATTTCACGGTCAAGGAATTCAATCAGTCGCCCGCTCTCGTCCTTGACTTTGAGTTGGGCGTCGATGAATAGCTGCTTGCGGCTTTCGCCCGACATAGGGTTGGATTTCATACTCTCGTAACTCCAATCCGGTAACTGCAACTGCGTGAAGAATGATTGCCGGAGTTCGGTAACAAAAAATTTCAGATTTTCAACCGCTTGCTCCCAGGTGATATACCCCGCAGAAGAACCTTTCGGATATTGGAGGACGCTTCTGAATTCCTTGTTTTCGGGTTGTTCCTCGCCGAATTGTATTTCTTCGTCCGCAAACACGCAGAATACCGGTTTACTGTTCTTGCGGAGGTAATTACCGTTGCGGCTCAACGCCCATTCAATCTCGAACACGATTTTCGAGGTGTCCTCCCAAATGGGGGTCGAGCGGAACATATACACACCAGGAATTTTGCCGAGGGTAATATCCTCGTCCTCGATAAGCTGCCAGCCGTTGTTCTCGTTCGACCATTTCAGGTGCTTACTGTCGGTGTAAGTGTCGAAGTACGAAACGGTTTTACCGAGTTTCTTTCGGGTGTAGCCCACCGATAGAGCAATCATATCACCGTACTCATCGAACAACGGATACAGTTCGTCCCCCTGCATCGGCGAGTAGTTTTTGCATCGTAGTTTCAGCGGGCTATTGAATCCATAAAGGTCGTGCCGTTGCTCGACAGCGTACCACAGCGTCATAACCTCACAACCGGCGAATAGCATATTACTCCGTTCGATGTTCACGCTGTCGATGCGGTTCCGCTCGTAGATTGCCTCCAACATTTTGGCGACTTTCTGCTCCTCGTCGTTATTGGGTTTATAGATGCGCTTGACAGGTATGCCGAAGCAGAGTTCCGTCATACGTTTTACAGCCAACCGTTGCAGGTCGTATGTGATACGTGTAACGTAGTCGATAGAGCCGTCCTCGTTCACAATGTCGGGGTATTTGGCTTTGTTCATCACAGGATGTCGCTTGGGGTCGTATTCGTGTATCAATCCCCAGCGTCCTGTCCACGGTTGCACGTAAACGGCCTTTTCTTTCAGGTCGGAAATAATCTCTGTTACCGGCCTGTTCTTGTCGATGATTTCTTGGATTGTTGCCATGATTGTTTATATTATAATCACTTTGTTTGCGAAAAAAATTAGTACACAGCCCGTGCGATACGTTTTTTGTCCACCGGACGCCTGATGACAATCGGATAGAACGTGTTGGCCAGCGCATCGAATTTGTCGGTAGAGCGTCCGAGCCGTTTTTTGATGTCCTCTTTTGGTTCAATTACGATTTTTCCGTCGGAACGGAATGACCACCGGATTTCAGTCGCTTCCTCGGTAAACTCGTCGTCCGGTGGCAACATTGCCCCCGTGTTATTCTTCGGGTTGAGCCAATCCCGTATGCACCAAAACAGGTATGCCCGCATATTGAGGAATTTGTATTGCCCCGTTATGTCGGTCAGTTCTTTATCACGGGCTTTTGCTCCCTCGCTATATTTACAACTGATGATACACGGGCTGTCGTCAATCTCGTGTGCCCGTGCATAGACACCCGCACCCTCGCCGATTGTGTCGATGCTGACGAACGATGTAGGGTATTGGCGGCGGTGATTGATGATGTCACCCGCAACCCGCATGTGGTCTGCCGTGCCGCCCGAATTGTGCTTTTTGAACGGAGCAACCCAATTCTCGATGCGGTTGCAATAGACCGTTGCGTCCCGTCCCATTCCAGCCACATCGACACCGAGCCAATTTGTACCCGTGCGTTCCCCCTTGTATTTCCGCCAACGTTCCTGCGCTGCCTCAATCCATTGCATCGGAATAAGCACGTCATCGGCCACTTTCGGAAATTTGCCGAGAACCTTTTTGCGGAACAGGTCTTCGGGGCGATACCATTTCCCCTCGAAGCAGAAGTCGTCGAGTTCTTCCTGAACCTCCGATTTGTCGATACGGGTACACCATTGTTCGAGTTTATCGACGACCCATTCATAATCGACCTGTCCGGGGATAATTATTTTATGCTCGATGACGTTTGGGGCTGTAAGGCTGTTCAGCCGGAATTTCGTCCAGCGTTCCCCTCGTTGGCTGCGAGCTGCATATCCGATAGGGGTGTTGGGGTTGAACACCAGCAAAACACGGCTGTTGCCCTGCAAGTTTCCCTCGATAGCTTCAAACGTGTTGTCGCTGATACCGGATGCCTCCGTGATAACGAACATCGTATTTACGGCGTGAAAACCCGACCACGCCTCGTGGTTATTCTCGTCGGCCTTGAAACCCGTCAAGAACCATTCTTCGCTGTCCGTGCGTATGTCATAGGCGTTCAGTCGTCCAGGCAGCACGATGCCTCGTGATTTCGCCCTGTTGTAGAGCCGTGAAATTTCCGGCATCATAATATTTTTTACCTGCCTGTCAGTCGGGGCGGTGAGGGCTACTTTCGTGTTCTCGATGAGTTGGCGTTGGGTATTCCAGCGGGGCGTCAGGTACAGAAACGATATGGCGGCGCAGGCTGCGACGAAATCTTTGCCACGAGCCGTACCGGAGGCAACAGATGTGCGGGGATTGAATTGGACGCTGGATAAAATCTCCTGCTGTTCCCGGTCAAGGGTTACGCCGAGACCGTCCCGGACAAACCGGTTCCAATCCTCTCTCCACGAACGCATCAGGTCGATGCCCCGCTGCCGCAATATGTCGTTATTTCTGTTCATTGTCATCCACGATGCCGCTCTCAATAAGGAACGCCGCAAAACTCATATCGCCCGAAATATCTTTCTTTTCAGGAGCGTACAGGCCAAGCAACTTCCTGCGTTCTGCAAGCTGCTGTCTGATTTCCGCAATGTACGACGGGTCGCCGAGGCGTGTTACCTCGGTTTCAGTCCGCTCGGTTTGATAGGTGCGGATAGATGTCGCCCCTGTTTGGCTGTCCCGTGTCGGCGAACCTTTCTGTTTACGGGCGGTCTTGGTGTAGTCGGTTTTCGATTTTTCCCATTGCTCCCACAACTCCCTGCACGTTTCGTCGATACGCTCCAATTCGAGCTGCAAAGCCAAATCCATATTCTCCAAACGGCTTTCCCGCCACTCTTTGAGGAGGGTTTGGATGTCCCTGTTCACGGTGGCCGTCGAATAGGTTTCCAGCCCGAGGCGTTTCATGACCTCGGACTGGATTTTTCGTATGCTGTAACCCCGTTTGTAGAGTTGCGCCACGATTTCGAGGCGGGATAGCTTCAACTGCCGACGCTTTCTCTGTTGTGCCTCGCTCATCTTACAACTCCTTTGTCATTTCCAAAAAACGCTGGTAATATTCGAGGTTGCAACTCGACAACTCGATATACGTCTTGCCATACTCAGGGAACGTGTGTACGGCAAAATGGCTTTCCGAGAGCAGCCACAAGGCAGTATATCCCTGCGGTTTGAAATTATGCGCCGTAAAGCGGAGAATATTGAACCCCGCTTTGCGTAACAGCGCATCGAAATGCTCCCTAATCTTCTGCGGGTTCGTCTCCGCTATCCACTCTGAAAAGTTCCAAATCTTCGCTTGCATATTCGATTTTTTTATAGTTGTTCTTGATTTCCTTTGTGTTGCCTTTGTAGAACACGAGGATATTTTGGTGCATCTTGGCAACCTTGCGGCTCTCCATATAGCGGGCTGCACGGAGGGCTGTGCTGGCTCCCGTTTCAATGAGGATAAGTTCGTTATACAGGGCTGCTCCGTTTTCTTTGAAGATGCGTTTCATATCGTCGATGAAATTGTAGTAGAACCCTGTTTTCTTGTCCCGAACATCCCCGACGACAATAACTGCAAACCGGTTTTCTTTCAAGCAGCCGAGGGCGGATTTGAAAGCGTTGGTCAGAATCGTGAGGAACTCCTCGTATGTTCCCTGATTCGAGGCGTCATTTTCGAGGTCGGAGTATTTTTCGAGGTCATAGTACGGCGGGCAACTGAACAGTAAATCCATACTGTTCGGCTCAATGTGCTGCCCGACATTTTGCCCGTCATCGCAGATATAGCAAGCGGCCATACCCTCCACCCGTTCATTGTTGAGTTGAGCCTGTTCGGGACGGAGTTCGATGCCGGTAAATTCATTACCGAGATAGGCCGATACATAGCCGAATACGCTATCACCCGCAAAGCAGTCGAAAGTCTTGCATTTCTCCAGCCCGAACCAACGGCAAATGAGTTCTGCCATTACGGGGTCGAGCAGCGACACGCCAGCCGACAGGACTTTGGATGCCTCCCGCTCTTTGACCTCCTCCGGTACATATTTGTCGAGGTATTCTTTGAACGACAGACCGAGCGATTCACGATGTTCCCGTGTCTTTTGGTAGATGTCTTTGTACTTGATTTCGGGGCTTGTTATCAGCGTGTCGTTGCGGCTTTCGCCCATATCTCCGATAAGTTCTCGCCAAACCTTTTTGCGGGCTTGCCAATAGCCTTTGCGGGTGTCGAGGATTGAGAACGGAGGGATAACGAAACGGTCGGTCAAAGACCCGTTGGCAGGCTTGCTGCTTTCGCCTGTACCGCCGCCGCCGTTGTTGTCGGACTGCCATACGTCCAGCCCCCAATCTTCGAGGTCTTCCGCCTCCCAATCGTTTGCCAGCATATCGTAGTCCCATTCTCCATAGCCCACGTTATCTTTGATGATGAACGCCTTTTGCTCGGCATCCGATAAGTCTGCTGCACGGATAATGGGGGCGGTCGGATTATCCTGCCAACGCTCCCAGTATGCTATCAAAGCCTCTTTCTCCGCCTCGGTTTTCTTCTGAAATCCTCGAATGTCGCAAAGGCGGGCTTTCAGGTCGTCAAAAGGCATATCAGCAATAAACGACAATGCCCGGTAGCGCATATTTCCTCCCAAAGAAACGAACGTATCATCCACTACAATCGGTCGAAGTTCCAGCATCTTCGGAAAATCGAGTATGGAGTTTACCAACTTGGCAAACTTGTCGTCTTTGATAATACGGGGGTTCGCCCCGTTTACCTGTATTTGTGAAAGTTTTACGAGTTCCGTTTTCATAGCCTTATTCCCATACTTTGTCCTGCTGATACTCGCCGAACAGCCCCCAACGGCACATAGACGCATAAATCGGGGTGTCCAACTTGAACTCTTTGCATATCTCCTGCGGGTTAATGTCCATTGTTCCCTCGGCCAGCGTGTTCCCCGCCGTGTCTTGAACGATGAAATCCACAGCCTGTTTGCCGATGCAGCAGGCGAGGGCGGTCGTTACGTCCGTTTTATATTTCATCGAGTAGCTGATAGCGAGGCGGCGGGCGGCGAGGTTCAGCGTGAGGTCGGCCTTGCTTGCGTCTTTCGTCCAGGGGGAACCGCCTCCGATTTTGCTGTTACCGCCGTAGAAATCCACAGCCAACTTGCGTCCGGTTGTTCCGCAGTCTGCGATAGACGAATGTTTGACATACCTCCCCGTGCCGTTGATGATGAGCTGATACCGGCCTTTGATACGTGAGCGCACAAAGTGTTTCACGGTCTTTTTGCTCGTGTCGTTGAGCAGCGGGATTGCAACGATGACCTTTTCAACTTTATCATTGCGGGTAATGACCTGCGTTTTGATGTCAAGGCCTCCGATTCCACTCTCGAATAGGGCTTTGCACAACCTCTTGGCGAGGGTATGGTCGAGAGGCATTCCGCAGGTATCGGGACGGTACTCACAATAACCGAAGAAAATGCCTTGGTCGCCCCAGCCGGACAACCCCTGTGCAATGTCATCGCTCTGTTGCGAAATGAGCGACATTATTTGGAGCGTGTCGCCGCAGATAGTATTGTCGGCTCCCCAACGCTGCTGATACTCTCGTGTGTACCCGATGTCGTTTACAGCCGCTCGCACGAACTGATGAATTTCATCCGTGCTGAACCGGTGCTTGCTTGATACCTCGCCGCCGAGCGTTACCCGATAATCCTTGATTTGTACTTCTACCGCATATCGGGTTTGCGGGTCGTGTTCGATGTATCGGTCGAGGAGATATTGCGAAATGTAGTCCGCAATCTTGTCAGGGTGTCCGAGCGATACAAATTCTGAAAACTTTATCATCCCAATAAATTTGTTAGTTTCGACAAAATTAGCCAAAATGATTATATTATAATCGCTTTTAGGGCTGAAAAATGAGTTTTTAGGCTGAAATAGCCTGTTTTATCAATTCCAGCGTCTTCAACCTGCATAGGTCGTCGGGCGTTACTCTGAATATCCGCCAGCCGAGGAGTGTCCCGGCATTGTACTTTTCGATGTCGCCGAGAAACCCTTGCGGGCGGGTATGGCGTCCGCCTGTCCACACACCGCCCTCGACTTCGAGGGCTATTTTATGGTCGGGTATGGCATAGTCGAACCTCCATTTGCGGGTGGGGTGGAATAGGTATTCTTTGACGACCTCTATTTTTAGGTCGCTTTTGCATATAGCCGTGAATACATCCATTTTTGGCTGTTTCTGCGGCTTCTGTGCCTTTCTTTTTGGCTTGTCGGGTGTTTGCTTATCTGTTGTCATATCGTTTGAATTTGGGGCTGATTTCGGGCAAGACAACAAAACGGGGATTGCTCCCCGAATTGTGCCGTGCTTTTGTCCGCCGGATGTCAGAACGGGAGGTCGTCGGGGTCTTCGACAGCCTCCGTTGCGTTGGTGGTCTGCGTTACTTCCATTTGCCGCTGCTGGCTTTCGATAGGTTTCAATGCCCCGAATATGGGCTGCGCCATACGTTCCTCCTCGCTCATGGCTTGGTACACCTCTTTGGCGAGGCTTTGTTTGAGGACGTGCGTATCGCCGTATCGCTGTTCCCGCATTTCGACGGCTGTGAGGTTCAAATACACCCCTTTCTCGCCGAGGTAAACTCCGCTGTCGTCGATAGGAATAACCAAGCAGCGTTTCGTGGCCGCTTTGCCTTTGAGGTTGGTTACGAAACTGTTTTTCAGTTTCAGGAGGTCGATTTTAATTCCAAAGTTTCCCATAATTGTTGTGTCGTTATTGGTTGTTGGGGATTATTTCGTCGATGTCGATAACTATGCCCTCGCAGTATGGCTCTCCGTCCTCCTTGATTGTGAACGAGGCGCAGGGCATATTGGAGGATATACGCCAACTCAAAGCCGGTTGGTCGTCGGGACACCACTCGGCTCGAATGAGGCGGGGATTGTCGTCGTTGTCGCACTCGTCCGAAATGGGTATAACCTCGTTGCCTATGGCCTTGTGGTAGGTGTTTTCTTCCTCGCCGTCGGCATACAGTTCGCCGTCCAATGCAAGCGCATACTCTCCGCCGTCATAGGCTCCGACTTCATCACGGATAGCCCCTCGCATTTCGAGCAGGTCATCCGATGCACCGAACAGCACCAACAGATTGTTTTGCTTGGCAGCCTGTTCCTGTTCTTTTGTCATTTCATCACGGTATTCGTTACCGTTCAGCAGCTCCGCAAGCTGCTCTTTCGTCATTGTTTTCATTTTTTTTACGTTTTTGTTTTGTGAGTTTTTTGATTATCCTATTGAGATAGGCATTTTCGTGTTCCAAATCCTTTATTTCCGCCCGCAGAGCCTTTACGGTTTCATTGTACCGCTCACGCTCGAAAGCAGCAAAGGTCTTTTCAGGGCGGCAGGTGCATTGCGACATATCCCCCGAAAGAACCACCGGCCAACAGTACGGGATAAGCACCTTTTCGCCGTCCTCGGTGTATATGTAGTGGCATTTCATTTGGGGCTTTTCTTGTCGAGTTTGATTTTCAGCCGTTGGAAGTTTCGCAGTTCACGAATCGCCCCGTCAATCGCCATCCCCAATTCTTTGGGGTTGGGCATCGGTAGGTCAGCCCCTCGCCGCCACTTTTGGTAGTTGTGCAGATACTTGATGATTTCTTTAACTTTCATAATTCGATGATTTATAGTGCGTTTTTTTTATTTGCGTTTCGTTTTCGCCCGTATCGGCTTGATGTCCTCCTCAATCAGTCGAGCGCAAAGAGCCTCGCAGAGAACCCGTGCCATATTGACTTCCACGGCGTTACCGATAAATTTCTTTTGGTCTGCCTGTGTCCCGACGAGAACATAATCGGAGGGGAAACCCATAATCCGTTTCAATTCCGGTATGCGGAGCATTCGCATTTTGATGTCGATAATGCCGTACAATGCCATAAATTGTTTGATTTTTACCATTGCGGGGCTGTCGTCCGGTTCGATAACGATAGCCATTTCGCCCTGTTCTGTCTGAATGAGGTAAGGTGGCATTTTATCCATACGAGCGATAAGCGTAAAACAGGGGCTATCGACTGAACCTCCTGCGGATTGGAATTGCGGGTTCATCAGGTAGTGCCATTTCCGGTTCGCCGTTACTGTCTGTGCCGGTTCGTCGATGCTGCTCCCTGTGTTCTTGAAACTCGTGTTCATTATCCACGGTTTGCAGGTAACGAGTTGGTGTTTGGGGTTGGTGGTAACGGTCGGAGCGGGTGTTTCGATGTCGCAGGGTGTCCCGTTCCCGTACTGCATATCAACAAATGCGAGCCGGTCTTTCGTCGTCAGCGTTGGAGCCGGTTCGTCAATGCTGTGATTGTGCCCGTTGCCATAATAGGCTGTGATGAACGAGTGGTGGTCTCTTGTGGTTATTGCCCCTGCCGGTTCCTCGACCGATACGCTCTTCCCCTCCGGGCTGCCGCCGAAATACTTGGATAGGAAACTTATCTTTGCCACGCCGAGCCTACTTTGCGTTGCAACAGTCGGACACGGCTCGTCAATGCCCGGAGCCTGGTATTTACCTGTCCGGCTCATACTGTTCCACTTTACCAAGAACGCCTCCTTACCGCCCGCAACGAACTTTATCAGCCCCGCATATATCCGTTCCAGCGTCGCATCGACGAGCGGTTTTTTGCGCCCGAAGATGCTTTCTCCCTCGTCCGAGAAGTCCAACACCTCCCGCACGGGCTTCCAGCGGTGCAACCGTCCGAATAACCCAGCCGCTCCCTCTTTGCTGTGCGTCGGTTCGGGAAACACAATCGGGAGGCTCCCTTTTGCGAAGATGCCGAAAAACCGGCGACGGGAGGTGTACGCTCCATAGTCGGCAGAGTTAAGTATGCGATGAGCAAACCGGTAACCATACCCGCAGACGTTCGCCACCCATTGTTGGTACAATCGCCCGGCGTCCTTGCTTATCGGTTTGCCGTTTTCGTCGAGGTCGCCCCAGCTCATAAACTCCTCGACGTTCTCAATCTGAATGTAGTCTGGATTGATAGCATCGATATAGCGGAACAGGTGTTCGGCCAGCGTCCGGCTGTCGGCATCACGGGGCTGCCCGCCTTTGGCCTTGCTAAAATTCGTACATTCGAGGCTCGCCCATAACACAACGAATGCGTCGGGATAGAGTTTCCGCATTTTGGCAATATGGGCTATCAACGGGGAGAGTTCCAGCGTCCGAATATCCTCCGTGAAGTGCATAGCGTCGGGGTGGTTGGCGGCGTGTGAGGCTATGGCGTTGGCGTCATGGTTCACGCATCCGATGACCTTTGCACATTGCCGACCCTCATAGCGGGCGTTCTCAACGCCGGTAGAGGTTCCGCCCGCCCCGCAGAATAAGTCGATATAGAGTAACTTCATGGCAGTCATTTTTTAGGCTTAAAACCGAGGTTGGTCATTTCGTCGAATACAGCCGCCACAACGTCGTGAACCATTGTACTCAAATGGAGCCGCCAATAGCTCGGCTCAATGAGCGAAATGGGAAGCGTCGTATCTTTTTTGTAAACTTGTTGCTGCGTGTCGAGAACTATTATTCCGACATTCAACATGGTGTCAGATACGCCGATAAACAGGAGTATAGTTTTCGATAAATATTTGCTGTACTGATAAATAGAACCGTCGAAATCTTCCTCTCTGAGTTTGAAATTGTGGTCTTTGCAATACTGAATGATATGTTCTTTTGTTGTCATTTTAGTAGCGGAATTTGGTAAAGTGAATAATTACCATAGGCTGTGCGAGTTCATATCCCTTGAACCAATCAAGCCAATCGGCAGGGTGTAATCCGTCGTTTCGAGCAATATCAACATAGCTATAATGTCGTCCTCCGGTAATGCACTCCGCTAAATCATTGGTGAGCTCTACTTTTTGAATGCCCACGCCGTCCTCCTTTGTCAGTCGGGCAATTTCTACCTGTTTGCTGCGGTAAGGTTTACCCGTCCATTGCCGGATTGATAGGCAAGCCTCACCCCGTTCAACCTCGGCGATGCGTTTTGCCCAAAGGGGATAATTTGCCCGAATCGTGTGGATTTTCCGTTCGTAGATTTGAATTGATGTATCGTCGGCATCATCTACGGTAAGTGTTGCTTCGGCGTTATGCAAAGCGTTTGATAATGCTTCGAGAAAAAATGTCAGGTCGCCCGCCCGATTATGACCGGTCGGAAACCGCTTTGAGAGTGTAATTACATACGTCTTCATACTGTTATTGAGGTTAAATGAATAATCCGAGTTCTTTTTTCAATCGCTTGTCGGCGATTTCTATGTATTCGGGATTCAACTCGAACCCGATGTATTTACGGTTAAATTTTCGGGCGACTATGCCCGTCGTTCCGGAACCCATAAATGGGTCGAGGACGATTCCATTTTCAGGGCATCCGGCCAAAATGCAGTCAGCCACCAATTTTTCGGGGAACGTCGCAAAATGCGCTTCTTGCAGGGGTTGTGTCGGGACTGTCCATACGTCTCTTTTGTTCCGAAATTCCCTGTCGATATATGCGTTGCCGCTTTTTGTCCGGTAAAACTTTTCGGGGGTCGCCGTGTATTTGTTACCGCCGTAGCGAGGTGCATTTGTCGGGATTGTGCCGCTTGTTACGGCCTTTTCATGGATAGCCTCACAGTCGAAGTAATATTTCGGGGATTTGGTGAGCAAGAAGATATATTCATGGGATTTCGTACACCGGTCTTTCATACTTTCCGGCATGGGGTTAGGCTTTGCCCAAATAATATCCTGCCGCAGAAACCAGCCGTCCGCCCGTAACGCAAAGGCCAGCATCCAAGGTATGCCAATGAGGTCTTTGCTCTTGTAGCCGTCGAATTTCTTGACTATGGCTGACTGTCCAACAGTCCCTCGATTTGTCCCCTGCTTGTATTTCATGGCATTGTCGGGATAGTTTGCTGCCCCTTTTCCGCTGCCAGCATAGCAATCTCCAATGTTTACCCACAATGTCCCCGCAGGGGCTAATACCCGCCTTACCTCGTGGAATACGCCGACCAGCTTTTGAATGTATTGTTCAGGCGTATCCTCTAACCCGATTTGACCGTTCACTCCATAATCCCGCAGGTTGAAATACGGCGGGGAGGTAACACAACAATCTATGCTATCGTCAGGCAGATTGCGTAACCCCGTAAGGCAGTCAATGTTATATATTATATTCGTTTCCATGTAGTTAGAATGCTTCACAACTTTCGCTACATCCGTTTGGAGTGTCCAACTCGTTCCCGAATAGGGATAATTGTTTGTAGGTGTTTGTCTTTTTGCTATCATCGGAGGCGAAATCAGTGAATGATTTGCTCATTTGGAGTATTTCGTTTGCCGATAAATTGCCTCGGAAAAACCGTATAGGAAATTTTACTTTGGGATTGTTTTTCCTGCTGTCCGGGAGATAGTTTTCATATTTAGCCTCCATGTCCGCCCTCCATTGGAATCGTTCAGGTTCTTCGTGCGCTATCGTCAGCAGTTTGCGGAGTGATTTTTTGTAACAGCAATCGCAATTTCCTTGATATGATTTTAGGTTTAGCGAGAAATCTTGCGCCGCCCAAAATGCATTGATGTCCTCTCTGCGTGAGGGAAACATAGATATGCAGGGATAGATTATGCGTTCTTTTTTATAGTTTGGATTTACCCTGTCTATCTCGTCCAATCGAATTCCTATTGCACGATGATAGTGCTTCCAACCTATTTGTCGCATATAAGCGTTTATCGTGTAGGTTTTCAGTTCACGGGTACATAGAGGTTGGTTTACATTCGATATGCCGTGTTTCTTGATGCTGGCCTCAAAAGGTTCTCCGTGGCGGCTCGCAGTCTCAAAATCAACCACTCTTGCTGATACGCCTTTCCCTCGTTCCGGGTTTGTAATACATTCGACCCACACAGTATTGAATCCCCAGCGGGTATCGCATTCTCGAATAAATTGTAAGGTTTCTTCCCGCTCTTTTCCCGTGTTGGCAAATACAACTTTTATTTCGTATTCTGTTCGGTCAAGATTATCCAAGAGCATTTTTGTCATATATGCACTCGTTGCTCCTCCCGAAAATGATATGAGTAATTGTTTCATAATCTGTATATTTAGAATGGGCAATCGTCGTCCGGCATATCGTCGTCTTGGAAATCAAATACGCTGCTGCGGTATGCCTCCTCCAACAGCTCTTGTTGGTGTTGTTGCAGGTGGTTCGTGTTGTCCCAAGCAATAGCGTCGAAACTTGCGCCGTCGAACGGTGTGTACCGCCCGTTGTTGATGTTATACTTGAATTGGCAAGTCCCGCACTCTCCGAGGTGTCGGAACTTGACTTTCTGAACGTGAACCTCGACCGTGTTTTCAAGGCGGTTCCGGTGTACCACGATGCCGAAATCGGCTTTGTTGTAGAAGTTGGCCGAGCCGCTGATGTCATACAGCGTCGGGGCTTCAATTACTCCGTCCTTGTTCTTCGGCTGCTTGGTCGGGTGCGCCATCAGAATTATGAGGATGTCATTGATTTGAGCGAAATTTGTCAGCTTGTCGAGGAGTTCGCTGATGTACTGCGTTTCGTTCCGGTTCCCCTGTTGGCTCTCCAATCGGTTGTACGGGTCGATTACGAGGGCTTTGATGCCTCGCCGCCGGACGAGGAATTTGGCTTTTTCGAGGATTGTATCAACTCGGAAATTATCCGCCGGACTGATGAAATAGAAGTTATCTTCGAGGTGTTCTTTTACCAGCCGGTATTCCCCGAATTTAAGCGTTTCCTTGCTGAATTTCTTGCCGGTAAACTTCTCTATCAACTTGGATGCGTGATAGGCGAGTGGGGCGTTTTCGGGGCTGAAATATGCGAATCTCCACCCGTACCGCATATTGAGCCGTTCGGCAATCTCGTCGATGAACTCCGATTTACCGCTGCCCGGAATACCTGTTACGATGCAGAGGCGTTTGGTCTCGAATGAACACAAGCGGTCGAAATTGTCGTGTCCGATTGTTACCCCCTTTTGCAAACCGTGTTCAAAAATGGCGTCCAGCGATTGTTCAAAGTCCGAAACCGTGAAAATCCCCTCGACCTTTACCTCCGGCGCATCGTCGAGGCATTTCAGTAGGCTATCCTGTCCGAACTTCATCAAATGCTCGTTAGCGTCCTTGCATCCCTCCCCGTATTCGAGAATGCGGCAGCGGTCAGCCCCGAAACGCCGTAACAGCTCGTCCCGCAGGATGACGCCTTTGGTGTCGGTGTCCGATGCAATGAAAATCGTGTCTTTGTCCTCGAAATACTCCTCGATGTATTCGTCCAGGTAGGAGAGGTTGGCATTTGCCCCGTTCGGCACACTTACAACGTCCGTGCGCCCGCATTCAATGAACGAGAGGGCGTCCATTTCGCCCTCCGTGATGATGCACTCCTTTTTCCCTTTGATAGCGTCGATATTGTACGGCAGTAACTCTGCCCCCGATACCATTTTGAAGCACTTGTCGCCCGTGCGGAACTTCGTGTTTACCAATTCGCCCTTGTGGTAGTAGTTGAATTGGATTGTGTTGGCTTGCCCGTTTTTCTGCGGCATCCACTCCATACCCTCCGTAACCCGCATCTGTTCGAGCGTCTTTTGGCTTATGCCCCGCCCGGCAAACCACGCAACGGCCTTGCTGCTCATTGAGGTATTGCCCGTCTGTTTTGGCTTTTTGTATTCGGGTTTCTGACGTGCCAGCGGGCGGGGGTTGTAAAACGGTTTGTCCCAACGCTTCTCTTTTTCAGCGGCGCAGCCCGCCCACCCGCAATAGTGGCAGTTGAATACACCTGTCGCCAAGTCCACCGATAGGCTTTTATCCCGTTTGTTGTGGCGGCTGTCCCTACATTGAGGGCAGTAGGTCTTGATGTTGCCGCTCGTGCGATTGTACGGGATTTCTATCCCCAATTCTCTCCACCGCATCATAACAACACCCATTTTTGCGTTGAACTATCCCAAGCGTATTTATCGCCCGGTCGGGGTGGAGCGTTCATCGGGATTGTAACCTTTCCCGACCCATACGTCCGGCGTCCGTTCTCGATGCGTTCATCACAACCGAGGGTGGTGGAACCGGCTTTGTGTTGTTGGCCTTTGTTGGCGTAATTGCCCTCCATGACCTTAACCCAGTTCGTGCCGTTGCTGAACAGCCAGTCGAATGACGCCTGCCAATTCGATTTGTTTTCGCCCCGCAAGAAGCTGGATGCCTCGACTGCCTCAAACAAAGCCTCGCAGGTCGGCATCCAACTTTCGGGCTTGCCGAACTCGTTGAGCCGGGCTTTTATCTTTGCCCGCCGAGGGTCTGATAACTTTGAGATTCTCGGGAGGCTCTTGCATATCGAGTTCCACAGGACGGCAATATCCTGATAAGGATATTTTATTTCTCCTTTCTTTTCCTCTCCTTTGCTCTCCTCTCCTTTACTATGTTGTTTTGGGTTGCCGCTTGCATCGGTTTCGTCTGTTTCAACGGGGTTTTGGCTCGCCATAACTCCGCCATTATTCGTCATACTTGCGTTTTGCCCCTCTGAAATGCGCTTCCGTTCTCGGTTTGCAAGCAAAGAGGCGAACCGTTGCTGGTGGGCTTGGGAAAAGAGTTTATTCCCTGCCCGCTGCAACAGCCCGATTTTTACGCAGTATTCAACAATTTCGGTCAGCTCGCTAACCGATACGTCATAATCCGCCGCAAGGAGTTCGATGTTTATTTCCTCCCACTCGACCTCGAAAAAATCGTAGTCTGTGAGTGTTTCCAACAGGTAATTCCATACGGCATACCCTGTGTGGGAAAATTTACGGCGGAGAGCCTTTATTTTCACGTCATTCCGCATATCGGCGTCGTGCGTGAAATACTCTGCATTATTTTTCTTGGGTCTTGCCATATTCTTAATTTTTAAGTGTCGCTAAGAGTGATTGCCGGAGGTTTTCGTTGTGGGCTTTCCACTCGAAATTTGCCAAACACCATTGTCGATAGCTGGCCGGAATGTCGGTGATGCGCTCGCCTTTGTACTTGCCGAAAGGCATGACCTCGATAACGGCTTTTTTCCCGGCATCCATAGCGTCCACGTCCTGTTTTGTTACCCGTCCGATGTCGCTGATAGGTATGCCGCTCAACAACTTTCCACCGCTGCCGAACATTCGCCATATTTTCCCCCGTTCAAATGTGATGTCCTCGACCTTGCCGAAACGGGCTACATTACCGCCGAGGTCGATAATGAGGGCGTCCTGTTTGCCCTCGTCGATACGTGTCGCACGTCCGATGATTTGGTAATACAGGGCGATTGAAGCCGTTGAAATGCCGAGAACAATACAATCTATCCCCGTGTAGTCGAAACCCGTTGAAAGCACCCGCACGTTGAAAATTACCCGTATGCGTCCGGCTCGGAATTCCGATATGACGAAATCCCGTTGCCGCTTATCCATGTCGCCATAAATCACAGCCGAATTTTCGTATCGCTGTGATAGGTCGATAGCGTCTTGGACGCTCGGAACAAACACGAGAATATGCCTGCGGTCTTTGTTGGCATCGAGTGCGTCAATTATGCCTCCTGCGCCATTGTTGGCGTTGTACGCCTGCTGAACACTTGATTCGGTGTACTCGGATTTCGAGGTGTTGAACACGAGCATACTATCATCAAAATCGGCAGCCCGATACACGAGTTTGCTCCAAAATCCGAGTTCCACCATTTCCCGAACCTGCCCGACGTGGATTATGTCTTTGAAGAAATTGCCTTTCTTGCTGCGGGAGGTCAGCATCACGAGTTTGGAGAATGTGTTGCCGTCGAGGTCTCGGTTGGTCTGTAATTTGACAGGCGTGGCCGTTATGCCGAGAACGTGTGTAATCCCGCTTTCTTCGAGGAACTTGCCAAGCATACTATCGGATTCACGGGGATATAGATGCGCCTCGTCAATGAGCATTTTTGTAAAGCCCATTTGTTTGAATGTCGCCCCGAGCGATTTGATGCTGCCGATAGTGGCGTAGGTAATTTGTGCGATGTCCTTTCGACCGAATGATGCGGAGTAGATACCGGCGTTGGTTACGAACCCGCATAACGATAGGTATTTTTTGTAGTTTTGCTCCAACAGCTCCTTTGAGGGCTGTAAAACGAGTAATTTATCCGTGCAGTTCTTCGCAACGAAAGCAGTAAGGATTGATTTTCCCCACGCTGTGGGGAGTACTATCAAACTCGGTTTCGGCTTCTTTTCGTTGAAAAATGCAATCGCCTTGTTTATCGGCTCTGATTGATTGGAACGTAACGTAATCATAGCCGTATAGTATTAAAAAGCACCGTATTTAGGGCTACCACGCATAACAGGAGCGTAGGGAGGCCTTTCGGCCACTCCCACCCATATACAGTGCTATGTTCTTTCTTATTCATACTCTGTTACTTTTGGTTTTGCGAAAATAATAAAATGATTATAATACAATCATATTTTGAACAAAGAAAATTTAACTGTTCAGTTTATACCCCCATAATTGCCCTAAAAAATCATTTGGTATCATTGTCTATCTGCTTTTTATTGTTCAACTTCCTTGTCAGTATGACCGCTCGGCGTTTGATATTTATAGTCTTGGTATCTTTGCCGGGCAGGTCTTGTAAAGCAGCGAGAAGTTTCATAATTTCCTCTCGCTGCTGGTTTGATATTGCATACATTCCCTCTATTTTAGGATAAACCGGCGTGTGCCAGGTACCATTTTCGTAAACTCTTGTGCGAGGTCGGGGTGGGCTTTCCCGAAAGCCTTGCTATCGAATTTTGCGCTGTCTTTGGATGTTTTCCACGTTGCGAGGGTTTGTCCTCCGTAACTAATAGCTTCTGCATCCCCGAAGCCCATTTTGATTTTCGATTCAAGTTCTTCTTTGGTGGCTTCGAGTTTGGCAAGTTCGGCTTTTACCCCTTTCAGTTGATTGCAGGCCGAGAGGATGTCGTCGGTAACTTCGAGAATTTTACCCTCCGTATGGCGGGAATATTTCGTGATAACGTCTGTAACGGTGGTCGCATCCGGTTCCACGTTTCCGATGATGTTATCAACCCAAAAGCGTTCAACCTCCTCAATCATCCAGCCGAAGAAGTCTGGAACAAATGCGATGTCCTTGTACCCGAATTCTCGGCCGGAACAGAGCCAAGCCAGCGAGCCTTGCTTAAACTCCGAAACTCCGAGCAGGTATTGAACCTGGCAGAACCAATGTTTCGGCAGGTCGTCGGGGTCGATTGACATTTGGGTTGTTTTACACTCCAATATCCCCTTGTTGTTCGGGTTTCGGTGTCCGTCCAGCCAATAAGTACGGTCGGGGGAGGCCTGCAAAAACCCTTTTTCATTGTTCTTGAACAACCAATCTCCGGCTGAACTTTTGATGACCTCACGGCCTGTTGCGTCAGCCCAAAACTGCGATACGGCATCTTCGAGATAATGCCCGGCTTTCATCGCAAAGGTTTCGTCTTTAGGGGCGTCCAGCCCTTTTTTGCGTCTCCATAGCTGATAAGGAGTTTCCCACGGATTGAGGCCGAGGATTGTCGCTACTTCGGAACTACCGATACCGTCTTTGCGGTATTCGAGCCATTCGGCTCGGTCTTTGGGTCGTATTACTGTATTGCTCATACTAATTTACGTCTTTAATGGTTTGGGAAATTGTATCTATTGCCGCAACTTTTGTGGCCTTACGGAGTAGGTCGATGAAATCGGAGTGTTGAGTAATGGCATTTGCAAGGGAGGGCACGAGCATCCCTTCTGAACCAACAACCCCTATGAGAGATGCGCTGGTGCGTTTACCCCCCCCCTCGGATTTTGCGATACATTCAGAGGTAATAATTATTACGCTCCGGTTTTCTTTGTTTTCCTCCTGCCACTTTTGCAGGTCTTTTACGATGTTTTGAATATCCATTTCTGTTAATTTTGAGGTTTTGAAAATAGGGAGGGTGAAAATCCCTCCCTGATATTTTTATTTGCGGGCTAGGTTGAAATCAGCCCATAATTTGATGAACTGCTTTCCGCAGTAAACGGCGAGGTCGCTGCTCCGCAAGCAAAGGCGAGAGCCGACGTACGCACTCGTATGCGAGGGGGCGGTATCCGAACGCGCAGAGCCGAAGCCCGCAGATTCAGTTACATAGTCAGCGGTGTCAATCATTCGCCGCTCCTGCTTTTCCCCGTCGCCCATGTCGTCGAGTTCCGCCTGTGTGTAGAGGTAAAACCAAGGATAATACCGCCACTCATCCTCTGTAAACTGCGGTTCCCAGCCCTCGTTTAAGGCAGCGCAGATGATGCGGAGTTTGAGATACGCCAGCATATCAGGGCTGATGTCGTCGGATTGGGCGCAAAACGCTCGGAAATCGCATACAAAGGGGTGGTTGCTGTCGAGTGCAGCCATTGCGTCCTCGAACGTCTTGATACGCTCCGTTACGGGGCGGTCGTCTTTAGTTGTTACCGCATCGCCGAACAATGTGGCGAGCATTTTTTTCGTGTTGTCATCGGCCTGCTTGTAAGCCGCTTCGAGGTTCGATTTTTTGATTTCTACGTTATCCATTGTTATGTTGAATTATGCTCTTTCGAGCGGTTATTTTTTTGTTACTTCGCCTGTTTCGGGATTCACGGACTCCGATGTTTCGGTGGGTTGTCCGCCACCTTGTGTTGCAGCCGTAGCTGTGGCGGCAGCCTCCGCCACCTTGCGGCGTTTGGCCTCGGCTTGTTTTCGGGCGTCCTCGGCCAACTTCTCTGCGTCGGCGGTGTTCTGCTTGAATGTTTCGGCTACGGTCGTTGTACCCTCCTTTATGGCGTTTTTCAGGCCGCTCAACTCGAACACCATTTCGCTGGTGATTTCCTCGATACGTTTCACGCCGCAGTAGGTGAGGATGTCCGTCTGCGATACACCCAGTTTGCCGAAGTAGGCAATCATATTCTGCCTGCGGGTTTCGAGGTCTATGGCTTTGCCGAGCGCAACCTGTTTGATTTCGTCGATGACCCGTTTTGTTACGGCTTTGGGAACTACTTTCAGAACTGCATTTCGGAAAGCGATTGCCGATGCTGCGTTGCCGGTTGTAACCTGCATATCTTCCGAGTAGGTTTTGCCGCTTTTGTCCGTGATACGGCGTTTCACTTCGACCGAAACGGCAAGGTTGGTTTCAAGGTCATGGCATACGCCCTGTGCCGTGATAGTCTTGCCGTCGTTGCCGATGATACGGGTTTGTACCCGCATATTTCCCCACGCTCCGGCGATAATCTCTGCGAGGCGTACCGATACGCCCTCGATGAGTGTCCCCTGTCGGCGCAGGGCATAGAAACAATCTTCTGCCGTCGAATTGTCGAGCGTGGCGATTGTCTTAATGTTGTTCAATGCCCCGTAAATATCACGAGGGTACTGCTTTGCGGTGGCGATTTGGGTATCTACCTCCGCCCGGTTGATTGCTTGCAGCATCTCAGCCTGTTTGATTTCGATGATGTCACTCATAATTGCTGATTTTTTTGCCCTCTTACAGCTTCGGGCTTTGCTTGCGCTGGGGGCAGGGTTCGAACCTGCGAAATAGAGGTGGCGAAGTCCGTGAGCGCACTTAAATCGCCACCTTAGCGTAATTCCGCCTCGCCTCCCCAGCCGGTTTATAATTGCAGTTTAGATTGCCCCAATTCATTCATGCGTGTCCCTTTCTGTGGCAGCGGGTATTGGTGGTAGTAGGTTTTCCAACGCCGCCCGTCCTTTTCGTTCCAATAGCTTTGTATATCGAATCCCTCGCTTTTGAGGAGCGATACAATCTTGCGGAAATCGACGGTATTACCGATGCGGTTTCCTTGCGCTGTTGTCATCCTGATTCCGGATTCAAAGGCTGCCCGGATACGGGCTTTCGCTGTATTGAGGCTTTCGTCCATAACTCACTTCTTTTTGTTGATTGCCGTATAAGTGGTGGCCGCACTTTCAATCTCGGTGTTTGTCCGTATCTTGTTTTGCAGCATCCAATTTTCGATTTCCTCTTTCTTGAAATAGAGAGTGCGCCCATTGGGTTTATAATGCGGGATTTTCTGTCCGCTTGTCAGGCGGTATATATGACCTTTCGTGAACCCTGTTATCAGGGCAACATCATCTATCGTCAGGACGTTTTTTGCCCCCAATAGGGCTATTTTTTCGAGCCGGTCTATTTTGGAGGTTAGTTCTTGAAATTCCTCCGAGCGGTGTTGTTTGTCTTTATCATTCATTTCGTTAGTCATAATCAAGTCCGTAAATATCTTCTATGCTACCTGCCCCGTAGCATTCTTCGCAACTTTCAACCTCTCTTGCATCGGCGGGCAGCAGGGCGTATTCTTCCTCGGAGATTCGGTCTCCGTTCTCGTTGTAGTAGATTTCGCCCGTTCCGTTGCATGCAGGGCAGGTTATCATTCGAGGTTCCGGTGTGCAACTTGGGCAACTGGGGTAGCCGTTACATACCGGGCAACTCATATCTCGCAATCATTTTCATCGTCCATATTAGGCAGCAGCCCTGCTTTATCGAGCCTTTTCCCTACGAGGCAGCATAACCCCAGCGAAGCCAGCCCGATTCCTTTCAGCAAGCAGAATTTCCTCCAAGCCATATCGCCTATTGGTTCGCTGGAGAGCCAAATGACGGATAAGATTCCCCATAAGCCTATCGCATACAGGCGGGCATATTTTGCGATTGTCTGTTTGTTCTTTTTCATAGAGCCGCAACCGTTGATTGAGCGATAATTTTCTGATAGTTATGCAAAAGCCTCACGAGCCGTCGATTTTCGCTGTTGAGTGTTTTGTTTGAGGCTTCGAGAGCCGTGATGTACCGTTGGTCATCCATACCATTGCGGGAAACCGAAACCGGTTCCGTCTGTATCTGTTGTTGGGCGGCAGCCCGTTTTGACGCAGCTTTTTTCTCCCAATACCGTTGCTGGTATTTCTTGTTGTACTCGTACTTGGCTCGTGCAGCTTCGGGGCTTAACTTTGTACTCATAATTTTCCCTCCCTTTTAAGCCGTTTTTCGGCTCTTTTACGCATAACCCAAATAGTTGATGAAGAATGGATGTTGTACTTCTGCATCAAATGTTGGGTTACGCCTGTTGCGCTTTGTCCGGGAATGGACATTAACTCGTTCCATTCGTTGTAGATAGCCATATCTTTGGCTTCCTGTTCCTCTTGATAGGCCGTTTTGAAAACCTTTTGTTCCATTATTTTTGCATTTACTGTTTGGTTTATTTTCGATTTCAAATTTTTCTTCATATTTTTGAATGCGGTTTTATTAAAACCCGTGTGCAAATATAAACTTTGTTTCGATTTCAAACAAAATTTTCGACACAAAGTTGCGATTTAATTTTAAGTTTGTTTGCAAATGACAGAAACACAAAGGGTTAAAAAGGTGATAAATTGGCTCGTTTTTATGGAATACGCCGAAAACGAGCGAGAATTAGCCGAGAAGTTGGGCTATACAAAGTCCTCATTCTCACAGATAGTAAATGGAAAAGTGCCTTTGTCGGAAAGATTTGTGCAGAAATTGGCGTCTGTCGATAAAAATATAAACGAAGTTTGGATAATGACGGGCGAGGGCAATATGCTGAACTCCGTAGAGGCTGGAACAAGTGTCGTAACTATTCCGGCAAATGTTTGGGATGTGATACAAACGCAAGCTGAAAGCCTTAAAAGCAAGGACAAGCAGATAGACGAGTTGGTTGCCTTGTTGAAACAGCAAATTGCGGAAGGCAAAAAAATGCCTGCCCAGCAGGGAGACAATGCCACCTCTGCCGTTGCAGGATAATAGAGTTCGGACAAATCCGATATAAAGTACCGTTATATTGAAATTTATGAATACAAGGTTACTCGAAATAATTAAGTATAAAACAGGTGGGCGACAACGGGAGTTTGCTGATTTGTTGGGCTGGACGCCTCAATATCTTGCCAAGTTGCTAAAAGGGGAAAATTTCGGTATCACGCCGGTAATGACAATCGTATCGAAGTTGCCCGACATCAACGCCCGTTGGTTTCTGACCGGCGAGGGGGATATGATTGAAGAACCCAAGTATGCGGACATTCGGAAAACAATGCTCGAAAATATGCTTGCATTGCTCGACATTGAGAAATATATGCCTGTAATGACCCCCGAAGAGTTACGAAACTACGAGTTGGTAGTTATCGGACACAAAAAGCCCGATTTCAGCCCAGAATTGGTTGCAAAATGGCAAAGATTATTACAGGAGCGAGAAGATAAAATAGACGCAAAATTCAAGGCCGCAAACGCCCATTCAGAAAAGATATGCAGCAAAGCGAAAACGAAAAAATAACAGCCCGATTTTTCGAGGCTTTATACGCCTTGAAAGCAAAGGGGGTGATACGAGGGAAAAAGACGTTTACCGACCGATATAATATCAACCGGTGGAACCTGAATGCCCTTGAAGCGAAAAATCCCAATACCACGCAGAATAGCGCACAATTACCGTGGCTGGTGTACCTTGTCAGAGATTACGGCGTGTCCGCCCATTGGTTGCTAACGGGGCAGGGAGAAATGTTCAGGAAAACGCCGTAACCGCTATTCTTTGTCGGTTTCTTCCGGCAATATATTCGGTATCATCGACACGGCCTCTTGCTTCTTTTTGTCGAGAATTTTTGCGTATATTTGGGTGGTCTGAATCTCTTTGTGTCCGAGTAATTTTTGCAGGGTATAAATTTCTGCTCCGAGGTCGAGCATCAAAACGGCGAAAGTATGCCGGCCGGAATGAAAGGTTATGTCTTTTGTGATACCGGCACGAATCGCCCACATTCTTAACTCTGTTATCATATAGGAACTATATTTGAAGCCAACAAACACCCTATCGTCGGGATTACCTCGTTTCCCCAAGTAGGATGCTGCCTGAGGATTAATGTCGAGATATTCTTGACCACCTGTTTTCTTCTGCTTGAAAATGATACGAGTGAACTCCCCGTGATGTTGGACTTCTTTCCACCGCATTTTTTCGATGTCGCTCTTTCGTATTCCGGTCAAGCAACTAAACATAAAGGCATTTTTCAAAGCCGGATATTTGCAATGTGCGGCAGCCATAGCCTTTACTTCTTCGAGTGTGAGGTAGCAGCGTTCCGATTCGCCTGCTTTGAACCCATCAATGCCACGCAGCGGATTATGAGGCATAATACGGTCGTCGAACGCTTGATTTATACACGCCCGCAGTTTGTTGAAATAGCTTACTTTGGAATTTTGCGATAACGGTTTTGAAACCTCGTCCGTTACTATCCTCTTGCGCTTATCCCTGCAACGGGCAGTTTTATCCAAATACTCCCGAAAACCCTCTATCCATTCCGGTGTGATGTCCTTGAACGTGGTGTTCGGCTTGCAATATCGTTCGAGGTGTTTCAGGCAGCTATGCCAATTTCCCCAATTTCCGTTGCTGTCTGTGCTCCCTTGTCGTTTTTCGCACATAGCTCGGTAATAATCGAGGAAATTGGTTTCGAGTTTGTACGCCGCATTGAACCCGAATTCGCCGTTCTGCAATTCGACAATCCGTTTCGCTTTGACAGCTTCGGCCAACTGCAAAGTCTGCCGGTTCTTCTCTTTGTCGGCTTTTGTCTTTTCTGGGACGAGATACATTTTCAGGTATTCATACGACCGCTTGCCGTTCAAATATATGTCCAGGTATAACGACACGTTGCCTGTCGGCGTCGTCCGCTTCCGGAGGCGGATAGGTTCTTTTGCTGTTCCCATATTTGTTGCTTTTGTTGCTCAAATTATTTCGAGCAACAAATTAACAACAAAAATTCGATAAATCAAATACAACGTATGTAAAAATAAACGCCCCCAAATAAGAGGCGTTAATCATTCATTGATAGGGTATTATTTGACTTTATTTGCGGTTTGTTTGTGCATCATTTGACTTGCGATTTCCCTGCTTCACTTTCCGATGCAGAACTTGCTGAAGATATTGCCGAGAATGTCATTCGTCGTGATCTCGCCGGTGATTTCGCCCAGGTGATGAAGTACCTGGCGGATCTCCTCGCTAACCAAATCTGCCGGCAGTCCGTTCCCCAAAGCCGCTACGGCACGTGTCAGAGCATCTTCCGCCCGGAGTAGCGCGTCATAATGACGGACGTTTGTCACGATGAGCGTGTCAGCTTCGCCGCGATGAGCGAATTTTGCCGAAAGCAGTTGTTTCAGCTCTTCGATACCCAATCCCGTCCGGGCCGACAGACTGAGCACCCGGGCCGAGCCTGTCAGATCGTGCGCCAAGTCCGCGGTATCCCAAAGGTCGTTCTTGTTCAACAAAACGATCAGCTGCTGCTCCGGCGACAGCCCCAGTTCTGCTATCTGCCTCCGGACTTCGGCGGCTGAAAACGGTTCGGCAATCAGCAACAGCACCACCTGAGCCCGAGCCATGCGCTCTTTGGCCCGTTCGATGCCCAGCGCTTCGATCCGGTCGTCCGTGTGGCGCAGTCCCGCCGTGTCGATGAATCGGAACCGAATTCCCTCCAGCACGATCGACTCCTCGATGAAATCCCGCGTCGTGCCAGCCACCTCCGAAACGATCGCCCGCTCTTCGCCGATCAACCGGTTCAGAAGAGTCGATTTGCCGGCGTTGGGAGCTCCTACGATGGCTACCGGAACACCGTTTTTCAGGATGTTGCCCGTGCGGAACGAATCCGCCAGTGTACGGCACCGTCCCTGAATGTCGGCGAGCAGCTGTTGCAACTCTTTCCGGTCGGCAAACTCCACATCCTCTTCCGAAAAATCCAATTCCAATTCCAGTAACGATGTAATA
The DNA here is from genome assembly GCF_948810725.1 of uncultured Rikenella sp. Classification (NCBI taxonomy): domain Bacteria; kingdom Pseudomonadati; phylum Bacteroidota; class Bacteroidia; order Bacteroidales; family Rikenellaceae; genus Rikenella; species uncultured Rikenella sp. Next base: position 136,469 of record NZ_CAQIVA010000001.1, read on the forward strand.
TGCAGCAGCTTGTCCCGCAGCCCGGCCAACTCGGCCGCATATCCGCCCCGCATCTGGTTCAGGGCGATCCGATGCGCCGCGCCGCTTTCCGAAGCGATCAGGTCGGCCACCGCTTCGGCTTGCGAGAGGTCGAGTTTGCCGTTCAAAAACGCCCGTCGCGTGAACTCTCCCGCTGCGGCCGGCGTGGCGCCCCGTCGGACGAGAAGTCCTAAAATCTCCTGTACGATGTACGTGGAACCGTGGCACGAGATTTCGACCATCTCTTCGCCCGTGTAGGAGTGCGGAGCCCGAAAAACGGTGACGATCGCCTCGTCCAATAGCCGTTTACCGTCTGCGATGGTGCCTAAATGAGCCGTGTAACCCTTTGCCGAGGCTAGCGGTTTGGAGAAGATGCTTTCGGCGATCGAAAGCGCTTCGGGGCCGCTAAGGCGGATCAGAGCGATCGCTCCGCCCGAACCGGAGGCCGGAGCGGCGATGGTCGTCGCGGATGAGAGAGTCGGTTTTTGCATGGCGAGCCGTGGTATTTCGGTACAAATATCTTAAATTAGCCGATGTGAAAATAATAAACTGCTTGAGAAGATGAATAATTTTACGTTTTGCAACCCGACGAAGCTGATTTTCGGGAAAGGGACGATCGCTCGCATCGCCCGGGAGATTCCGGCCGGAGCGAAAATCATGATGACTTACGGCGGCGGGAGTATCCGTCGAAACGGCGTGTACGACCAGGTGACGGCGGCTCTCAAGGGGCGCGGAGTGGTGGAGTTCGGCGGAATCGAACCCAATCCGCAGTACGAGACATTGGTAAAGGCTGTCGAACTGGCGCGTGCCGAGGGGGTGGATTTTCTGCTGGCGGTCGGCGGCGGGTCGGTGATCGACGGGACGAAATTCATTGCCACCGCATTGAAGTACGAGGGTGATCCGTGGGATTTTCTGCTCGACCCGTCGAAAGCGGTCGATGCGGTGCCGTTGGCGACGGTGCTGACCCTGCCGGCCACCGGGTCGGAGATGAACAATGGCGCCGTCGTGTCCCGCAAGGAGCTGAACGAGAAGCTGGCTTTTCATAACCCGAAGTGCTACCCGCTCTTCTCGGTGCTCGATCCGGAGGTCTGCTACTCGTTGCCGCAGCGGCAGATCGTCAATGGGATCGTCGACTCGTTCGCCCATACGCTGGAGCAGTATCTGACGTTCGATACGCAGGCGATGGTGATGGACCGTTGGGCCGAGGGGCTGTTGCAGACCTTGGTCGAACTCGGGCCGAAGCTGGTAGAACGGCATGATCGATACGATGAGGTGGCCAATTTTATGCTGACGGCGACCATGGCGCTCAACGGGTTTATCGCCATGGGCGTGCCGCAGGACTGGGCGACGCATATGATCGGACACGAGCTGACGGCGTTGCACGGGCTGGATCACGGGGTGACGCTGGCGATCGTCTATCCGGGGATGATGCGGGTGATGCGGCGCGAGAAGTTCGACAAACTGGTGCAGTATGCCGAGCGGGTGTGGGACGCGACGGGGACGCCGGAGGAGAAGGCGGAGGCGGCGATCGTGAAGACCGATGAGTTTTTCCGGGCGCTGGGGATGAAGACCCGGCTGTCGGAGCACGGAATCGGACAGGAGACGATCGATTTCATCGTGGAACGTTTCCGGAAGCGGGGCTGGAACTTAGGGGAGACTGGCAAGGTCACGCCGGAACGGGTGGCCGAGATTCTCCGGGAACGGTTGTAGACCTTGGAGGAGATGGGAAATATCTTCGATAAGCGGGGTATTGTGCCTCCGGGGTCGATGCAGGAGCAGGGGAGAGAGGTGTTCGATACACTTCTCTCCGTGGCTGCGACGACCGGACAGTGGGTGAGGCTCGAACGGATCATGTCGTTCGGCGAGGAGCACGGCGAGTGGTATGATCAGGGGTGGGACGAGTGGGTGATGGTGGTTCGTGGCGAGGCTGCGCTGGAGTGCGGCGACGGCTCGGTGACGGAGCTGGAGGCGGGGGATTATCTGCTGATCGAAGCACATCGCAGGCACCGGGTGCTCAGAACGTCGTTCGATTGTGTCTGGCTGGCGCTGCACTTGGGAGGCGAAGAGAAGTAATGAAAAAAGCGACCTGTTTTTCAGGTCGCTTTTTGTATATTCCCAATTCAGGGTATAAGGTTAAATCGAGATATCCAACACCTCTAATTTCAGAATGCCCGACGGCACCTGCACCTCGATCACATCCCCGCGTTTCTTGCCCAGCAAAGCCTGTGCGATCGGCGTGCCGATGGAGAGTTTCCCCTCTTTCAAATTCGCCTCGTTTTCCGAAACGAGCGTGTATTCCACCGTCTTCCCGAGGTTGATGTTCTTGATCGTCACCCGGTTGAGCATCTGAATCGTGTTGGTGTTAAGTTTCGATTCGTCGATAATACGCGCCCCTGCGATCGTCGCCTCCAACTTGGCGATCCGCATTTCGAGCATCCCCTGTGCCTCCTTGGCGGCATCGTACTCTGCATTTTCCGACAGGTCGCCCTTGTCCCTCGCCTCGGCAATCTGGGCCGAAATCACCGGCCGTTCGGCTTTCAGCACGTCCAGCTCGGCGCGCAGTTTCCGCAATCCCGCTTCCGTTATGTAATTCACTTTTGCCATAATGCTGCTTTTTATATGCGACAAAAAAATAAACCCCCGAAACCCTAAATAGGTGCCGGGAATCCATTCGTGTCCGATAACACAGCAAAGGTAGGGATTATTTCCGGAAAAACCAAACTCGACCGGCGGGGCGATTATTCTGCTGCGACGGCTTGGTTATCCGACGGCGAATGGCTATTTTTGTTCGGATAATCCGACCGGATCGTGAACAGCGATACTTATCTGACCATCGCGGCCCCTGCCGAGGGGCTCTACAAGGACAAAGGCAGCCGTTTTCTGGCCTTTGCCTATCCGGTTTTCTCCGAGTCCGATATCAAACCGCTGGTCGATGCGCTGAAGACGGAGTATTACGATGCCCGACACCATTGCTATGCGTGGCAGTTGGGGATCGAGGCTTCGGAGGGCGGTGTGCGGTTTCGGGCTAACGATGACGGCGAACCGGCCGGGAGTGCGGGGCGACCGATACTGGGGCAGCTGCTTTCGCGGGGGGTGACGAATGTGCTGGTCGTGGTGGTGCGGTATTTCGGCGGAATCAAACTGGGCGTTCCGGGGCTGATTGCGGCTTACAAGAGGGCGACGGCCGATGCGTTGGCGGCGGCCGAGGTGGTGGAGCGGACGGAAAATCGGGAGGTCGTCGTGGAGTTTCCTTATCTGGCGATGAACGAGGTGATGCGGGTGGTCAAGGAGATGGCGCCGGAGGTGCTGGGGCAGGATTTCGACCTCGCTTGTCGGATGCGGCTCTCCATCCGGTTGCGGGATGCCGGATCGCTGGCGGATCGGATGGCGGGAATTGAAGGGGTAAATGTCTCATTATCATCATAGCGCGCAAAAATTATGAAGGAAAAACAGAGTCTGGTTTCGATCCACGATTTCACCAAGGAGGATATTCTCCGCATTATGGAGCTGGCGGCCGATTTCGAAGCCAACCCGGATCAGCGGCTGCTGTACGGCAAGGTGGTGGCTTCGCTCTTTTTCGAACCTTCGACCCGGACGAGGCTCAGTTTCGAGAGCGCGATCAACCGGCTGGGGGCGCGGGTGATCGGCTTTTCGGACATGAACAACACCAGCGTGACCAAGGGCGAGACGCTGCACGATACCATCAAGGTGATTTCGAACTATTGCGACATGATCGTGATGCGGCATCCGGTCGAAGGGGCGGCGCGCTATGCCAGCGAAGTGTCGCGGGTGCCGGTGGTCAATGCGGGCGACGGGGCCAATCAGCATCCGAGTCAGACGCTGCTCGACCTCTATTCGATCCTCAAGACGCAGGGGCGGCTGGACAATATCAATATCATGATGGTGGGAGACTTGAAGTACGGGCGGACGGTGCATTCGCTGCTGGAGGCGCTGTCGCACTTCAAGGCCGAGTTTACGTTCGTCTCGCCGCCGGAGTTGCAGATGCCGACGGAATACAAGATGCAGCTTTACGAGCGGGGGATTTCGTATTACGAGACGGCGGATATGATGGAGCGGATGGGGATGGCCGATATCATCTACATGACGCGGGTGCAGCGCGAGCGGTTCTCGGATGTAATGGAGTACGAGCGGGTGAAGAATGCCTATATCCTGCACAACGACATGCTGGCCGATACGAAGCCGAACATGCGGATTCTGCATCCGCTGCCGCGGGTCAATGAGATCGCGCCGGACGTGGACAACAATCCGAAAGCCTACTGGTTCCAGCAGACGGAAAACGGGGTTTATACTCGAATGGCTATTATGGCTTACCTGTTCGGGGTCAAATAATTGGGAGGTTTCATTTAAAGTAATTCGTAATCATGTCGGAAGAACGAAAAAATCATAAAAAGGGCGTTTTGGAGGTCAGCGCGATCGAAAACGGGACGGTGATCGACCACATTCCGCCGACCAGTTTGTTCAAGGTAATCAAACTGTTGGGGCTGGATCGGACGACGCATCAGGTGACCTTCGGAACCAATTTGCAGAGCAAGCGGATCGGGACGAAAGCGATTATCAAGATTGCGGATAAGGATTGTGCGGACGAGGAGATCGGGTATATCTCGCTGGTGGCTCCGTCGGCGCGGATCAATATCATTCGGGATTACGCGGTGGCGGAGAAGCGGGTGGTCGAGGTGCCGACCCATGTCGAAGGCTTTGTCAAGTGCGGCAATCCGATGTGTGTGACCAATCAGGAACCCCACATCCGGACGCGATTCGACGTCTTTACCCGAAATGGAGAGCTGGCTCTGCGGTGCAAATACTGTGAAAAGATTACCGCTCAGGAGCAGATCGAGATTATACGATAGGCGACGGTTGCGACGTTGGTATATAGTTAATTGAGCTTATCGAATGGAACAATATATTCATGTAAAGGGCGCCCGGGTTCACAACCTCAAGGATATAGAGATTAAGATTCCGCACAACAAGCTGGTGGTGGTGACTGGTTTGTCGGGTTCGGGAAAGTCTACCCTGGCGTTCGATACCATTTTTGCGGAGGGGCAGCGGAGGTATGTGGAGAGCTTGTCGGCCTATGCGCGGCAGTTTTTGGGGAAGATCGAAAAACCGGATGTCGATTTCATTACGGGGATCGCTCCGGCGATTGCGGTGGAGCAGAAGGTCAATACGCGCAATCCGCGGTCGACGGTGGGGACGACGACGGAGATTTACGATTACTTGCGGCTGCTGTTTGCGCGGATTGGGAAGACCTATTCGCCGGTGAGCGGCGAGGAGGTGAAGGCGCATACGGTGCAGGATGTGGTGAATGCCGCAGCGACGGCGTCGGTCGGGACTCGGGCGATGGTGGCGGCGCCGGTGGCGTTGCACGAGGGGCAGGGGGTGATCGAAAAGCTGACGCTGCTGATGAAGGACGGTTTCGAGCGATTGGTGTTGCGTTCGTCGGCTTCCGGAGAGGTGAAGTATGTGCAGGATATTTTGCCGGAGATCGAGCAATATGCCGTGGAGGATTTGGCGGTGGTGGTCGACCGGTTTTCCGTGCCGGAGGGAGCGGAGGAGGATAAGGAGTGGGGGAGTCGTCTGTTCGATTCGGTGCAGACGGCGTTCGAGGTGGGGGATGGACGGTGTTTGTTGATTTTGTTTCCTGCTCGGGAACAGGGAGATCGGAGGATTCAGTTCAAGGAGTTTTCCAATAGGTTCGAGGCGGACGGTATCGTGTTTCAGCGGCCGTTCGAACATATGTTCAGTTTCAACAATCCGCTGGGAGCGTGTCCGCGTTGCGAGGGCTATGGGCGTGTGGTGGGGATCGACGAAGATTTGGTCATTCCGGACAAGTCGAAGACGATTTACGACGATGCCATAGTCTGTTGGCGGGGCGAAACGATGAAGTGGTGGAAGGAGCAGCTGGTGATGAACGCTTCGAAGTTCGGCTTTCCGATCCACCGGCCGTTTTACGAGCTGAGCGAGGAGGAACGGAGGCTGCTCTGGCGGGGAAACAGCTATTTTCACGGGTTGGACGAATTTTTCGAATACTTGGAAAAGGAGCGTTATAAGATTCAGTATCGGGTGATGCTCTCGCGGTATACGGGGAAGACGACCTGTCCGGATTGCTGCGGAGCGCGGCTCAGGCCGGAGGCGCTCTATGTGCAGGTCGGCGGGCGGACGATCGCCGAACTGGTGCGGATGCCGGTGAGCGAGTTGAAAGCGTTTTTTGCGCATCTGGATCTCGACGCACACGATGCGGAGGTCGGCGGGCGGGCGTTGACGGAGATTAGGAGCCGGTTGCAATATCTTGAAGATGTGGGGCTTTCGTATCTGACGTTGGATCGGCTCTCTTCGACGTTGTCGGGCGGCGAGAGCCAGCGGATCAATCTGGCCACGTCGCTGGGGAGCAGTTTGGTCGGGTCGCTCTACATTTTGGATGAGCCGAGTATCGGGCTGCACCCGCGGGATACGGAGAAGCTGATCGGGGTGCTGAAACAGTTGCGCGACCTCGGAAATACGGTGATTGTGGTGGAGCATGATGCCGAGATTATTCGGGCGGCGGACGAGGTGGTCGATATCGGGCCGATGGCGGGTTATTTGGGCGGCGAGGTGGTTTTCCAGGGGGCGTTCGGAGCGATGGAGGCGGCGGCGAAACGGAAGCAGAATCGGAGTCTGACGGTGCGTTATCTGACGGGACGCGAGGCGATCGAGATGCCGGAGCGGGTCAGGAAGTGGAACAGCTATATCGAAATCAAGGGGGCGCGGGAGCATAATCTGAAAAATATCGATGTGAAGATTCCGCTGGGGGTGATGACCTGTATTACGGGGGTGAGCGGGAGCGGGAAGTCGTCGCTGGTGAAGAGCATTCTCTATCCAGCTTTGCGGCGTGCGCTGACCGAGACGGGCGATCGGCCGGGAGATTTCGATGACATCGAGGGCGATATTTCGCGGATCAAGGGGGTGGAGATGATCGACCAGAACCCGATCGGACGCTCTTTGCGGTCGAATCCGGTGACCTATATCAAGGCTTACGATGAAATCCGAAAACTGTTTGCAGAACAGCAGCTTGCGAAACAATATAAGTTCGACTCTTCAAGTTTTTCGTTCAACATTGCCGGCGGGAGGTGCGAGGAGTGCAAGGGCGAGGGGGTGATTCGGGTCGAGATGCAGTTTATGGCCGATGTGGAGCTGGTTTGCGAGGCATGTAATGGACGAAGGTTTCGGGACGAGATTTTGCAGGTGAGGTATCACGATAAGTCGATTTATGATGTACTGGAGATGAGTATCGACGAGGCGATCGACTTTTTCGGCGGGTATGCGGAGCAGGATAAGATCAATCTGCGGATTGTCGAGAAGCTCAAGACGTTGCAGGATGTCGGATTGGGGTATGTTAAGCTGGGGCAGTCGTCGTCCACTTTGTCGGGCGGCGAGAGCCAGCGGGTGAAGCTGGCTTCGTTCTTGTTGAAGGAGAATAGCTCGCAACCGCTGTTGTTCATTTTCGACGAACCGACCACCGGGCTTCATTTTCACGATATCAAGAAGTTGCTGCGTTCATTTGAAGCGTTGATGCAGAAGGGGCATACGGTGGTGGTGGTTGAACATAATATGGATGTCGTGAAGTGTGCCGACTGGGTGATCGACCTCGGGCCGGAGGGGGGCGAGGCGGGAGGAGGACTCCTCTTTGCCGGTACGCCGCGAGAGTTGGCGGAGGCTCCGGCGGCGGTGGGAAGCCATACGGCGCATTATCTGAAGGAGGTGATCGGCTGATGGCGGAAAAAGAGTTCGATTCATTCATCTTGCCGAACGGGATGCGGTGCGTCCATCGACGGCCGGGGAGGCTGGCCGGGCAGGTGGCGCACCTGGCTCTGACGATCGGTGCCGGGACACGGGACGAGGCGGCGGCGCAGCATGGGGTGGCACACCTGGTCGAGCACCTGTTGTTCAAAGGGACGACCCGACGGTCGGCCTATCGGGTCAATAGTTTGCTGGAGAATGCGGGGGGCGAGTTGAATGCCTTTACGACCAAGGAGGAGACGGTGGTGCATGCGACTTTGTTGCGGTCGGAGTTTCGGAAAGGGGTGGATTTGCTGTCGGATATGGTTTTCCGGTCGCGTTTCGACGCGCGGGAGATCGACAAGGAGCGGGAGGTGATTATTGATGAGATCAACTCCTATAAAGACTCACCGGCGGAGTTGATTTTCGACGATTTCGAGGAGTTGTTGTTTGCCGGTTCGCCGCTCGGGCGGAATATTCTGGGCACGCCGCGGAACCTGAAGCGGGCGACACGGCAGCAACTGGTGGAGTATGTTTCGGGGCATTATCGACCGGATCGGATTGTCTTTTCGGCATCGGTGGAGATGCCTCACGGGCGTTTTCGGGAGATCTGCGAACGCTATTTGGCGCCATTTGAAGCGACACAGGGGGGTGTTTTCACAGCAGAGGAGCGGCGTGCGCCGGAGCGGCAGCCGCAGTTCAATGTCGTGCGGCACAAGAATACCTATCAGACGCATTGCCTGTTGGGGGGCTACGGCTACGACTTGCACGACGAGCGGCGGCTCCGGCTGGCTTTTCTGATCAATCTCTTGGGCGGCCCGGCTTCGGTGTCGCGGCTCAACATGCTCTTGCGCGAGAAGTATGCCCTGACGTACAATGTCGAGGCGGGATATGTGCCGTATAGCGACAGCGGGATTTATACCATCTATCTGGGGTGCGAGCGCGACAAGGTGGAACGTTCCGTAGAGCTCGTCCGGGCGGAGTTGCGGCGGTTGCGGGAGACGAAACTGACGGCGGTTCAGCTGGCTCGGGCGAAACGGCAGTTTCTCGGCCAATGGATTCTGTCGTCGGAGAATACCGAAAATCTGATGTTGGGGATAGCCAAGAGTGTGCTGGTTTACAACGGTTTCGAGAAGTCGGAGGAGGTGGCGGCGAAAATCGGGGCGATTACGGCGGAGGAGCTGCTCAAAACGGCGAACGATATCTTCGCTGAAAATAATCTTTATACTCTGATATACAATTAGGTATGGAGGCGGAATTGGAACGCTATATCCTCGATCACATCTCGCCGGAAGAGCCGGTGTTGGCCGAACTGGATCGGCAGACCCACCTGAGGATGATTCAGCCGCGGATGCTCTCGGGGCATTGGCAGGGGGCTCTGCTGGAGATGTTCGTGCGAATGGTCGATCCGTTGTATGTGCTTGAATTAGGAACCTTTACGGGGTATTCGGCCATTGCAATGGCGCGGGGACTCTCGCGCCAGGGGGCGGAGTTGCATACGGTTGAAATCGACGACGAATTGCAGGATTTCGCTGCCCGGTATATCGAACGGGCGGGATTGCGGGAGCGGATTGTGCAGCATATCGGGCCGGCGTTGGAGGTAGTGCCGGCTTTGGGGCGGGTATTCGATCTGGTTTTTATCGACGCCGATAAGCGCGAATATCCGGATTACTATCGGATGCTGATGGAAGGAGGTTGGGTGCGGTCGGGGAGTATTATACTGGCCGACAATGTTTTGTGGAGCGGGAAAGTGGCGGATCTGCCTAAAGAGAACGACCGGCAGACGCAGGGAATCTTGACCTTCAATCGGATGGTACGCGACGATCCGCGGGTGGAGCAGGTCATGGTGCCGTTGCGAGACGGATTGACCATTATCCGCGTGAAATAGCGCGCGCTTTGCGGCCGATATATACTCCTGCTTTGACGAGGCAGAACGCTGCGGAGAGCACGGCAATGGCCGCTGCTCCGATCGGAATGTTGCCCACGTAACTGATATAGAGTCCGACCAGTACCGAAACGGTTCCGCCGATACAGGAACCGATCGTCAGCTGTTTGTAGTTTCGTGTCAGCATGCCCGCGATAACTGTCGGCAACGTCAGCAGCGACATCAGTAGGACGATTCCCATAGTTTTGATTGTCAGTACGATCGTAATCGCGATCAGGATCATCATCGTGTGCCCGATCGCTCCGACCGGCAGTCGTTGCGAAGCTGCGAACTCGCGGTCGAAAGCCGTGTACAGAATCGCCCGATAGCATGCGGCGAACAGCAGTAGCAAGATGCCATCCATAATTCCTAATCCGATCAGATCCGTTCGATTCACCAACAGGATATTGCCGAACAGAAAGCTCATCAGGTTCGGTGCATAGCCCGGTGTGAGAAAAATGAAGATGATGCCGATCGACATCCCGATCGACCAGAGAATGCCGGTTGCCGCATCTTCGCTGACTTTTCCCCGTCGGCTGAAGGTCTCGATACCGACCGCCGCTGCCACGGCGAACAATAAGGCGCCGACCAGCGGTGCGAATCCGAAATAGTAGGCGATTCCGATCCCACCGAACGAAGCGTGGGTAATTCCGCCGCTCATAAAAACCAGTTTTCGGGAGACGATGTACGTCCCGACAATCCCGCACGCGATGCCCGAGAGCAAAGTGGCCAAGGTTGCGTAGCCCAAGAATCGGTAGGCGAAAATTTCCTGAATAAAATCCATTATTGCGGTTCGGAGGTTGTCGGTTTCGAGGCCTCGGTGCTGCATGCGCAACCCGAATGCCGAGTCAGTACGGTGTGCGGTACGGGCCCGTGCGAAATCAATTGGATCGGGCAGTCGTATTCTACTAACTGCTCTTGTGTCAGGATGTTCGACGGATGGTAATGGAAGCATCGGTTAATGCAGACGATGCTTTTCACATAGCGACTGATGGTTCCCAGGTCGTGTGAAACCATGATGATCGCCATCCGTTCGTTCAGCCGGGCGAGCAGTTCGTACAGCTCTTTTTCGAACCGATTGTCTACGAAGGTGGTCGGTTCGTCCAGAATCAGCAGTTGCGGTTCGGAGATCAGCGAACGGCAGAGCAGAACTCGTTGCAGCTCGCCGCCCGACAGCGCTCTGACCGGTCGCCCGGCCAACCTTCCGATGCCGATCTCTTCCAACAGTTCCAGTGCCCGTTTCTGATCCGCCTTTCCGTAGCGGCCGAATAGTCCTTTGCGGGCTGCTAAGCCGGAGAGCACGATATCCGTCACTGAAATCGGAAATGTCCGATCGATATTTTTAATCTGGGGTAGATACCCGATACGCAAATCCGTCCGTGCGTACTCGATTTTTCCCGCCAGAGGAGCCAAACCGCCTGTGAGCGTGCGGATAAAGGTCGTTTTTCCGCCGCCGTTCGGCCCGATCACGCCGATGTAGTCCCGGTCACAGACTGTCAGGTCGATACCGCTGACGATGGCTGCCTCGCCGGGATATCCGACGGCTAACCGATGGATGCGGAGCAGTTCGTTTGTCATTCGTTCAGAATTACTTGCAGGCTGTCGGCCAGTCGAGACATATTATCCATCCATTCCGCCGCCAACGGGTCGAATTCGATCGCCCGTCCGTTCGGCAGTTCGCGAACGATGGCTTGTGTCGCCGCATCGCTCGTTTGGGGTTGGAAGAAAACAGTTCGGATATCGGCTTTCTGCAAAGAATCGACCAACTGTTTGATATTCATGACGCTCGGCTCTTTCCCATCCGCCTCGACAGCGATCTGTTGCAACCCGTAATCGTCGGCGAAATAGGTGAGGGCGGTGTGACCGATGGCGAATTGTTTGCGTTTTGCCTTTTGTGCCACCCGTTGGAAGCGATGATCCAAGGTGTCGATCCGGACGGCGAAAATTTCCGCCCGTTGGCGATAGATTGCTGCCGAATCGGGCTCCAGTTTTCCCAAAAAATCGGCCACTTCCTTGCCGATTACGGCAACCCGTCGCGGTGAGAGCCAGATGTGCGGATCTATACCTCCGTGCGCATGTTTCTCTGACTGCGCAATATGCAACAGTTCGATCGGTTGCGAGACGTTGCATACGGGCGTCTTCGGTGCTGCCTCCGGAATTTTTTCCAGCAGGGTTTGTTCGAAGTCGATCAGACCGGTCGTGATATAGGCCCGAGCATCCGCCAATGCCTGAATTTGTCTCACGGTCGGTTCGTAGCTTTCCGGCGAGGCGGTCTCGGGTGCGAGCACTTCGACGGAACTCCCCGGCGCAACGATCTGTTCGACGATGTATTTGAGTGGAACGATCGAGACGAAAATCGATTGATTTTTCGGTTTAAATGAAGTTGTGCAACTGGTTGTAAATAATAGAAATGATAAGATAATTCGATTCATTTTATTGAAGGCGATTTCCGATTTTCTTCAATAGATTTTCCAGATTGACCGCATCGATTTCAGAAAAATCGTTCAGCCGGTCGCTGTCGATATCCAATACGGCGACAACCGTTTTACCCGAGCGATCGAAGATCGGAACGACGATTTCCGATCGCGAAGCGGAGCTGCATGCGATGTGTCCCGGAAAGGCATCTACATCTGCTACGATCTGGGTCGAAGCCTTTTTCCAAGCGGTTCCGCAGACTCCTTTGCCGTATCCGATGCGGCTGCATGCCACGGAGCCCTGAAACGGCCCCAATACCAGTTCGTTGCCGACGACTCGATAGAAACCGACCCAAAAGAAACCGAATGCCTCTCGCAATACCGCGGCGACGTTGGCCATATTGGCTACCGGATCGCTTTCGAGAGCGACCAATGCCTCTATCTGGGGCGATAGGGCGGCGTAGAGCTCGGCTCTGTCGTCGGTTTGCGGAATTGTCAGCTGTTCGGCCATGAGAAAATCGCGTGAAAGTGAACAAAGGTAATAAAAAAGCCTCTCTCTCCCGAAGGAAAGAAAGGCTGTGTGTAGCCGAAACTGACGTTAGTCGTTCAGCGAGAAGCGTTTGTATGCCACTACCGTCGCATCCGGATTGGCATTGTGAATAAACTGTGCTACGGTCATCTTGTTGTCTTTCACCAAAGCCTGGTTCAGCAACGTAGATTCCTTGAGGAATTTACCCACTTTCCCTTCGGCGATTTTATCGAGCATCGCTTCCGGTTTGCCTTCTTGACGAGCCTGTTCGCGACCGATTTCGCGTTCTTTTTCCAGTACATCCGCCGGGCAGTCGTCCTTGCTGATCGAGATCGGTGCCATGGCAGCCGCCTGCATCGCCACGTCGTGTGCCACTTCTGCCGGAATCTGTGCGTTGAAGCCGATCAGCGTCCCGAGCTTGTTGTTCATATGAACGTAGCTTGCGCACTGCGGAGCTTCGATCTTGGCGTAGTAGGTCAACTCGATCTTTTCACCGGTCTGGCCCGATTTTTCGGTCACCATCTCTTCAACGGTCTGCGCGCCGACTTTCAAGCTCTTCAGGGCGTCGATATCTGCCACGTCGTTTTTGATGGCGATGTCGAGCATGTCGTTCACCGTCTTGATGAATTCGTCGTTCTTAGCTACGAAGTCGGTTTCGCAAGCCAGACAGATGATATATCCTTTGGTATTCCCGTCGGTCAGCTTGGCTGCAACGACCCCTTCGGTCGCTTCGCGATCGGCCCGTTTGCTGGCTACGAGTTTCCCTTTTTCGCGGATAATGTCCTGTGCGCGGTCGAAATCGCCATTGGCTTCTGCCAGGGCTTTCTTGCAATCCATCATCCCTGCACCGGTCATTTTACGTAATTTGGCTACGTCTGCCGCTTTGATTTCCATGATTTTAGTCTCCTTTTCTAAGGTTTATAAACGTTACGTGCCGCGAGTTTAGTGTGTGTCCCACAGACTCCCGGCACGCTTACGCTCTTGGTTCGGTATGTGTGAATCTACCGTTTGTCCGAGTGAGTTATTCCGCAGCGTTTTCGAGAACTGCTTCCGCTTCGGTCTCAGCGACTGCTACCGGAGTAGCCGCATCAGCAGTATCTGCCGTTTTCTTCGTTCGCGGGCGCGGTTCTTTCTTGGCTGCCGCCGTAGCGCCGGCGGTTGCCGTTTCCGAAGCCTCTTTTTCTTTCTCTACCTTGCGTTCGGCCAGCCCTTCCTGAATCGCCGAGGTGACGGTATCCAGAATCACTTCGATCGATTTCGAAGCGTCGTCGTTCGCCGGAATTACGTAGTCGATATGCGTCGGGTCACAACAAGTATCAACCATGGCGAACACCGGGATATTGAGCCGTTTGGCCTCTTTCACGGCGTTGGCTTCTTTCTGTACGTCGATGACGAACAGAGCGGCCGGCAGTCTGGTGAGGTCTGCGATCGAACCGAGGTTCTTTTCGAGTTTGGCGCGCTGACGGGCGATCTGCAACTTTTCGCGTTTGCTGAAGTTGTCGTAGGTGCCGTCGTTGTTGAGTTTGTCGATGGTAGCCATCTTTTTGACGGCTTTCCGGATGGTGGGGAAGTTGGTGAGCATCCCGCCCGGCCACCGTTCGGTCACGTACGGCATAGCCACGCCGGCAACTTTTTCAGCAACAATCTCTTTGGCCTGTTTCTTGGTTGCCACGAAGAGGACTTTGCGGCCCGATTTGGCGATCTGTTTGAGCGCCGAAGCGGCTTCGTCGAGCTTCACGGCCGTTTTGTGGAGGTCGATGATGTGGATCCCGTTCTTTTCCATGAAGATATAGGGAGCCATTTTCGGGTTCCACTTCCGTTTGAGGTGTCCGAAGTGAACGCCGGCCTCTAAGAGTTGATTGAAATCTGTTCTTGGCATTTTTGCGATTTTTTAAAAATCTGTTTTTACTCTTTCGTCACCGTTCCGGTAGCGCTCTCGGGGCCATGGCTGGCCTGAGGTGAAAAGCAGTCCGGAGCGGTTTTCCGCGCCTTATGCAACGAAGCGGTAGTACTGTATGGGTAGTCTGCGTTCGTTTAGGCCGACAGTGGGGCCGGTAACATAAGGCGTGCAAAATGGTATGTGGAAACTACCGTTTGCTGAACTGGAACCGTTTGCGTGCACCCGGCCGCCCCGGTTTCTTCCGTTCCACCACGCGCGAGTCGCGGGTCAGGAAGCCGTTTTTTTTCAGTTCCGGACGGAGTTCGGCGTCCATTTCGATCAGGCAGCGCGAGATGCCCAGTCTGGCAGCTTCGGCCTGTCCTTTGATTCCGCCGCCGGCGAGGTTGATCTTCACGTCGACGCCTTCAGCGAGGTTGGTCACCTGCAACGGCTGTTTCACGACGAATTGGAAGATCTCCATCGGGAAGTAGGTTTCGAGCGGCCGATCGTTGATCGTGATCTTGCCGCTCCCGCCTGCGGTGAGGTATACGCGTGCAACGGCGGATTTTCTGCGACCGACTGCGTTTACAACTTCTTGGCTCATTATTTAATGTCGTTTAATTGGATGGTTTTAGGGGTTTGCGCAGCATGGGGGTGTTCCGCACCGGCATAGACCTTCAGGTTTCCGAAGATAGCCGCGCCCAGGCGATTCTTGGGCAGCATCCCTTTGACTGCTTTTTCGATGATGAAGGTCGGTTTTTTCACCAGGTATTCCGCCGGCGTGGTAAACCGTTGCCCGCCCGGGTATCCGGTGTGGCGGGTATAGACCTTGTCCGTCATCTTTTTCCCCGTGAGTCTCACTTTGTCGGCGTTGATAACGATGACGTTATCGCCGCAGTCGACGTGAGGAGTGTAGCTGGGCTTGTTCTTGCCGCGCAGGATTTTCGCCACCTGCGACGCGAGCCGCCCGAGCACTGCATCTGTCGCGTCGATCAGGTACCACTCTTTGGTAGCGGTCTCGGCATTGACAGAGATAGTTTTGTAGCTTAATGACTCCACTGTTCTACGTGTTTGTTGTTAATACTGTGTTTGTTGTGACCCATTCCCATACTTTATGGGGCGTGCAAAGGTAATTATTTTTCATGACTTTACAAATCTATCGACAAGCGGGGCGTTCTTTTTTCTGTGCGGGGCGGGTGGGTTTTCGAAAATTTTGGCTATATTGCACCCTATTACAAATGAGGATTATGGCGCGTTATTTCATCGAATTGTCTTATAACGGAGCGGCTTACAACGGTTGGCAGCGGCAACCGAATGCGCCGTCGGTGCAGGAGACGTTGGAGGAGGGGTTGTCGCGGCTGCTGGGGGCGCCGCACGAGGTGGTCGGTGCGGGGCGGACCGATGCGGGGGTGCATGCGGCGTTCGCGGTGGCTCATCTCGATACGGAGGCGGAGCCGGAACTGGTGCTGGGGGCGGAGTTTTTGTATCATTTGAATTGCGTTTTGCCGAAAGATATCGGGGTGCGGAAAATTTATGCCGTGGCGGACGATAAACACGCCCGGTTCGATGCCAGACGGAGGGAGTACAAATATTATATTACGACGGTGAAGGATCCGTTTGCGGTGGGGACGTGCTGGCAGATTACGCAGCCACTGAATCTGGATGCGATGCAGACGGCGGCGGTGGCGATGTTGCGGTACGAGGATTTCGCTTCGTTCGCCAAGCTGCATTCGGACAACAAAACGACGCGGTGTACGGTTTTCGGTGCGAATTGGCAGGCGGAGGGGGATCGGCTGATTTTCACCATCGCGGCGGATCGTTTTCTGCGGGGAATGGTGCGGGCTGTGGTGGGGACGCTGGTGGATGTCGGGCGGGGTAAGTTGACGCCGGCGCAGTTTTGCGCCGTCATCGAGAGCCGGGCGCGGGCCGAGGCGAGCGCGCAGGCGCCGGCTTGCGGACTGTTTCTGACCGATGTGCAGTATTAATCTTAAGGTGGAGAACTAAAAAATACGATAGATCATGAAAGAGATGACCGAATTGGAGCCGAAAGCTCTGTGGAAACAATTTGCGAAGGTTTGTTCAATTCCGCACCCGTCGAAGCACGAGGAGAAGATACGGCAGTATGTGATCGATTTTGCCCAAACGCACGGACTGGAATATCAGCAGGATACGATAGGTAATATCGTGGTGCGCAAAGCGGCTGCCAAAGGATACGAAGGGCATCCGACGGTGATTCTTCAGGCGCATATGGACATGGTGCCGCAGAAGAACAGCGACCTGGAGTTCGATTTCGAAAAAGATGCCATCCGGCCTTATGTGGACGGTGATTGGGTGACGGCCGAAGGTACGACGCTCGGGGCGGACGACGGGATGGGGGTCAGCGCGATGCTGGCGATTCTGGAGGCGGACGATCTTCCTCATCCGGCTCTGGAGTGCCTCTTCACGGTGGACGAGGAGACGGGGCTGACGGGAGCCAATCAGCTGGCTACGGATATGTTGCGGGGCGATATCCTTATCAACCTCGATTCGGAAGACGAGGGGGAACTGTATGTGGGGTGTGCCGGGGCGGTCAATGTGACGGCCCGTTTCGAATACGAGGAGGAGGCGGTGCCGGGGGGATATGCGGGGTATGAGATTGCGCTTGCGGGGCTCAAGGGGGGACATTCCGGGCTGGAGATCATTTTGCAGCGGGGGAATGCCAATAAATTGCTGGCCAGGTTTCTGCGTGAGCAGTCGTATGCCCGGATCGCGACGATCGATGCGGGCGGGTTGCGGAATGCGATTCCGCGCGAGGCGAAGGCGGTGGTGGCGGTGCCGGCGGATCGGGTTGCGGAGTTCGAAAAGGCGGCAGGGGAGTTCGAACTGACGATGCGGCACGAGTTGGCCCATGTGGAGGATAGCATCCGGTTCGGTGTGGCGCGGCAGGCGCAGGCACCGGCGACGGTGGCGACAGAAGATTTTCGGAAACGGTTTATCGATGCGCTGACCGCTATGCCGGACGGGATTATCCGGATGAGCGATACGGTGCCGGGGCTGGTCGAGACTTCGACCAACATGTCGCGTGTCGGAATGGGGGATGGAAAGGCGGAGTTGTTGTTCATGGTGCGGTGTATGGTCAATTATGGCAAGAAACGGGTGGTGGCGATGATCGACGCTGTGGTGACGCTGGCCGGTGGCCGGATCGAGGCGCAGGGAGACTATGACAGCTGGGCGCCGAATCCCGATTCGAAGATTCTGCATGTCATGAAGGCGGGGTACGAGAAGTTGTTCGGCCAGGTGCCGGAAGTGAAGGCGATCCATGCCGGGTTGGAGTGCGGCATTATCGGTGCGAAGTATCCGAAGCTCGATATGATTTCGATCGGGCCGACGATGCGTTTCCCGCACTCTCCGGACGAAAAGGTCGAAATCGCTTCGGTGGCGAAGTTCTATGCCTTCCTGTTGGATACGCTCAAAAATCTTTAGGAACCGGGGCTTGCGGCGGCACCGCTTTTCGTGATCGGGAAAAACGCGCGATGAATAGGACAGAAGAAAATCCGATGAAGCTGATATTCAATTATAACGATATCTTCTTCAGCTTCTATTATGACGATGTGGGCGGGTGTGTGCACCGTTCGCGCGAGTATGCGATGAATTACGTCTACTCGGGCGAAATGGTGCTGGACAACGGTCGGGAGCAGATTCGGGTTCGGAAAGGGGAGTGCGTCTTTATTCCGCGCGACCACCACATCACGATGTACAAAAGGACGTGCGACGGGGAGCGGTATTGCGGCATCTTTCTGATGTTTACGCGTCAGTTTCTGCGCGAGATGTACGGACGGTTCGGGCAGCGGGCGGTGCCGGCTGCGACGCCGAAGCTCGACCCGGGGGTTATCAAACTGCCCCGGACGGTGGAGCTGGCCAGCTTGTTCGCTTCGATGACCCCGTATTTCGACCCCGATGTCCGTCCGCAGGGCGATTTCATGCAGCTCAAAATGCAGGAGGGGCTGCTCGCGCTGTTGCATATCGACGAGCGGTTCGCGCCGATGCTTTTCGACTTCAACGAACCGTGGAAGATTGATATCTTGGAGTTCATGAACGAAAACTACATGTACGAGTTCACGATGGAGGAGATGGCGCACTACACGGGGCGGAGTCTGGCCACCTTTAAACGCGACTTCAAGAAGGTCAGCGACCTCACGCCGGAGAAGTGGCTGATTCGTAAGCGGCTGGAGGTGGCTTACGCGAAGATGAAAGAGGGGGGTAAAAAGGTGGTGGAGGTCTATGCGGAGGTGGGGTTCAAGAATCCGTCGCATTTCTCCACCGCTTTTAAGAAGCGGTACGGCATCTCGCCGACGGAGGTTTCGGTCTGAGGCGTTTTTGAGCTTTTCAGTAATGTAATTTGAGCCTTTCGGGAATCTTCCCGGAAGGCTTTCGTTTTAATTTTGCCCCTGTCGAATCAACCGAAATCTGAAAAATTATGGTAAAAATGCTGACAGTCGCAGCCGCTCTTTTTCTGTGGGTCGGCTGCACGAATCGGACAACGAATCGAAAAACGGACGATAGTATGGAAACAGGGAAACTGACTCGGGAGTGGGACAAGACGTTCCCGCAGAGCAATCGGGTGAACCACAGTAAGGTGACCTTCAAAAACCGGTATGGCATCACCCTTGCCGCCGATCTGTATGTGCCGGAAGATGCGGCGGGAAAATGGCCGGCCATCGCCGTGAGCGGGCCGTTCGGTGCCGTGAAGGAGCAGGCCTCGGGCCTCTATGCCCAGACGATGGCCGAGCGCGGGTTTCTGACCCTTGCGTTCGATCCGTCGTTCACGGGCGAAAGCGGCGGAGAGCCGCGGTACGTCGCCTCGCCGGACATCAATACCGAAGATTTCAGCGCGGCGATCGACTATCTGATCATGCGCGATGATGTGGATCCGGAGCGGATCGGGATAATCGGCATCTGTGGTTGGGGCGGTTTTGCCCTCAATGCGGCGGCGATCGATACCCGCATCAAAGCGAGCGTGGCTTCAACGATGTACGATATTAGCCGGTGCACGGCCAATGGCTATTTTGATGCGATGGATGCCGACGCCCGGTACGAACTCCGCCGGCAGTTGAATGCGCAGCGCACGGAGGATGTCCGAAACGGTTCGTATGCTCTGGCGGGCGGGGTGGTCGATCCGTTGCCGGAGGATGCGCCGCAGTTCGTGAAGGATTATTATGATTACTATAAGACGCCGCGCGGCTACCACGTACGTTCGCTCAATTCGAACGGCGGTTGGAACAAGACCTCTTCGCTGGCCTTCATCAATGCGCCGATACTGGCTTACAGCGACGAAATTCGCAGCGCCGTGTTGCTCGTTCACGGCGAGAAGGCCCATTCGCGCTATTTCAGCGAGGATGCTTTCAAAAAATTGAAAGGGGACAACAAGGAGTTGATGATTATTCCGGAGGCTAACCACACCGATCTGTACGACCGCGTGGGGGTGATCCCGTTCGATAAGATGGAAAGTTTTTTCCGGAAGGCGTTCGAATAATCCGGCTTTTTCCATTTACCCAAGGGTCTGTCTTTCAACGCAGAGACAGACCCTTGGTATTTTAAGCGGCGAGAAAAATCCGCATCCGATAGAGCGGCCACGTAACGAGCCAGCACAACAACACCATCGTCAGCGACCACATCAACGAGGCTACCGAATCCGGCAGGTGGTAGCTGCGATAGAATCCGTACACCGCCTGTGTCACTCCCCATAGAGCGAACAGTTTGGCGGTTGCCGTCGAGAAACAGTAGATGAAGAGCGAGTTGGTGCCCGCAATGGTGAAAAACTCGCACCACCCCTTTGCCTGCATATATTCGATGATGAACGAGAGCGCGCTCCAGATCATCATCGCCAGTCCCGACGTGAACAAGACGTAACTGATCGTCCACAACCCTGAGTCCATCGGATCGAACAGGCCGAACAGCCATCCCGCCCCGAAAGAGACCACTCCTGCGGTCATCAGGATGCTGATTCCGCCGCTCATCGTGTTCGGCCGGTCCATCGTTCTGCCCGCCAGATAGCCGATCAGCACCGTTGCCGTCATCGGAATGGCCGTCAGAAGTCCGTCTGCGTTTTCCCGGTCGAACACCGACCTTATCAGGTGGTTCGAGCCGAAGAGCGTTTCGTCAACCCTCGCCACCACCTCCGTCCCCGCCGAGTCGAGCAGAAACCAGTAACCTGCCAGCAGGATGATAATCGTCCCGAACAACGCCCGCCTCCGCGGCAGGTAAAGGGCGATCAGCGAAGCCAGAAGGTAGGTAACGGCGATTTGTTGCAAAACGCCCGGAAACCGAACGAAAACGAAATAGTCCTGAAACGGCAGCCAGTTGAGCCCGATGCCCAAAGCGAACAGGACGATCGTCCGGTAGAGGATATGTCCGACTCGCCTCGATTTCGGATGCCGTTCGCCGAATCCGTAGCTCTCTCGATGCGTGGCGAACCACATCGCGCCGCCCATAATAAAGAGGAAAAATGGAAAGATCAACCCCGCCACGCCGATCCCCCTCTCCGCAACCTCCCCCGTCGTTGTCGACGCAGAGAGCAGGGCATAGGTCTCCTCTCCCGTCTGATTGCTCAGAACGATCATCAGCAGGATGACCATGCCGCGAAAGACGTCGAGTGAGAGAAACCTTTTCATGCGCCCGGGAAATGTCGGGAATTTATAATCTCGTAATGACTACCGTTATCGATTGCTCTGCTTCGTGGTAAAAGAGAGAGGTCGCTGCGGGATTATGATCCAGCCGATCACATAAAGCAGGAACCCACCGCCGCCGAAGAGCAAGACCAAGGCGATCAGCCGGATAATAATAGGGTCGATCCCGAAATATTCGGCCAAACCGCCGCAGACGCCTGCAATCATTCGATTCTTGCGACTGCGGTACAGTCGTTTCGGTTCGTTCGGTGCAGATGCCGTGTCCGGTTTCAACGATCCGAACCGGTCGGGAGAACCTAAACGATCCATCGCCACCCGTACCGTATCCGTATCGACGACACCCGGATTCAGTTCGGTCAGTATGTCCGCCAGCCGACGTTCGATATCGGTTATCTCTTCCGGTCGCTCCAGTCGCATCTCGATCTGGTGCAGGTAATCGGACAAAGTATTGTACGCCGCTTCGTCCATCATAAAAGAACGACTGTCTAAGTTGATTGTCAAGATCTTTTCCATGGTTTGCGAATAGGATTGTTCAGATTCAGGGTAAAGGTAATAAAAAATCGGTCGGTTTTTCTATTTATATAGAAAAACCGACCGACGAAGTAGATAAATATCCTGGTTAGAGGCTGTTCTTTGATTCGCAAACCGCCTCTTTATCGACCTTGCGGATCAAACCGGCCAATACGTTCCCCGGCCCGAGCTCGGTGAACGACGATGCGCCGTCGGCGAGCATGTTTTTCACCGTCTGCGTCCAGCGCACCGGCGCCGTCAGCTGGGCGATCAGGTTGGCTTTGATCTGTTCCGGATCGGTGTACGGTTTCGCGTCCACATTCTGGTAGACCGGACACACCGGCGTCGTGAATTTCGCCTCCTTGATAGCCGCTTCCAGCTCTACCCGTGCCGGTTCCATCAGCGGCGAGTGGAACGCTCCGCCGACGCTCAGTTTCAGCGCGCGTTTCGCCCCCTTGGCCGTCAACTGTTCGCACGCTTTGTCAATCCCCTCGATCGATCCCGAGATGACTAACTGGCCCGGGCAGTTGTAGTTCGCCGCCACGACCACCTCCGGAATCGAAGCGCAGACCTCTTCGACCACCTCGTCCGGCAGTCCGATGATCGCAGCCATGGTTGAAGGCTGCAATTCGCAGGCCTTCTGCATCGCCTGTGCCCGTTTCGAAACCAGCTTCAGCCCCTCTTCGAAGCTCAGTGCTCCGGCTGCCACCAGTGCGCTGAACTCGCCCAGCGAGTGTCCTGCGGTCATCTCCGGCTTGAAATCTGGCAGCGATTTGGCCAGAATCACCGAGTGGAGGAAAACGGCCGGTTGAGTCACCTTGGTCTGCTTCAGCTCGTCCGCCGTCCCGTTGAACATGATGTCCGTAATGCGGAATCCGAGTATTTCGTTGGCTTTTTCGAACAGTTCTTTGGCTGCCGGCACCGTGTCGTAAAGCTCCTTGCCCATACCGGTGAACTGTGCCCCCTGTCCGGGGAAAACGTATGCTTTCATGCTTTTTCGATTTAATGAACGGACAAATATAGCGGTTTTTCGGTAATGTCGTTTCCGGCACCGTTCGTGGCCCGGATATTGAAAGGGAATCCCGAAAAAAAGCTATCTTTGCCAATTAGAAAAACGTCAGCCCATGAAACGACTCTTTGCCGTAATCGCATTGTTTTCCGTGGCTTACGGCTCTCAGGCCGGACCGAAAGGATACCCTGCTCCGTATGTTTTGTCGCAGGGGCAGGAGTTGCCGCGCTCGGTCTTCGTGAGCTATCGGAGTGCGGCGCATGCGTTCCGAAACGACTTCGACAGTTCGCAATATTTCGTCGGGTTGAACGGCGAGTGGAGCTTCCGGCTCTTCGGCTCGATGGCGGAGGTGCCGGACGAGGTCGGAGGCGACGGCGATACGCTGGAAAAACTGATCGAGAGCTGGCCGCGGGTGACTTTGCCCGGGGCGTGGGAGCTGGCGGGGCACGGAGGCGAGGGCAGTGCGGTGTTCGCTTCGCGAGCCTATGATTTCGCCGCTTCGGCCAGAGAGGTGCGGCCGCCGTTCGTGCCGGACGGAGCGGTGGGGGTCTATATTCGGAAGTTTACGGTGCAGTTCGACCTGTTCGACAAGGCGCATTTTCTGCATATCGGAGCGGTCAGGGCCGGGGCGCGGGTCTTCGTCAATGGCAACGAGGTGGGGTTCAGTTGCCGCGATTCGAAGAATCCGGTGGAATTCGATGTCACGAAATATGTGAACGAGGGACGGAACTGGGTGGCGATCGTGGTGCCGCGTTGGACGCCGGCGAGCTATCTGGAGGATTGGGAGGGATGGCGGTTGGGAGGGATCGATCGGGATATCTTCCTGTTCGCCCAGCCGAAAATCCGGATGCGGGACTATCTGGTACAGACGACGCTCGATCCGAGCTATACCAACGGTCTGCTGGAGACGGCGATGCTGTTGAAAACCCAGCTGCTCAATCCGTTTTCGGTGACGGTCTATTACGATCTGTACGATCCGGAGGGGAAGCGGGTGAACAGCGATTTCCGCGATGTGGAGATGGGGATGCGGCTGGAGGATACCGTCCGTTTTACGGCCTCGATACCGAACGTGCGGAAGTGGACGGCGGAAGAGCCGAATCTCTATACGATTCTCTATCGCATCAAGCGCGAGGGACGGTTTACCGAATATGTGGCGTGCCGGGTGGGGTTCCGGACGGTCGAGACGCGGGGCGAGCGGTTGCTGGTGAACGGTGTGCCGGTGATGTTCAAGGGGGTGAACCTCGCGGAACATTCGGTTTCGACGGGGAATTACGTGGATACGACTCTGATGCGGGCGATGTTGCGGGAGATGAAACGGGCCGGGGTCAATGCCGTTCGGACGGACGGCTATCCGATGCCTTACAGCTTCTATCAGTTGTGCGACGAGTTGGGGTTCTATGTCTGCGATGTGGCGGATATAAACACTTGGGGATTAGGGACGCGGCGGAGCAAGGGGGGGAATGTGACGAACGATCCGGCGTGGCGCGAGGCGTACTTGGCGCGGATCGAGGCGATGTACGAACGCAACAAGAACCATCCGTCGGTGGTGATGTGGTCGTTGGGCGACCGGTCGGGGAACGGATATAATATGTATCAGGGCTACCTGATGCTCCGGGCGAAGGATCGGACGAGGCCGATCGTCTATAACGGTGCGGGGATGGAGTGGAACACGGATGTCTATTGTCCGGACTATCCGGAGACGGTGCAGAATGAGTCGGGGCGGCCGTTCATTCCGTCGCGGACGACGGCCGGAGTGACGGATTGGTGGATGAAGCCGGGTTTGCAGGGGGCTTTTTTGGAGCGGTGGAACGATCTCTCCTTGTCGGCCGAGGTGCCGGGCGGGAAATATTTTTTGGCGGATGACTATCGGCGGGTTTTGCTGGCAGACGGGACGGTGGATTTGCCGGCGATGGAACGGAACGAGGCTTTGAGGCGGATCTTTGCGAATGTGGCAATTTCACAGGTGGATAACGGCCGGGGAATTTATCGGTTCGAGAATCGGATGCAGTTTGTCGATTTACGGGACTTTCCGATCGAATATCGCCTGACGGCGGGGGGCAAGGTGCTCCGTTCGGGAGTTTTCCGGGTGTCGGCGGCGCCGGGAAAGGCGATCGACGCGGTGATTCCGGGTGTCGGCGGGGTGAATAAGGATCGCAAACTGGTCATCACGGTCGGAAATATCGCCTGTGCCGAATTTTAATGTTTTGCAATTCTTTGTCTGTTCATTAGCAACCGGAGGGGTACCGTTCTCTTTGAGAACAAAGAGAACCAGAAAAACTTTAGAGCGCATCCCTGCAGGATGCTTTGGCCGTGTCTGACCTTGAGTTGGGCTGGATTTTCGGGGGGCGCGCTAATAATGGGCGAGAACCCCACGCGCGCCACGCCTGAAAATCACAGTCCAACGAACAAGGCGGAGAGAACCCGTGGTCGTCCCACCGGGACGACCTCTGCAAAAGTCTTTTGGGTACCTTTTCTTCAGAAAAGGTACGGTTCCGTCTTGTAGCTAAAGAATAGATAAAAAATACAAATAGAATTATGAATCGTTTGCGGACGATCTATTATTTGACCGTGTTGAGCTTGTTCACCGTGGTGATCTTTTCGGTGTTCGCTGCCGTGTGGCTGCTGACCGTCCTGTTCGACCGGGATCGGGTGGTGTGTCACCACGTGTCGCGGTTCTGGTCGATGATGATTTACCGGCTCAGTCCGTGGTGGAAAGTGGAGGTGACGGGACTGGAAAATGTCATTTACGGGCGGTCGTATGTGGTCGTGTCCAACCATCAGGCGATGCTCGATATACCGCTTTTATACGTTTTGCCGTTCAATTTCAAGTGGGTGTCGAAACGGGAAGTATATAAGATACCGGTTTTCGGTTGGGTGCTGTGGATGCACGGCGACGTGGCGATCGAGCGGGGAGCTTCGGCGGCGGCCAAGGCGATGATGACCAAGTGCGAAGCCTATTTGCGATGCGGGGTGAGCGTCATCATGTTTCCGGAGGGGACGAGAACGAAGACCGGGCAGGTGAATGCTTTCAAGGAGGGGGCGATGCGGCTGGCGCAGGAGAGCGGCGTGGACATCCTGCCGGTGGTGATCGACGGAACCTATGACGCGTTCGATCGTTCGGGGATTGCGGCGCCGCATACGTTTCGGGTGCGGATTCTGCCGGCTATCGGCGCGAACGAAGTCTCGTGCACCTCGACACGGGAGCTGCGGGATACGCTCAATACGCTGATGTGCGATACCCACAAGGAGATCGCGCCGCGACATTATCGGAAGAAAGATCAATCAGTAGGAGAATAAAATTAGGAGATGACAGCAGTGCAAGAGGCAGTGAACGACTATTCGGAGGAGCATATTCGGACGCTCGACTGGAAAGAGCATATCCGGCGGAGGCCGGGGATGTATATCGGCAAACTCGGCGACGGATCGCAGCCGGACGACGGGATCTATATCCTGATCAAAGAGGTGCTCGACAACTCGCTGGACGAGTACATGATGGGTTTCGGGAAGCAGATCGAAATTTGGGTGGAGGATGCGGCCGTAACGATTCGGGACTACGGTCGCGGGATTCCGCTCGGGAAGTTGGAAGAGGTGGCTTCGAAAATGAATACCGGGGCGAAGTACGACTCCAAGGCTTTCAAGAAGTCGGTCGGGCTTAACGGGGTGGGGATCAAGGCGGTGAATGCCTTGTCTTCGACCTTTACGATAACCAGTACGCGGGACGGCGAGGCCAGGACGATCGAGTTCCAGGCGGGCTCTAAAGTCGGGGAGCATACCGATTCGACCGGCGAGAAGAATGGAACGCGGGTGCGGTTCGTGGCGGACACGACTGTGTTCGGGGATTATCGCTATAATTTCGAGTTTATCGAGACGATGCTCCGGAATTACACCTACCTCAATGCGGGTTTGGTCATCAAGTTCAACGGGGTGCCGTATGTGTCGAAAAACGGGCTGCTCGATCTGCTGAACGAGAGCGTCGGAGGCGAGTTTCTCTACCCGGCGATTCACCTCTCGGGGGACGATATCGAAGTGGCGATGACCCACGGGACGGGATACAACGAGACCTACTATTCGTTCGTGAACGGGCAGCATACCACGCAGGGAGGGACGCACCAGGCGGCTTTCCGCGAGGCGGTGGTGAAGACCGTGCGGGAGTTCTATAAGAAGGACTTCGACGCGTCGGACATTCGGACATCGATTATCGCCGCTGTCAGCGTCAAGGTCGAAGAGCCGGTTTTCGAGTCTCAGACCAAGACCAAACTGGGGTCGAAAGAGATGGGGCCGGAGGGGCCGACGGTGCGGAATTTCGTGGTCGACTTCCTG
Source organism: uncultured Rikenella sp. (assembly GCF_948810725.1). Classification (NCBI taxonomy): domain Bacteria; kingdom Pseudomonadati; phylum Bacteroidota; class Bacteroidia; order Bacteroidales; family Rikenellaceae; genus Rikenella; species uncultured Rikenella sp. The sequence goes on from NZ_CAQIVA010000001.1 coordinate 163,510, forward strand.
AAAGAGCACCTCGATAATTACTTGCATAAAAACCCGGAAACAGCTGATATACTGCTGAAAAAAATTCAGGAGGCGGAGAAAGAGCGAAAAGCGATCAGCGGGATTCAGAAGAAGGCGAGGGAGTTTGCCAAAAAAGTCTCGTTGCACAACAAGAAGCTGCGGGACTGTCGGATTCATCTGGGAGATAAGAACGAGCGAGCGGAGGAGAGCTCGATTTTCATCACCGAGGGGGACTCGGCCAGCGGGTCGATCACCAAGAGTCGGGATGTCAATACGCAGGCGGTGTTCAGCTTGCGGGGGAAGCCGTTGAATACCTACGGATTGACCAAAAAAATCGTCTACGAAAACGAGGAGTTCAACCTCTTGCAGGCGGCGTTGAACATCGAGGAGGATATGGATAACCTGCGGTACAACAAGGTAATTATCGCGACGGATGCCGATGTCGACGGAATGCACATCCGGCTGTTGTTGATCACCTTCTTCTTGCAGTTCTTTCCGGATATCATCCGGGGCGGTCACCTCTATATTTTGCAGACGCCGTTGTTCCGGGTGCGGAACAAGAAAGAGACGCGGTATTGTTATACCGAGACCGAGCGGCAGCAGGCGATCGCGAAGCTGGGGGCCAATCCGGAGATCACCCGGTTCAAAGGGTTGGGGGAGATTTCTCCCGATGAGTTCAAGGAGTTTATCGGCGAAGGGATTCGGCTCGAAAAGGTGCGGCTGACCAAGGGAGATCCGATCTCGGAGCTGCTGGAGTTCTACATGGGGAAAAATACGCAGGAGCGGCAGGATTTCATTATCGACAACCTGAAAATCGAGGAGGATTTGGTCGAGGAGTTGGAAAATGCACAGGAACTGACTGAAGCGATTTAAAAGATAGATTACGGAAAAGGGTTATAGATGAGCGAGATAGAAGAAAACGAAACGATTGTCCCGGTGGACGCGGCCGCAGCTTCCGAAGTTGCGGAACAGGGGGCTGGGAGTAAGTATGCGCGGCTGACCGGAGAGGCGGTGGCCCATCGGCTGACGGGGATGTATAAGGACTGGTTCCTGGATTACGCATCCTATGTGATCTTGGAACGGGCCGTGCCCCACTTGGACGACGGCTTGAAGCCGGTGCAGCGGCGGATTTTGCACTCCATGAAGCGGATGGACGACGGCCGGTACAATAAGGTGGCCAATATCATCGGTTTCACCATGCAGTTCCACCCGCACGGCGATGCCTCGATCGGGGATGCCTTGGTGCAGCTGGGGCAGAAGGATTTGCTGGTCGATACCCAGGGGAACTGGGGGAATATCCTCACGGGGGACAGTGCGGCGGCACCGCGGTATGTTGAGGCGCGGTTGTCGAAACTGGCGCTGGATGTGGTGTTCAATCCGAAGACCACGGAGTGGATGCTGTCGTACGACGGGCGGAATCAGGAGCCGGTGACGCTGCCGGTAAAGTTTCCGCTGTTGCTGGCGCAGGGGGTCGAAGGGATTGCCGTGGGGCTGGCTTCCAAGATACTGCCGCACAACTTTATCGAGCTCTTAGAAGCTTCTGTCGCCTATCTTAAAGGCGAGGAATTTACGCTTTATCCGGATTTTCCGACCGGCGGTTTGATCGACTGTTCGCGGTACAACGACGGGATGCGCGGCGGGGCGGTCAAAGTGCGGGCGAGGATTACGAAACTGGATAGAAAGACTCTGGTAATCAGTGAAATTCCGTATGGGAAGAGCACCTCGACCGTGATCGACTCGATCCTCAAGGCCAATGAAAAAGGGAAGATCAAGATCAAGCGGGTGGACGACAATACGGCGGCCAATGTCGAGATCGTGGTGCACCTTTCGGGCGATGTGTCGCCGGACAAGACCATCGACGCGCTGTATGCCTTTACGGATTGTGAAGTCTCGATCTCTCCGAACGCTTGTGTGATCGAGGATAAAAAACCGTTGTTTATCGGGGTGAGCGATATGTTGCGGCGGTCGGTGGGGCATACCAAGGGGCTTTTGAAACGGGAGCTCGAAATCCGGCTGGGTGAGTTGAACGAGGAGTGGCACATGTCGTCGCTGGAACGGATTTTTATCGAAAATCGGATTTACAATTCGATTGAAGAGTGTACGACGTGGGAAGGGGTGCTCGAAACCATCGACCGGGAGCTGACGCCCTTCAAGGCACAATTGAGGCGAGAGGTGACACGCGAGGACATCGTTAAGCTGACGGAGATCAAGATCAAGCGGATTTCGCGATACGACGCTTTCCGGGCCGACGAACAGATCCGGAATATCGAGGCGGAAATTGCTGAAGTGGAACATCACTTGGCGACGATAACGGATTATACGATTGCGTATTATCAAAATATTTTAAAGAAGCACGGTAAGGGGCGGGAGCGGAAGACCGAGATTCGGAGTTTCGATACGATCGAAGCGGCTAAGGTGGTGGTGGCCAATGCCAAACTGTATGTCAATCGGGCGGAAGGTTTCTATGGGATCGGAGCCGGGATGAAGAAAGAGGAGTTCGTGTGCGACTGCTCGGACATCGACGACGTGATTATCTTCAATAAGCAAGGTAAGTACGTGATTACCAAAGTGTCGGAGAAGGCGTTTTTCAGCAAGAACATCCTCTACATCGGGGTGTTCAAGCGGAACGACGATCGGACGATCTATAATGTGCTCTACCGGGATGGGCTGAAGGGGGCGATTATGATGAAACGGTGCGCCATCAAGGGAATTACGCGCGATCGCGAGTACGACATCACGAAAGGAGAGGCGGGGAGCGAGGTGCTCTATATGAGCGTCAATCCAAACGGAGAGGCGGAGACTTTGAAAATCTATTTCAAACCGCGGCCGCGGCTGAAGAAGTTGATTACCGACCTCAATTTCGGCGATTTGGTGATTAAGGGACGGCAGTCGCAGGGGAATCTCTTTTCGCGCTATGCGATCCACAAGATTGTCATGAAAGAGCGGGGAGCTTCGACTTTGGGGGGCCAGAATGTCTGGTTCGACCACGACATCAACCGCCTCAATACGGAGGAGCGCGGCGAGTTGTTGGGTGAATTCGTGGGCGACGACCGGTTGGTGGTCTTTACCAAAGATGCGCAGTATTATACCTCCAATTACGATCTGGGGCAGCATTTCCCTGAGAATCTGCTTTTTGTCGAAAAGTACGATCCGGAGAAGATCTATACGGTGGTGTATATCGATCGGGAGCAGGGATTGCACTACATCAAACGCTTCCAGGCGGAGCAGTGCGATCAGCGTCCGCAGCAGTTCGTCGAGCCTGAAAACGAGTTCGTTACGTTGAATGGCGATAAATATCCGGTGGTGAAGCTGCAATATGGCGGCAAGTACAACGAGCGCTCTCCGGAGGTGGTGGATGCCGATGAATTTATCGGCGTGAAGAGCCATCGGGCGAAGGGGAAGCGGCTTTCGAACCTGACGTTGGCCGAGGTGGTTTGGTTGGAGCCTTTACGGAAAGAGCCGGAAACGGATGCTGCGGCGATGGAGTCCGTCGCGACTACGGTCACCGATGTGGAGGTAGAGGGTGAAGAATCCGTTTCTCTTGGAGAGGATAATCAACTGGAACTGTTTTAATTGTCATTTTTGAGAGATGTTGATTTTCCTGATCGGTTTTATGGGGAGCGGAAAGACTACGCTCGGGCGACCGCTGGCGAGTCGGTTGGGGTACGATTTTGTCGATCTCGACAAGGCGATCGAGGCGGGAGAGGGGCTGACGATCGGGGAAATTTTCGCGACGCGGGGAGAGGAGCGGTTTCGTGAGTTGGAACGTGTTTATTTGCAGGAGATTCTTGCCAATAAGCGAGATACTGTCATCTCTACAGGAGGTGGAACGCCGTGTTTTAGCGGAAATATGGAGGCGATGAATGCCGGCGGGGTAACGGTTTATCTGAAATTGGCTCCGGCGATGCTGGCGGGACGGTTGGCTGTGGCGAAAGTTTGTCGCCCGCTTTTAGCCGGCAAGTCGCCGGAAGAGCTTTTGCAGTATGTTTCCGACACCTTGGCGGTGCGGGAGGCCTATTATGAGCAGGCCAATGTGGTGGTGGCGAATCCGTCGCGCGATGTGGGGAGACTGGCGGAGGTTTTAAAACCTTATTTGATTCATTTTTAGTCTATCCGGATGGGAAACCTAAAGCATTACTTCTCTTTGGTGAAATTCGCACATACGGCGTTTGCGTTGCCGTTTGCGTTGATCGGCTATGTTTTGGGGGTGTTGGAAAGGGGTTTCGATTTTTGGATTTTGGTGGGAATATTGGCCTGCATGGTCTTTGTTCGGAATGCGGCGATGGGGTTCAATCGTTTGATTGACAGACGATTCGATGCACAGAATATGCGGACGGCCGGGCGGGAGATTCCTGCCGGAAAGATCAGCGTTCGGGCGGCGACGTGGTTCGTGGTGCTCAATGCGGTGGCTTTTGTGGTCGTTGCCGCGACTTTCAATCGATTGACTCTCTGGCTTTCACCGGTGGTGTTGCTGGTGGTGCTCGGGTATAGCTATACCAAGCGATTTACGGCGTTGTGTCATGCGGTGTTGGGGTTGGGGCTGGCGATGGCGCCGTGCGGGGCGTATATCGCCGTGGCGGGGACTTTGTCGATTGTTCCCGTATGGTTGTCCATTCTGGTATTGACATGGGTCACGGGCTTCGATATTATTTATGCGTTGCAGGATGTGGATTTCGACCGTTCGCAGCGATTGCACTCGATTCCGGCAGCGTTAGGTGTGCGGGGAGCGTTGTGGGTCAGTGTTTTGCTGCATGCGGTTACCGCGGCGATGGTGGCGGTGGTGGGATTTAGCTTGGGGGGAGGAATTTTGTACTGCATCGGAGCGGCGATTTTTCTCGCATTATTGCTCTATCAGCATCTCATCGTGCGTCCGGACGATCTGTCGCGGATCGGGGCGATGTTCGGTATAACAAACGGCGTAGCGAGTATCGCATACGCCGTGTTCGTCATCCTCGGATTGTTCTTCAGGATATAAAGCGACAGTTTATTTCCTTCGGAACATCCACTTGAAAATCAGAATAAAAATCAATATCGAAGAGGCCCAGAGCAGGAACTTCGCATATCCTAAGTCGGAGCGCGTATTGATCAGCAAGACCGAGCCGATGAACAACCCGACGAGGATCAAGGCGTAGGCCATCCTGAACCCGACGTTCCGCACCGCCTTCTGTAACATCTCGCTGTTTTCGAAGCGGATGTTGTGGCGTATCTCTCCCTGTTTCAGCTTATAGAGGATTTCACTGATGTCGTTCGGCAGGTTGGAGGCCAGATTGGCATAGTTTTTCAAGGTCTGATACAACTCTCCGGCCAGCTTGCGGGGCGAGAAGCGATTCATAATGACATCCTTGGCATACGGCGCAATCAGCGGCGTGAACGGAATGTCCGGATCCAGCTTCTCGGCCACTTTTTGAATGGTTGCCAAAGACTTGACCAGCATAAAGATACCGCCCGGTATCTGAAGCGAAAATTTCGTAATCAGGTTGATGCACTGCTGGATCATCGCCGCATAATCGAGCTTTTCGATCGCGACGTGGCTGTACTGTGCGATCATCTGCTGGAGGCTGAATATCAGTTCGTCGCGTTTTTTGAAGAAGCGCACGTTGCACAACGAGATCAAGGCATCCGCCACCGTAGCCGGGTCGCGCCGCACGAAGCCGATCGAAATGTTGGCCAGAAAATCCATGTCCCGTGGTGTCAGCGCCCCGACCATCCCGAAGTCGATGAATGCGATAACATTGTTCGGCAGGATAAAGATGTTGCCCGCATGCGGATCGGCGTGGAAAAACCCGTGGCGCAGAATCATCGTCAGAAGGGCATTCGCTCCGTTCAATGCAATCTGTTGCGTATCCAGTCCGTTGGCTTTCAGCACCATCGGATCGTCCGGCGTGATGCCCGTCACCCGTTCCATGACGAGCAGCCTCCGGGTGGTGTATTCCGTATAGACTTTCGGAATATAGACCGTCAGGTCGTTTTCGAACATCTGCCGGAAACGGAGGATGTTGGCCGCCTCGTGGTTGTAGTCCAGCTCGTGCAGGATGCTTTCGCCGAATTCGTCCACCACGCCGACGATGTCGAGCGCCGCCATTTCCGGATAGTTCTTGGCCAGCTTGGCCGCCAGAAAGCGCATGAGGTAGAGGTCGAGCTTGATCTTCTGCTCGATTTTCGGACGCCGTATTTTGACGATCACCGGTGTTCCGTCCGCCAGCGTCGCGCCGTAGACCTGGCCGATGGAGGCCGAAGCCATGCACGTGTCGTCGAACGTGGCGAACACTTTCTCGATCGGCATCCCCAGTTCGTCCTCGATCAGACTGCGGGCCTGCCGGTCATCGAACGGCAGGGCGCGCGACTGCAACTTTTTCAGCTCGTTCCGGAAACGTTCCGACACGACGTCCGGCCGGTCGGCCAGAATCTGACCGAACTTGATGTAGGTCGGCCCGAGGTCCTCGATCGTCAGCCGCAGCCGCTCTTCGGTCGTATAGACCGGTTTCGACTTCCGGATGCGCCGTTTGCGGATGCGTCGCCCGATCCAGGAACGGGCGATGAGCTCGTCGAAACCCTGTCCGATGATGATTCCGGTGATTTCGCCGGCCCGCTTGATTTTCAGGTAGCCTACGTAGAGATTGGTCGGTTTCATCGATCGGAGAGTTTTTCCAGATTCGCATTGAGTTTATCGATAGCGGCCGTCAGCCGGTCGATCTTTTTTTCCAGTTCGCCGTCGGCCGTCCGATGATCGGACGTGAGTTGTTGGAAAAAGAGCTGCTGGTCGAGCATATCTACCAGCTGGTCGATTCCGCCCGCTACCTTCTGGGCGGTCTGGGAGGAGGTGCCGACTTTGTCTTCGATCAGTCCGCTGACCCGATCGACGAATTTTTCGCGGTCGCTGGCCGCAGCGGCGATGGCGGCGCGCAGCAGGACGTTCAATGCCTGATTCATATCGTTTGGTTCTTTTTTCGAAATATATAATTAAAGTGCCGAACTCTCGAGAAGAAGAATTCTTTGCCTCTTTCTTCTGCAAATATCGGGCAAAATTGTTCACCGTACCGCTGTCGAGGGAGCAGATTTTGTCCGAATCGAACGATTTGGCGGAAAATTTGCTAATTTAGCCAGCATGGACTGGTGGAGTATCCTCATATACGCGTTACTGGTATCCTACTTTTTGCTGGTTATCGCGACGGTATTCACCGTGTTGCACGAGCGGCGCGATCCGATTCGGGCTTTGTCGTGGATCGCCGTGGTGATTCTTCTGCCGTTTGTCGGCATCGGCCTCTTCGTCTTTTTCGGCCAGGACTATCGCAAACAGAAAATCTTCAACCGCAAGGAAATTAAAGACCTTAAGCAGTTCGAACACCTGAGCTATCGGCAGTTGCGCGAGATGGACAACTTTTCCAACCCGGTGGTAGCGGCGAACCGGGAAATCATCACGCTGTTGCTCAATAACAACAAATCGCTGTTGACGACCGACAATCGGCTGGAGGTGTTGAACGACGGCGAGGAGACCTTTTCGTCGCTGATCGATGCCTTGCGACGGGCCGAATCATCGATCCATCTGGAATACTATATCTTCGAAAACGACGAATTGGGGGGCGAAATCGTCGAGATTCTGAAAGCGAAGGCCCGGAGCGGGGTGGAGGTGCGGTTCATTTACGACGACGTGGGGAGCTGGAACCTCAAGCGGCGTTTTATCCGTTCGCTGCGCGAGGCGGGGATACAGATTCACTGTTTCATGCCGGTCGTCTTTCCGTGGCTGACCAGCAAAATCAACTACCGCAACCACCGTAAAATCGTGGTGATCGACGGTCGGGTGGGGTACACCGGCGGGTTGAATATCGCCGACCGCTATCTGCACGGTACCAAATACGGCCCGTGGCGCGACACCCACCTGAAGATCGAGGGGGCGGCGGTACACATGTTGCAATTGACCTTCCTGACGGACTGGTATTTCGCCACCGGCATTCAGCTGCGAGACAAGGAGAAGTATCTCTCGCCGGCGGGAATGAACGCCGGAGAGACGGCGGTGCAGATCGCCACCTCGGGGCCGGACTCGGATTGGGCGACGATTCTGCAGGCCTACTTCGCCGCTATCAACAAGGCGACGGATCATATCTACATCTCGACCCCGTACTTCATGCCGGGCGAATCGCTGCTGACCGCTTTGAAAGTGGCGGCCCTGAGCGGTATCGACGTGCGGATCATGCTGCCGTCGCGCTCAGACAGCAAGATCGTCTACTGGGCTTCGCGGTCGTACATCGCCGAGCTGCTGGAGGCGCGGATCAAGGTATATCTCTACACCGAAGGGTTCAACCATAGCAAAATCATGACCATCGACGACCACTTCAGCTCGATCGGGACGGCCAATATGGACAATCGGAGTTTCGAGGACAATTTCGAGGTGACGGCTATGATTTACGACTCGCGGGTGACGGATCAGATCGAGCGACGGTTCCTACAGGATCTGGAAGGGTGTGTGAAACTGACCCGAAAACATTGGGCGACCCGTCCGCGGGGCGAGATGCTCAAGGAGTCGGTGGCACGACTTTTCAGCCCGTTGCTGTAAGCGAAAAATTGGAGTATATTTGCCCCGTTATTTTTATTTCGCATGATGAAGAAAACATTGCTCTCTATCTGTTTTTGCGTGGCTGCGCTGAGCGGCGTGCATGCCGCATCGCCCGTACAGTTCGGGGTGAAAGGCGGCCTGTTGATCAATAGCTCGGATTTGAAGTACACCTTTTCGTCGGCCGATCGGGATCGTTATTCCGAAAGCAGCACCAAGCCGGGGTTCGAAATCGGGCTCCAGGCGCGGGTGCGGCTTCCGCTGGGCTTCCTGATCCAGCCGGAGGTGGTCTACAGCCGTACCAGCGGATCGTTCCCGGTCGAAACGAAGGCGGCGGACGGAACTGTTACGAACGATAAACTGAAAGTACGCTCCAACTGGATCGAGGTGCCGGTTCTGGTGGGATGGAAATTTTCGATCGTGCGGCTGATGGCCGGGCCGTCGTTCCGTTTTCCGATGGACGAGGTGATGAACGTCGGATTGAAAGAGACGAAAGTGGCTCCGCGACTCGATAACTTCGTGATGGGCTATCAGGCGGGTGTCGGGGTCGATCTCGGGCGATTGACCATCGATGCGCGGTATTGCGGCAACTTCTCGAAAATCGCCAATCAGCAGCGGGGAGCGGAAGATTATATCTCCGGTCTGAAGGTCAAAGAGCAGAAAGTGGCGATTTCGATCGGCTATATGATTCTGAAATAGAGCTGTTTCTGGTTTTTATGGGCGAAAAGATCATAGATCTCGACGGAACGATCGACCCGGCGGATTTTTACGGGGCGGCGGATGTCAATTTCCATCGTCTGGTGGGGAAGTTCCCCGAATTGAAAATCGTGGCGAGGGGCGGGACGTTGAAGTTACTGGGGTCGGAGGAGCAGATCGCCCGTTTTGAAGAGCGGTTTGCGCAGTTGGTCGCCTATTTTCGGCGCTATGGGCATCTTTCGCCGGAGGTGCTGGATCAGATTTTCGATGTGCCGACCGTCGATCGGCGTCCTGTGGCGGGAGAGGGCGATACGGCGGCGGGGACGGAGGATGTCATCGTCTATGGGAACAACGGAAATATCGTTCGTGCCCGGACGACTAACCAGAGGAAGTTGGTGGAGCTGTATGCGAAAAACGACCTCCTGTTCGCCGTCGGGCCGGCGGGGAGCGGGAAAACCTATACGGCGATCGCGCTGGCGGTGCGTGCCTTGAAAAATAAGGAGGTGCGGCGGATTATCCTGACCCGTCCGGCGGTGGAGGCGGGCGAGAAGCTGGGCTTTTTGCCGGGGGATATGAAGGAGAAACTCGATCCTTATTTGCAGCCGCTGTATGACGCCCTGAACGACATGATTCCCCCGAAGAAGTTGCAGGACTATATGGCCGAGGGGATTGTGCAGATTGCGCCGCTGGCCTATATGCGCGGACGGACGCTGGACAACGCCTTCGTGATTCTGGACGAGGCGCAGAACACCCTGTTGTCGCAGATCAAGATGTTTCTGACCCGGATGGGGCGCAATGCGAAATTTATCGTGACCGGAGATGTCACGCAGGTCGATTTGCCCCATCAGGGAGATTCAGGGCTGATGCCTGCCATCGGGATGCTGCGCGGAATCAAGGGAATCGGGGTCGTGGAGTTCGACAAGCAGGATATCGTGCGGCACGAATTGGTCAAACACATCGTGCAGGCGTTCGAGAAACACGGGGCGCCGCGGGATTGATGCGATAGAGACACATACTAAATTTCACATAGTCATAAAAATGGCGAAAGCATTGGTAAAGACCGATCTGCACTTCGACGGTCAGAAATCTTTGTACGAAGGCAAAGTGCGCGATGTGTACGACATCGATGACAAATATTTGGCCATGGTGGTCACCGACCGCATCTCGGCGTTCGATGTGGTGTTGCCGAAAGGGATTCCGTTCAAGGGACAGGTGTTGAACCAGATTGCGGCCAAGGCGTTGGACGCGACGACCGATATTTGTCCGAACTGGAAGATCGCTTCGCCCGATCCGATGGTGACGGTGGGGTACAAATGCCAGCCGTTTGCCGTGGAGATGATCGTCCGGGGCTATTTGACGGGGAGTTCGTGGCGGGATTACAAGGCCGGGGCCCGGTCGATCTGCGGAGTGCCGCTGCCGGAGGAGATGCGCGAACACCAGAAATTCGAGAAACCCATTATCACACCGACCACGAAAGCGGAGCTGGGGCTTCATGACGAGAATATTTCGAAAGAGGATATTATTGCCCGGGGACTGGTTTCAGCGGAGGATTATGCGGTGCTCGAAAAATATGCCATGCAGCTCTTCGAACGCGGGACGGAGATTGCGGCTCAACACGGTTTGATCCTCGTGGATACGAAGTACGAGTTCGGCAAGAAAGACGGCGAGATTTACCTGATCGACGAGGTGCATACGCCGGACAGTTCGCGTTATTTCTATGCTGACGGCTATCAGGAACGGTTCGACCGAGGCGAGCAGCAACGGCAGCTCTCCAAAGAGTTCGTCCGCGAATGGCTGATGGAACACGGGTTCCAGGGGCGCAAGGGGGATGTGATGCCGGAGCTGACGGATGCGTTCGTGGATAGCGTGAGCGAACGGTATATCGAACTGTACGAACACATTACGGGCGAGAAGTTCGACCGCGATGTGGAACCGGCTACGGAGGAGCGGATTGCGAACAATGTGAAGAATATGTTGGCGCGGCTGGTGTAGGGGGATGCAGAAAAACGAAGCGCGGCTCTTTCCGTTATGGGAAGAGCCGCGCTTGCATTTCGCAGGGTGCGAGACCCGCGAAATTACCGTTTCTCCAACGGACTGTATTCCGTCGCCGGTGCGACATTCTTATAGGCTGGCCGGATAATGCGTCGACTGTCGAAATTCAGCTCCTCTGTCCGGTGTGCCACCCATCCGGCGATACGCGACATGGCGAACAACGGGGTGTAGACCTCCCGCGGCAATCCGATCATGTCGTACACGAAGCCCGAATAGAAGTCCACATTGGCGCACACCTTTTTGTTCACCGAGTTGCCTTTGAACTCCATGAAGCTCTCCACGGCCAGCCGTTCGACGGATTCGAGAAAAGCGAACTCCTTCTCCCGTCCCTTTTCCTGGGCCAGCGAACGTGCCATCTCCTTGAGCAGCAGGGCCCGCGGATCGGAAATCGTGTAGACCGCATGTCCGATCCCGTAAATCAATCCCTTCTTGTCGTACACCTCCTTGCGCAGCATCCGCATCAGGTAAGCCTTGATCTCCGCCTCGTCCGTCCAGTCCGAGATCACCTCGCGCAAGTGGGCGAACATGTCGATGACCTGCAAATTGGCTCCCCCGTGCAACGGCCCTTTCAGCGAACCGATCGCCGCTGCGATCGAAGAGTAGGTGTCCGTTCCCGACGAACTCGTCACCCGCGTCGTGAAGGTCGAGTTGTTCCCCCCGCCATGTTCCGCATGCAGAATCAGACACAAGTCCAGTACTTTGACATCTAAGGGTGTGTATCCTTTCGATCCTTTCATCATGTAGATGAAGTTTTCGGCCAGCGAAAATCCCGGCTTCGGAATCCGGATGTGCAGCGACCCGCCGTTCTTGTTGTGGTTCATCGTATGGTAGGCATAAGCGATGATCGATGGAAATTTCGCGATGAGGTCGACCGACTGACGCACCAGATTGTCGCGTGAGGTGTCGTCCGGATTCTCGTCGAAAGCGTAGAGCACCAGTACCGACCGCGCCAGAATGTTCATGATGTCGTTCCCGTAGAGTTGCAGGATGTTCATCTTCGCCGCATGGCGCAAGACCATCTGTTCGTTCAGCAGGTTGGTGAAGGTGTCCAGTTCCTCCCTGTCCGGCAGGTAGCCCGAGAGCAGCAAAAAGGCCGTCTCCTCATATCCTAACCGCTCTTCGTCCTGGACGCCGTGCACGAGATCGGCCACGTCGATCCCCCGGTAGAGCAGTTTGCCGGGAATGGCTTTCAGGCCTTTGCCGTCGGCCAGCCGTTCGTAGCCCACCACGTCGCCGATGTTGGTCAAGCCGACCAGCACCCCCGAGTGATCCTCATTCCGCAGCCCGCGTTTCACGCCGAAGCATTTGAAGAGGTCGTTTTCGATCCGCGAAGTCTCCTTGACGGTTTCCGAGAGCTTGTATATCAGATAGTCTTTATTCATCTCCTTTGTCGTTAATTTTCGCGATCAACAGATCGGCAAATTCGCTGGTCGAGAGCCGGGTGCCGTTCTCCATAAAACGAACCAGATCGTAGGTCGCTTTTCCCTCGACGAATGCGCTCTCCATGGCCCGTATAATAGCCTCTCCGGCCTCCGCCCATCCCATGTATTGGAGCATCATGACCGCCGAGAGCAGGAGCGAGCAGGGATTGGCCTTGTTCTTCCCGGCATGGATCGGCGCCGTCCCGTGCGTGGCCTCGAAAATGGCATGTCCCGTGGTGTAGTTGATATTGGCCCCCGGCGCGATCCCGATGCCGCCGACCATGGCGGCCAGCTGATCCGAAATATAGTCCCCGTTCAGGTTCAGGGTGGCGATCACCGAGAACTCCCGCGGTTTGAGCAGCGTCCACTGTAGGAAAGCGTCGGCAATGGCATCTTTGATAATGACTTTGCCCGCGTTCACAGCCGCCGTCTGAGCCGTATTCGCAGCCTCTTCCCCCTCCGCTTTTTTAATCCGTTCCCACTCGGCCCAAGTGAAGGTCTGTCCGCCGAACTCCCGTTCCGCCAACTCGTACCCCCAATTCTTGAAGGAACCCTCGGTGAACTTCATGATATTCCCCTTGTGCACCAAAGTCACCGACGGCAGGCGATGGTCGATCGCATACCGAATCGCCGCCCGCACGAGCCGTTCCGTCCCCTCCCGAGAGACCGGTTTGATGCCGAACGACGAACTCTCCGGAAAGCGAATCTTCCGAACCCCCATCTCGTTGATCAGAAATTCCCGCAACCTGATCGCCTCGGGCGTTCCCGTCTGCCACTCGATTCCGGCGTAAATATCCTCCGTATTCTCCCGGAAAATCACCATGTCGACATCCTGCGGCCGCTTGAGCGGTGTCACGACCCCCTGGAAATAACGGGTCGGACGCTGGCAGACGTACAAATCGAGCTCCTGCCGCAAAGCGACGTTCAACGACCGAATCCCTCCGCCGATCGGCGTGGTCAGCGGCCCTTTGATCCCCACGAGGTACTCTCGAAAAATCTCCAGTGTCTCAGCCGGGAGCCATTCGCCCGTCCGGTCGAACGCTTTTTGACCAGCCAGCACCTCCCGCCACTCGATCTGCCGTTGCCCGCCGTAACAAGCCGCGACTGCCGCGTCGACTATTCGCCGCGTCGCCGGCCAGATATCCACTCCGATGCCGTCCCCCTCGATAAAAGGAATGACCGGTTTGTCCGGCACCTCCAAAACTCCGTTGCTGATGGTGATTTTATTCATTATGCGTTCGTTTTTTTGCTCAGTAAGTTGAGTGCGCTCCCCGCCCGGAACCAGGCAATTTGCAGCTCGTTATAAGTATGTTCGGCCTCGAAACTTTCGGTAGTCCCGTCCGCGTGTTGCAACACGACGGTCATCGGAACCCCCGGTGCAAAGTCTTTCAGTCCGAGTATCGAAATCGTATCGTCTTCCCGCACCTTCTCCCAGTCCGCCTTATGGGCGAAAGTCAAGGCCAGAATGCCCTGTTTCTTGAGGTTGGTCTCGTGGATCCGGGCGAACGACTGCGCCAGCACCGCTTTTACCCCCAAAAACCGAGGCTCCATCGCTGCATGCTCCCGCGACGAACCCTCGCCGTAGTTTTCCTGCGCCACCACGATGCTTTCCACCCCCTTGGCCTTATAGTCCTTCGCTACAGCCGAGACCTTGTCGTATGTCTGCCCCGGTAGAGTCGGATTCAATACGCAGTTCACCGCATCCCGTCCCTCCGTCGCGAAAGCGTTGGTCGCCCCCATCAACAAGTTGTCCGAAATGTTTTCGAGGTGCCCGCGAAACCTGAGCCAGGGCCCGGCCATCGAGATATGGTCGGTGGTGCATTTCCCCCGCGTTTTGATCAGCAGTCGCAGCCCCTCGAAATCTTCTCCGTCCCATGCCGCGAACGGCTCCAGCCGTTGCAGCCGTTGAGAATCCGGCGCGATAACCACCGTCACATCCGTCCCGTCCGCCGCCGGCGCCTGATAACCCGGATCGTCCACTGCGAACCCTGCGGCCGGCAGCTCCCGGCCCGTCGGCGCATCCAACCGCACCGCTTTTCCCTCCTTGTCGGGTATCGTGTCGGTCAGCGGGTTGAAGGTAATGCGTCCCGCAATCGTCATAGCCGTCACCACCTCCGGCGAGGCGATAAAAGCATGGGTTTTCGGATTTCCGTCGTTCCGCGCCGCGAAGTTCCGGTTAAAGCTGGTGACGATCGAATTCGCCCGTGTCGAATCGTCCGTATGTCGTTTCCACTGCCCGATGCAGGCCCCGCACGCATTCGCCATGACGATGCCGCCGATCGCTTCGAAATCGCGCAACAGTCCGTCCCGCTCCGCCGTGTAGCGCACCTGCTCCGATCCCGGCGTCACGATGTATTGCGCCTGAACGGTCAAACATTTCTCCGCCGCTTGTCGCGCCACCGACGCCGCCCGGGTCATGTCTTCGTAAGAGGAGTCGGTGCACGAGCCGATCAGTCCGACCTCCATCCGTTCCGGATAGCCCTTTTCGCGAGCCATACGCACGAATTCCGAGATCGGTGCCGCCGCATCCGGCGTGAACGGCCCGTTGATGTACGGTTCCAGCGTCGAAAGATCGATCTCGATCACCCGGTCGTAGTACCGTTCCGGATGCTCCAGCACCGTAGCGTCCGCCTGCAAACAACTTGCAGCCACTCCGTCGGCCAGCTCGGCCACGTCGCTCCGCCCGGTCGCCCGCAGGTAGTCGCCCATCCGTGCGTCGTACGGAAAGAGCGAGGTCGTCGCTCCCACCTCCGCGCCCATGTTGCAGATCGTGGCTTTCCCGGTCGCCGAGATGGTCTCCGTCCCCGGCCCGAAGTATTCGATAATGGCGTTCGTCCCCCCTTTGACGGTCAGGATGCCTGCCAGCTTCAGAATCACATCTTTCGGCGATGTCCAGCCGCCCAGCCGCCCTGTCAGCCGCACGCCGATAATGCGCGGCATCTTCAACTCCCACGCCATTCCGGCCATCACATCCGCGGCATCGGCTCCGCCGACCCCCACGGCGATCATCCCCAGCCCGCCGGCATTCGGCGTATGCGAGTCCGTACCGATCATCATCCCGCCCGGAAAGGCGTAGTTTTCGAGCACCACCTGATGAATAATCCCGGCTCCCGGCCGCCAGAATCCGATTCCGTATTTGTTCGACACCGACGACAAAAAGTCGTAGACCTCCCGATTGACCTCCCGGGCAGCCGCCAAATCGACATCCGCTCCCCGGTCGGCCTGAATCAGATGGTCGCAGTGCACCGTAGTCGGCACCGCCACCCGCTCGCGTCCGGCATTCATGAACTGGAGCAGGGCCATCTGTGCCGTGGCATCCTGCATGGCCACCCGATCCGGAGCGAAATGGACGTAGTCTTCGCCGCGTCGGAAAACCGGTCGCTGGGTGTCGTCGGCGAGGTGCGTCAGCAGGATTTTTTCGGCCAGCGTCAGGGCATGACCGGTCGTCCGCCGCGCCCGATCGACTCCGTCGGGCATCGTGGCATACCGCCGCCGGATCATCTCGATGTCGAAAGTCATAGAAGGGTTATTAAAAATTTTTCATAATTCCGTTTCCGAGCGCAATATACGAAAAACAGCGGGATTTACCCGCTGTTTTGTGAAAGGATGAACAGAATCGGTGGAATCTGTTAAATTATTCCAACACGAAGCGTACCGTGACATTCTGGTTCACCCGCACGTCGTTGAACCGGAGGTTCGACATGGCATCGTCCTGAACGGCATTTCCGGTCATCACCCCGGCAGCCTTACTGCGCAGCATGACGAGACCGGCTTCCGGAGCCGACGAGTAGGACTGAATGTAGATCGCCTTGCCGATCCGCTGTCCGAGCGCAGCAGCGAGTTCCGATGCGGTGATCTGAGCATTCCGCATCGCCTTGACACGAACCTGTGCCTGAAGCTCCCGCAAATCGCTGCGCGTGCTCTGGCTCAACGAGGCGTTCGATATGCCGTTCGTCTGCAAAGCATCGAAAACGGCTTCCACCTGATTCGGCTCGGTCAGCGTCAGGAGGTAGTTCTTGTATTGGTAGACATCTTTCCGTTTGCCGCTGGCATTGGACTGGCTGGTAATGACCAGTTGTTTTTTGATGTCCACTCCGGCAGCGTCGAGCGCCGTGGCCAACGATCGTTCCAGCTCGGCGATGGTGGTCTTCCCTTTGCTCGGTGCCTCCGAAATGCCGATTGCGATGCGGAACTTATTGGGCATCACCGCCGTATCGGCCGAACTGCTGATTTCGACATGCGGAATCTGTTTGTCGAGGTCTGTTCCCTGGGCCCATGCGCTCCCGGCACCGATCATCAGGAGTGCCGAAGCGATAAAAAGCATTTTTTTCATGACTTTTATCCGATTAAGTATTTATGAAAAGGTAGTTTCTGCAATAACCGTACCACACCGGCCGAAACCGCGAAAGCCGCTGCAGCGATCAACGGTATCTGGAGGTAAGGCGGCCATTCGACGTACTGTTTCACGAAATCGTATGTCACCTGTACGATGAAAAAGTGGCACAGGTAGATTCCGAAGGTCAGCGATGCCCACCGTCCGAGCCGGGCCTGCGTCCGCGGGTTCGAAATCCGAACCGTCTGTAAGGCCGTGAATACGCCGTAGGTCATCAAAAAGACGCTGAATCCGGTGAAAAACCACGGGATTTCGAGGTAGGCGTAGTCGGTCGGGAAGTAGCGCTGTGTCCAGAGGTATCCGCCGCAGGTCAGGGCGTATCCCGTCGCAAAACAGATGGCCGATCGAATGCGTATCTGTTTCTTAGACCGGCCGGAAGGGTAGAGGTTTAAATAGTGGGCCAAAATCAGGTATCCCAGAAAACCGCTGACATAGTAGAACGTCCCGAACGGGTTCCAGTCGCACTCGCCGAAAATACCGGTGTGTCCGTAGTTGCCGACGTAGCCGAAGAACGGGGCCAGAACCCGGATATAAGGAATAAAGAGGGTGAATCCCCAGAGGTACAGGAATCGTTTCAAGTCTTTCCGTGAGGCCTGCGCCACCCACGGCGAGACGATCGGCAGAATCAGGTAGAGCCCCGCCAACATATAGAGGTACCACAGCGGGGTGGTGACATAATTGAAGTTCAGCGGAAACGAGGCGATATAGTAAACGGCATTCGCCCCTTCGGCGTGTCCGTAGGCCCGGTAGAAAAGGGGTGTCAGCAGGCTCCAGAAGAGCAGCGGTACGAGTATGCGTCCCAGTCGCCGGCGATAGAAAGTGCCCATATCCGTCCGAACCGGCAGGAGCAGCACGCCGGAGATCATGACGAACAACGGTACGCAGGCGCGCATCAGGCTGCCCCAGCAGACACCTGACAGAAAGGCTGTCCGGTCTTCATCGAAGCGGGCGACGAAGAAGTCGCCGCTGTGGGCAAAGACCACCATAAAGCAGGCCGCGATGCGCAGTACATCGAGCCACGGAATCCGGGTAAGAGAGTTGTTTTGCATGGCAGACAAAGATAAATTTTTCCGCCGATAAGTTGGCGGTTTGGGCAAAAAGGGCTATTTTGCAGGAAAAATCTTTGCCATGAAACTTATCGACAGGGAGAACTGGACGCGCCGGACGGTGCTCGGGGGATTGGGTTGGGCTTATAGTGTCATGCTCTTTACCGAGATCGTCAATTATTTCGGGTTCACTCAATCATCATATTGGCGATGGGAGGTAGTCGTCATCAAATTAGTTATTTGGACGCTCTTCGGTCTGACTTTCGGCCGGTGGCTCTTGCTGAAAATGAAAAGGCCGCTGGAACAGAAAAAGTAATCCGAAATCAACTTTGAAAAACGCATGATCCGATTTGAAAACGTATCGTTCGGCTACCGGAACGGATGGTTGTTCAGGGGGTTGAACTTCGAACTGCGTCGCGGGGCGATCTACGGTCTGCTGGGGAAAAACGGGGCCGGGAAGAGTACTTTGTTGAAACTGACGGCGGGATTGCTGTTTCCGAAGGCGGGCGAAGTGTCGGTCTTGGGCCGGACGCCGAAACGGCGCGAACCGACCTTTTTGTCTCAGATTTTTCTGGTGCCCGAGGAGTTCGACCTGCCGCGGATGAATATGCGGGAATATGCCCGGGTGTACGGTTGCTTTTATCCCGATTTTTCGCATGAACAGTTGGCCGACCTGATGCGCGAGTTGGAGGTGTCGGAGACCCAGTCGTTTCATCGGATGTCGCTCGGGCAGAAGAAAAAGGCCTGCATCGCTTTTGCCCTTGCCTGCCGGACGCCGTTATTGCTGATGGACGAGCCGACCAATGGGCTGGATATTCCGTCGAAGAGCGTTTTTCGGCGGGTGGTCGCTGCGGCGATGGATGAGGGGCGGACGGTGGTGATTTCGACCCACCAGGTGCGCGATCTGGATCGGTTGATCGACTCGGTGGTGGTGCTCGACGGCAGCGAAATCTTGCTGAACGCCACGACGGATGAGATTACCCGGCGGTTGCAGTTCGTGCGGCTGGAGGAGAACGAGCCGGCCTTGTATGCCGAAGAGACCATTCACGGACGATGGGGAGTGCGACCGAACGAGGCGGGAGCGGATTCGCCGTTGGATATGGAGTTGTTGTTCAACGCTGCGGCTGCCAATCGCGAGGCGATTAAAAATCTTTTCAATCGGGGCTGAAACGTATGAAAGATTCATTTTCCTGGAGACGGCTGGGCCGGGTGGCTCGGGCCGAACTGGTGGGTGAGCGGCGCGCCTGGGGGCTGAGGCTGGGAGGTTGCCTGCTCTTTTGCCTGATGATCTATATGGCCTGGAACACCGATACGATTTTCGGACGCAAGGAGGTGCATGACGTGTACGGCTATATCGTGCCGCGGATGATCGTCGGAGTAGGGTGGGGGATTGCCGTGATGTTCAACCTGTCGCGCAGTTTCAGATGCTATTCGTCTCACGGCCGGGCGGTCGAGGCGTTTATGGTGCCGGCGGCGCAGAGCGAAAAGTTCGTGTGGGCGGTGTTGAAAAATTTCGTGGCCGTGCCGGTTATTCTGCTGGCGATTGTCGGGTTGAACGACCTGTTTTGGGCGGAATGGCTGGGGTTCGATGATCTGTTTACCTTGTTTGCGAAGGGTTGGGCATCCGTTGTGGAGAGTTCCCGGGCTTCCTGGTGGGGCCTGATGATGAGTCTGTACGGATTGCACGTTCTCTCCACGATGGCTTTTTTTCTGGCCGGGGCGGCGCTCTTCCGGCGACACCCGTTTTTGTGGACGGTGTTGGTGCAATTCGTGCTGTGCAATCCATTGAGCTTCATGGTGACGCTGGCACCTTACCTGACGTGGGTCGAACTGTCTCGGATCAACGGGGTGGTGATGCTGAATCTGATTATTTTGGGGCTTTGTACCTTGTGGATGTGTATCGCCTGGTGGCGGTTTTCCACCCTGCAACAGACCAAATAAAGAGCCGGGGCGAGTTTTTGAAAAAAATCGCCCCGGTTGTGTTTACCTCAACTTATTTCGATTGAAATAGGGGCCTGCCCACAGCAAAAAGAGCGTCAGTCCGATGCACAGCAGGAAGGTGCCGAGCAGAAAAGCCGACGAGTAGGAAGTGTGCTGGGCGATAATCCCCCCTAACAAAACCCCCGATCCCACGCCGAAATCCCACGAAGTCAGGTAGGTGGCATTGGCCGTTCCGCGTTGGTTGTGGTGGGCCAGATTGATGAACATCGTCTGGAGCGTCGGACAGAGCAGGCCGTACCCCACGCCGATCGAAACGCCGCATCCGTAGAACGACAGCGGTTGTTTCAGGAAAACGAAACAGAGGAAGCTCGCGATCAGAAGCACTATGCCGGCCTTGCTGACCGCCGTCAGATAGCCCCGGTTGATGAGTTTTCCGGATATCAGGCGCGATACGACCAGTCCGCCCGACAGGCAGACGAAAAACATCCCCGTTCCGCTGGTCAGCCCCACCTCTTCGACCCCATACACGGCCACATAGGTGCTCAGCACGCCGTAAGCGAACGAAAGAAAGAGTGTCGTCACCGCCCCCGGAATCCCTTTGAGCAGCAGGAAACGGTCGAGCGACAAGGTCTGTTTGGCTCCCACGGCTTCGGTCTTCTTCTCGCGCACGAACGAACCGACGCACAATCCGATCAATCCCATTCCCAAAGCGGTCGCGAAAATCCAGTTATAATCGGGCGTGGCGTCGTGAATCATCAGGGCTGCCATCGGCCCGATGGCCATAGCCAGATTGGTCGATACGCCGAAATAGCCGATCCCTTCGCCCCGTCGGGAGGCCGGCATGACATCGATCGCCACGGTGTTGACCGAGACGGTCACCATGCCGAACGCCATTCCATGCGTCGCCCGCAGGATGATAAACGCCGTCAGCACGCCTGCCAGCATATAGCCGCCGAAGTAGGAGATGAAAAAGGTGTAGCAGATCAACAGGAGCGGTTTTCGCGGGAAGCTGTCCACCATGAACCCGGCGAAAGGCCGAAAGAGCAGTGCCATGATGGTGTAGGACGAAAGAATCAGCCCGGCGGTCGATTTCGTGACGGCGAACCGGTCGGCCAAATACATCGGCAGGATCGGCAGCAGCATATAGAAAGCGAAGAACATCAGAAAGTTCGCGCCGCAGGCCGCCCAGAAACTGCCGGTCCATAATTTGTCTTTCACCATTGGGGGTTATCTAAATATCCGGCCGCAAAGGTAGAGAATTATTGGCAAAGCGGGGATTGCCGACAGGCAATCCCCGCTGATGGAGAGTATCAGTCTTCGATACGCTGATAGCTGCTGCCGGGAAGTTCTTTGAAAAGCACCGAATCCGGGATGACCCGAGAGTGACGCTTCGGTGTGGACGTTTTTGTCGGGACGGCCTCTCGGTGAAGAATCACTTTGACCGGTTTCCGATTGCGCACCCAGTTGTTCTCGCTGTCGAGGTAGAAGCGTTCGGGGCAATCTTTCAGGAGCTTCGTGGCCACCGTCACCCCCTCCTCCTGTTCTTTTTTACTCAGATAAACCGTGACGTTCCCGTTTTTGTAGTTTGTCGCTGAATTTTTATCTCTCTGATTGTAAGGCTGAATGATGAGCGAACCTTGCGAAAGTGCCAGGGCCGGAGCGCCGTCTCCGCTATTCGATAAAACGGAGATTTTTTCCTGCTTTAATTTGTCGACTTCGTTTGTTGAAGCCGTCCGTACAGCATATCGCCCCGATGAATTCTTGGCATTTTTGGTCGTGATGCTGATGACCCCTCCGCGTGCCCGTTCGCCATATGCACGGATGGCAGTTTCTCCTTTGAGAACCGTGATGGATTCAAATTCCTCAGAGTCGAGTTTCTCTACTTCCTGTTTGATGCATTCGACGCCATCGACGATGTAGATCGGCGGTACTTTCGAAGTGTCGGCCTTGGGAGTGACCCGCACGGTGATGATCTCCCCCACTTGATGAGTCTTTGTTCCGGCGGCAGAGTCTGCCGATTGTTTCTGTGGCGTTTCGGAGTTAAGGCTTGGACCGTCTTTGATCACCGTTTTGGCTTCGGCGAGCAACTCGCGAAGCGTATCGAATTCCGGTTCCTGGATTTTCCGGCCGTCGAGATAACGTACTTCGACCGGCTCTTCGAAGAGGGTTTTGGAGTCCAGCGTATCGACCGTCGGCAAAGCGGTTTCGGCGGGCTGCGGTTGTGACGGAGCCGGCGCGGCAGCTTTTGTCGTGAGCGAGAAAGCGCCCAGCAGCGCACCGGTGAAGAGGGGTAGAGAGGCCAGTCGGAGGTAGCCTCCGAGGCGGCTCCTGTTTGCACGAGGTGTCATCATTTTGAGTCGTTTTTTGGTGAGTGAATAGCACAGTGCGTTGGCCGTCCCGGGATAAATGCCTGCCTCCGTGCCGATTAAAAGGTCTATGTAAGGCCCCACGGCGTTCCCCTCGCGGAGTACCGCCCGATCGGCCTGAAATTCATGAATTTCGCGGATCAACCGGCCGCAGTGCCAGGCTGCCGGATGGAACCACAGCACGGCCCGCCACAGATTCATCCACAACAGATCGAACGAGTGTCCGTAAGCGATGTGGCTGCGCTCGTGGGCCAGAATCGAATCCAGCATCGGTGAGTCTGCGAATCGTCGATCGACGAAGATGCGCCCGAAAACGGAGTAAGCCCCCGCCACTTTGTCCGAAAAGAGCACCTCTCCGATGCGGGTATGCCTGATTTGCCGCATGACGCGCCCTATCCCGATCGCCTGAAGCGCCACGAACAGCACAACTCCGGCCCCGTACAGCACAGCCAGCCAAAATTTCCACTCCATAGGCGCCGGTACAGCAACTGCCGGTATCTCCATCGTTTCCAGTACCGGAAATCCGGTTGTGTCGACAAAAACCGTCTCTGCGACCTCCCGAGCCGGTAAGAGCGGTATGCGCAGCAAAGGCAGCGACAGACCGACGGGAAAAAGTCCCAACAGACAGTTCCGTGCCGCCCCCAGCGGAATACGCCGGTGAAGCACGAAGGCGTAAAACAGCCACAAAGCGCTGGTACACAGTAAAGCGTCGATCCAGTATCCCTGAGAAAACATAGCACAATCGGATTCGGTTATTTCTGTTCGGTTTCGACGATCTGTCGGGCCACACGCTTCAACTCCTCGTATTGTTCGACCGTCAGCGACCCGCTTTCGGCCAGGAACGAGAGCACCTGCCCCGGTGAATCGTTGAAAAAGTTGCGCACCACGCGCTGCATAAAGTGCGACCGGTATTCGTCGCGCCCCACCGCCGGATAGTACCGGTGGCTCTTCCCGACTACCCGATGGGCCAGAAATCCTTTGGTCTCTAATGTCCGGATGACTGTCGAGACGGTCGTATACGCCGGTTTCGGTTCGCGAAACTCCTCGACCACTTCGCCCAGAAAAGCTTCCTTCAGCCGCCATACGATCTGCATCACCTCCAGCTCGGCCCGGGTCAGTTCGGTCGGTTTTTCTCTCTTTTTCATGCGGTATTCCGTTTTTGGTACTACAAAGATAGTTATAGTTTCGATAACTACAACTATAATTTTAGTTTTGTGGGAAAATAATTTTACCAGAAGCGTCGGAGGCCTCGGAATTACTTGCGTTCGGAGTAGCTGAGCACCCGTTCGTTGTTGAATTGTTGGAAAGCCCGGAATTCCGCTTCGGTGAGCGGTCGGGGATAGCTCATCAGAAAGAGTCGATGGGGTTCGGTCGTCGGGCGGAACGACGGATGGACGTGGTCGTAGTCGTAGTTGGGGCACATCCCGTTGCTCAGATAAAAACGTTCGCGGCGGCGCGAGACTTCGTCCTGTGGCGGGTCGATCTCCAGCAACAACAGCCGGGAGCCGTCCCCCTGAAGCAGTTTCAGCGCCTGCGAACCGTATCCTCCGCCCCGTTTTTCGGGCGCGATGGCGAAGTGTTCGCCGAACCGGAACCGTTGCCCCTCGTCGGTCTCCCAGTCCCACCACGAAAGCAGACCGACCAGTCGGCCCCGTTCGATCAACAGGTGGTAATGAAAGGCCGGGTCGCTCAATGCTCGCAGATGTTCCGCCAAAGGACGCTGCTCGCAGAGCGGGAAGCTCTGTTCGTAGATCGCCCAAGCCGCTTCGGCCAGCGGGTGGGAGTGGTCGTCGAGGCGAATCAGGTCGAGCGGCTTTTCGGAAAGCGTCGTCATGTCGGATGTGATCAAGATGGATTTCAAAGATACATGATTCCGTCGTGAAAATGGAGCTGGACGAAAAGGAGCATATAGATGACCGACAGGATCAGGGCGACCATGAAGCAGTCTTTGACCGTCCGGGTATCTTTGCGTTCGACGAACTTTTCGCCCACCCAGCCTCCGAATCCGCCGCCGAGAGCGACGCAGGCGCCCAGCTCCCAGTCGATGTGACCGAACCAGACGAAGACGGCCAGGGCGAACGGCGTGACGATCATACTCATATAGGTTTTGATCGCGTCGGCTGTTCGGGTCTCGGTGTGGAGCCGCGTGACCAGCACGTAATACATCAGGTAGGCCATTCCGGCCTGAATCATGCCGCAGTAGAGTCCCAGCAGGAGAAAGATGCCGTAGTCCGCCAGGCGCGACCGCCCCACGGGATCGGCCGTTTTGTCGGGCCGGTCGGCCGGCGGCGGCGAGAAAAAGGTGAAGAGGATGGTGAGGATCATCACCCCGATGAAGATCCAGTTGAAGATGACGCCGGCGATCCGGACGGCGAAAAAGGCGCCGGCTATGGCGCCCAGCACTAAGGTGACCGAAAGAATGGCCGCTTCGCGGTGCGGAATGGGCCGATGGGTCAGATAGCGGATGTATCCCATCGTATATTGCGTCATCACACCCACCCGGTTCGTACCGTTGGCCACGCTGGGAGGCAGCCCCAATCCGATCAGCATCGGCAGCGAGATGAGCGACCCGGCTCCTCCGATTTCGCTGACGATGCCGCTGGCCAGACCGGCTACCACAGCGGCTATGTGGTGTGCGAGAGTCGTTTCCATGAGAACGAGGCGATAGACTGAAAAGTTGCCGCGCAAATTGTATGCCAGATAAAACAGCAGTGCGATTCCTGTGGTAATACAGAGGAACCGCACTTGCTATGATACGATGCGCCGAGTTCGGTACGGACTACTTTTTCGGAGTCAGGGCAAAGCTCATCTCGTCGCCGGTCAGTTTGAACCCGTCGTCCGTTTTGGTGACTTTGAAATTCAAGGTGCCTGACGGGTCTACGATCACCAAACTGCTGTCTGCCTGCATTTCCCAAGTCCCGCCGTGCTGTTGGCCGTTCATGACCATAGTGACTTTTCCGTCGGACTTGAAATCCATTTCGACTTTCATTTGTGTCACTACGGCTTCCGCCATCTCCGCCGCAGCGGCGTCGGTCGAATCCGGAAGGACGACTTCCATTTTTGCGTCGTAAGCGCCGACCAGCTCTTTTTCGATTCCGGTTTTGCCGGAGCAGGCAACCAGCGCTGCTACAGCGGCGATTGCGAGAAAGAATCTCTTCATTTATTATGTGGATGTTTGGATGAAAATATATGACAAAAATAGGTGTTATTTCTGATAATCGGTTGTTATTGGGCCGATAAAATTCGCAGGGCGGCCCAATTCAACGGGACGGGGATCCGCAGCTCGTCCGCCAGTCGACAGAGCGTCCCGGCGAAGATGTCGATTTCGGTCGGCCGACCCGCCTCTGTGTCCTGCAACATGGAGCTCTTGCCGTCAGGGTTCATCGCATGAATGACCTCTACGGCTCGCTCGACCATCTCGTCCGCCTGTGCGATGCCGATCGCCCGGGCGACAGCTGCCGCTTCGTTCATCAGATCGACGGCCAGTGCCATGGCCAGGTCATTGCGTTGCAGGTGTCCGTAAGGAGAGCGGAGCAGGGCAGTGGTCTGGTTGCAACCGATGTTGATGACGAACTTCTGCCACAAGGCCGACCGCATATCCGTCGGGATTTCGTACGGAATATCGGCCAGCTCGAACAACTGCCTGACTCGTTCGGCTTCAGGCGACAGTGTGAGGTTTTGCGCTTCGCCGAAATAAATGCGGAAGTTTCCGTCGTGCGTAATCCGATTCCCTTCGCGCAGACTCGGATGGCCCAGAAAATAGGAGTAGAGCACATGAGCCTCGGGAAAACGCGCTGCTACCATCTCTTCGCTTTCGATACCGTTCAGCAGCGAGAGCACGATGGTTCCGGGCCCCACGAAAGGTGCAGCGGCATCGAGCGCTTCGGGTAGGGCCGAGGCTTTGGTGGCAATGAGAATCAGCTCTTTGGGCTCGTCTTTGTCGGTCAGCGCGAAGTCGTAACGTCGTCCGTTGAAAAGCAGGCCTTCGTTTCGCAACCGTTCTTGTCGTGCGGCATCGGCAATAATCGTAAAGCGGTCGCCCAAGCTGTCGGCCAGCCGGGTCGCCACCACGCTCCCGACGGCTCCCAAACCGATGAGCGATACCCGTTCGATTCGTTTCATGCCTGCAAAGATCAACTTTTTTTACTAATCAGGCTGATAATCTGCCCCGAAACCGCTACTTTTGTGGCCGCGCAGCCTGTTGTGGAACGGGGTGGGCGGATTTATTTCAACAAGATGCAGAAAATCAAAAACATCGCAATTATTGCGCACGTCGACCACGGAAAGACGACGATGGTGGATAAAATGATCCTTCAGGCCAAGCTGGTGCGGGATCAGGAGAAGTCGCAGACTTTGATTCTCGACAACAACGACCTCGAACGCGAACGGGGGATTACGATTCTGGCGAAAAACGTATCGATCCATTATAAGGACTACAAGATCAATATCATCGACACGCCGGGCCACGCCGACTTCGGCGGCGAGGTGGAACGGGTGCTCAATATGGCGGACGGGGTGTTGCTGCTGGTGGATGCTTTCGAGGGGACGATGCCCCAGACCCGGTTCGTGCTTCAGAAGGCGTTGGAGATGGGGCTGAAACCGATTGTCGTCATCAACAAGGTCGATAAGCAGAATTGTCGGCCGGACGAGGTGAACGAACAGGTTTTCGACCTGATGTTCAGTCTCGATGCGACGGAAGAGCAGCTCGATTTCAAGACCATCTACGGAAGTGCCAAGAATGGATGGATGTCTACGGATTGGAAGACGCCGACGACGGATATCATTCCGCTGTTGGACTGCATCATCGAGGAGATTCCGACGGCTCAGGTGGTCGAAGGGACGCCGCAGATGTTGATTACGTCGCTCGAATATTCGCCTTACGTGGGGCGGATTGCCGTGGGGCGTCTGAGTCGCGGGACGTTGAAGGCGGGACAGAACGTTTCGCTGGTGAAGCGCGACGGGACGGTCGAAAAGTCGAAAATCCGCGAATTGATGACTTTCGAGGGGCTCGGCAAGGAGAAGGTCGAGGAGGTGCAGTGCGGCGATATTTGTGCGGTGGTGGGCATCGACGGATTCGAGATCGGGGATACGATCGCCGATTTCGAGAATCCGGAACAACTCACGCCGATTGCGATCGACGAGCCGACGATGAGTA
Organism: uncultured Rikenella sp.; assembly: GCF_948810725.1. NCBI lineage: Bacteria > Pseudomonadati > Bacteroidota > Bacteroidia > Bacteroidales > Rikenellaceae > Rikenella > uncultured Rikenella sp. The sequence goes on from NZ_CAQIVA010000001.1 coordinate 191,128, forward strand.
TGTTGTTCACGATCAACGACTCGCCGTTTTTCGGCAAGGAGGGTAAGTACGTGACGTCGCGGCACATCAAGGAGCGGCTGGATCGGGAGTTGGAAAAGAATCTGGCGCTGAAGGTGAAGCCGGGAGCGACGGCCGATTCGTTCCGGGTGTTCGGACGCGGGGTGCTGCACATCAGTGTCCTGATCGAGACGATGCGGCGCGAGGGGTATGAGTTGCAGGTGGGGCAGCCGAAGGTGGTGGACAAGGTCATCAACGGGCAGCGGTGCGAACCGATCGAGCACCTGACGGTCGACCTGCCGGAGGAGATGGCGGGCAAGGCGATCGAGATGGCCACGCGGCGGAAAGGGGTGCTGTTGCACATCGATCATCGGGGCGAGCGGGCGCATTTGGATTTCGATATTCCGGCGCGGGGGATTATCGGCTTGCGGAGCAATCTGTTGACGGCTACGGCGGGCGAGGCGGTGGTGGCGCATCGGTTCAAAGGGTTCGAACCGTATCGGGGCGAGATCGAAGGGCGTTCCAACGGCTCGCTCATCGCAGCGGAGAGCGGTACGGCTTTCGCGTATGCGATCAGTAAATTGCAGGATCGCGGCCGGTTCTTTATTTCGCCGGGCGACGAGGTCTATGCCGGGCAGGTGATCGGCGAGAGTACGCGGGCTGAGGACATTTGCGTGAATGTCTGCAAGTCGAAGAAGCTGACGAATATGCGGGCTTCGGGTTCGGACGAAAAATCGACGGTGTCGCCGCCGGTGGTTTTCTCGCTCGAAGAGACGCTGGAATATATTCAGGAGGATGAATATGCGGAAATTACGCCGACTTCGATCCGGATGCGTAAAATCTTGCTCTCTGAAACGGATCGCAAACGCGCGGGTAAGGCTTAGGCCATTCGATTATCGTTTTTTGCCCGGGAGTGGACTGTTCTTTTTGTGAACAAAAAGAACCAAAAAAACTTTAGACGGATGCTGACGCATCCTCAAGCTGCCGGCGGCCCAAATCTCGGACTCTTCTTTGGGCCGGGAGTTGTAGCGCGCTAATGCGAGCTAAACTTTGGGCGCGCTACAACCCCGACCCAAAAACAATCGCGAAGACTGAGGACTGCGGAGCCTGAGGCGTAGCGCAGCTAGCATAAAAGTTTACCTTAAGGTTTCCTCCTTGCGCCTCGGCCATTCAAGTAAACTTGATGGCAACTCGGCTGCTGCGTCGGTTTTGGTGCCGCTTTTTTCAACCGACGCTGCCAGCGAGCGTAATGCAAACGCAGTTTGCAAATTACCGAGCGGCGAGGAGGAAGGCGAAGCCAACAAGCGGCAGTTCCATCCGGGTAGACACAGCAACCGAATGGTTTATTTAACCTCCCATGTTTCGCCGCTGTGCAGCAGCTGATCCATGTTGAAAATCTTGGCCCGCATCCGAACCTCGATCAACTGATCCCGCACTTGGTCGTCATACGTATGGTCTTTCACCGCCCGGATCACCCCGAGAGCCACCGGCATATCCGGCGCTTTCATGTTCACCAGCATCATGTGAATCCCCGGATTCGGCTCATGCGCATTGTGCACCAAGATATCCGCCCGGGTAATCCCGTTTTCGCCGATCTTCACGACTTTTAACTTCAGGCCGTCCAAAATCAGCCCCTTGTCCCGATTCTTCCCGAAAATCATCGGCTCGCCGTGACGGAGTACAATCGTGCTGTCCTCCCGCACCTCCTTATTCAGGAAAGCGTCGTAAGCCTTATCGTTGAAAATCACGCAATTTTGCAAAATCTCCACCACCGAAGCGCCATCGTTTTTCGCCGCAGCCACTAGACAGTCTTTCGTCAGATTGACATCCACGTCGATCGTCCGCGCAAAGAACGTCCCTCGCGCACCCAGTACGATCTCACCCGGCGAAAACGGGTGTTCCACCGTGCCATACGGCGAAGTCTTCGTCACCTTTCCCAGCGGCGACGTCGGCGAATATTGCCCCTTCGTCAAACCGTATATCTGGTTGTTGAAGAGCATGATATTGATGTCGATATTCCGACGGATGGCATGAATGAAATGGTTCCCGCCGATCGCCAGCGCATCGCCGTCTCCCGTCACCTCCCATACCGACAACGTCGGATTCGCCACCTTCACCCCCGTGGCAATCGCCGCCGCCCGCCCGTGAATTCCGTGGAACCCATAGGTGTGCACATAATACGGAAACCGCGACGAACAGCCGATCCCCGAAACGAACGTAAACCGCTGATGCTGATAATTGAGCTCTTCGGCCACCTCCGGCAACGCTTTGGTCACCGCGTTCAGAATAAAGTGGTTGCCGCAACCCGGACACCATTTAACCTCCTGGTCGCTTTTGAAATCCTGTGGAGTATATCGTACCATGATCTTTTACTGCAGTTTCGAACGCGCTAAGCGCGGGTGAGTAATGTGTTGAAATGTTCGGTCAGTTCGACTACCGTGAACGGCAGCCCCTGCACCTTGTTGTACTGTTGGAAATCGATATGGGGGAAATTCATCCGCAGGTAGTTGGCGAATTGTCCCATGTTCAATTCGCAGACGACGATCTGCTTGAATTTCGAAAAAATCCCCTCCGTCCCTTTCGGGAGCGGATTGATGTAGCTGAAGTGGCAGTGCGAAACGCTTTTTCCCTCCGCCCGCATCGCATCCACCGCCGTGCGAAGCTGTCCATAGGTACCGCCCCAGCCGACCACCAGCAGGTCGCCGCCGGTCGAATCGCCGTACACCTCCTGTTCCGGGATGTAGTTGGCCACGCGAGCCACTTTTTCCGCCCGCAACTCCACCATTCGCTGGTGGTTCTGCGGGTCGTGCGACAAGCAGCCGATGCAGTCCTGTTTTTCCAACCCGCCCAATCGGTGTTCGCACCCCGGCGATCCCGGTAAAGCCCAGCTCCGGGCCAGACGCTCCGGATCGCGCACATAAGGCAGAAAACCGCCCTCCGGACGCTCCGTCACCACCGGCGGTTTGATCTCCGGATAGTCGTTCATCGACGGAATGCGCCACGCTTCCGACCCATTGGCGATATAGCCGTCCGAGAGCAGGATAACCGGCGTCATATGCTCCATCGCGATTTTGGCCGCCATAAAAGCCGCATCGAAACACCCCGACGGAGTGCAAGCCGACATGACGACCAGCGGGCACTCTCCGTTCCGCCCCCACAATGCCTGATAGAGATCGGCCTGTTCGGTCTTGGTCGGCAGCCCTGTCGAAGGTCCGCCCCGCTGTACATCGACCACGACCAACGGCAGTTCGGTCATCACCGCCAGCCCGAGCGCTTCGCTCTTGAGCGAGAGCCCCGGCCCCGAGGTCGTGGTCACGGCCATATTCCCGGCGAACGAAGCCCCGATGGCCGTGCAAATCCCGGCGATCTCGTCTTCCACCTGCAATGTCTTCACCCCGAGGTCTTTACGCTTGGCGAGTTCTTCCAGAATAGCGGTCGCCGGGGTGATCGGATAGGAGCCGCAGAAGAGCGGCCGCCCCGACTTCTCAGACGCCGCGATCAACCCCCAGGCCGTCGCCTGATTCCCCGCGATCGTCCGATAGGTTCCTTTGGGCAACTCCGCCGCCGGCACCTGATAGGTGGTGGTGAAGATATGGGTATTGGCGGCATAATTATAGCCTGCCTTCAAAGCGAGCAAATTGGCCTCCGCCACCGCCGGTTTTTTCGCGAATTTGCGGCGGAGATAATTTTCGGTATGCTCCAGAGGCATGTCGTAAAGGCAATAACAGATCCCCAGAGCAAACATGTTTTTACACTTGTTCGCCGCTTTGGTGTCGAGCCCGGTCTGTGCCAGCGCCTCCTTGGTCATCGACGAGATCGGCGCGCGGATGATGTTGTAATCCGCAATCCCCAGCTCTTCGAACGGATCGAGCGTCTGGAAACCGGCTCGTTTGACAGTCGCCTCAGTCAGGCTGTCGGCGTCCACGATCACCGTGGCGCCTTTTTTCAGCCACTTGCGATTGGCGCGCAACGCCACGGCGTTCATCGCGACGAGCAGGTCGCAGTAGTCGCCCGAGGTCAATACTTTTTCGCTTCCTATATGTACCTGGAAACCGGAGACTCCGGCCATCGTCCCCTGCGGAGCCCGAATTTCGGCCGGATAGTCGGGAAACGTGGCGATGCTGTTCCCCCCGAGGGCCGAGGTGTCGCTGAAGAGCGTTCCGGTCAGCTGCATACCGTCACCCGAGTCGCCTGAGAACCGGATGACTACGTCTTTTGTCTGCTGCATACTATGTTTGGGTAGGTATTTACCGGAACAAATATTGTCATTTTTTTGCAGATACAACAGCCTTCTCGACATAAAAAATCGTCTCCACCACTCAATTCGGAGGTGGAGACGATATATGGGGGCTTTCAAAAAAGAGGTCTTATTCGTGGTTGGAGTAGTATTTCATGAATTGCGTCCGTTCGTACAGCATCGGATCGGCTATATTCTTGGCATTCATTCGCCCGGTCACGTCGCGCAAGGTCTGGAATTCGTGCCGTTTCATCCAGTCGCAGATAAAGGTATTCATCTCACCGATTACTTGCAGTCCGTTTTCATACGCCGCGCTGGCGATTTCGACGGCCGACGCCCCAGCCAGCAGCGCCTTCACCGCATCGGTTCCCGAGTGTACGCCGGTAGAGACCGCCACGTCGATCAGCGGCAGCGAGCCGTTTACCAAAGCCGTCCACCGCAAGGCGTTCGACAGTTCGGACGGATGGCTGAATATGTCGCCCGCCTTGACCGCCATCTTTTCGATGTCGATGTCCGTGGGATAGAACCGGTTGAAGAGTACGACCCCCTTCACATTCCGATAATAGATCTCCCGCACGATCGCCAGCGGATTGGTGAATCCGGCTCCCAGCTTGACCGACAGCGGGATGGAGATCGCCTCTTTCACCCGTGCGATGATGTTCAGGTAATTTCGTTCGATCTCGTCCGAAGAGGTCTCTTTGTCGGTCGGCAGGAGGAAAATATTGAGTTCCAGCGCATCTGCCCCCGCCGCCTCGATCACCCGGGCATAGTCGACCCACTCGCCGATCCCCCGGCAGTTGATGCTGGCGATAATCGGAATGGAGCACTGCTGTTTGGCATCTTCGATCAGCTTGAGATACAGTCCCAAACTGTTTTCCTGGACGTAAGTCCGCACATAATCCGCAGCCTCCGGATAGTCGCTGTAGCTATCCACATGGGCCACTTCGTTCATAATTTGCTCTTCGAAAATCGACTTGAGCACGACCGCTCCCGCTCCTGCCATTTCGGCATCTTTAATCCGTTGGAGCGTCGAGGTCAGTCCTGAGCTGCTCAGAATCACCGGGCTGTTCAGTTCCAACCCCAGATATTTCGTTTTGATTCGGTTCATAATATAAATTAGGTAGGTTATTCTGTTTACTATTTTCGGTCTCCGAAGATGCTGCTTCCCACGCGGATCATCGTCGCCCCCTCCCGGATCGCCGTCGGGTAGTCGCCCGACATGCCCATCGACAAGGTGTCGATCTGCGGCAGGTATCTCTCTTTGAAGCTTGTAAAAACGCTATGTAATCTCGCGAATTCACGTTTCACCTGCGCCGTATCTTCCGTCAGCGAAGCCATCCCCATCAGCCCCCGGATCCGGATGTTCCGGAGTCCGGTCAGAGAACCGTCCTGCAAAAAATGTTCCAATTCGGACGTATCCCAGCCGAATTTCGTCTCCTCGCGAGCGATATGCACCTCCAACAACACATCGATCACCCGTCCCGCCTTAGCCGCCTCGCGGTCGATCGCCTCGGCCAGCCGCCACGAGTCCACCGAATGGATCAACGACACGAACGGTACGATGTACTTGACTTTATTGGTCTGCAAATGGCCGATCATGTGCCACTCGATATCCCGGGGCAGTGTCTCGTATTTGGCCACCATCTCCTGCGGGCGGCTCTCTCCGAAGATACGTTGTCCGGCGTCGTACGCCTCCCGCACGGCCTCCGCCGGATGGAATTTCGACACCGCCACCAGAGTGACCGTTTCGGGCAAAGCGGCCCTTATGTGCGCCAGATTTTCGGCAATCGTTCCCATAGGATTCGATTTTATGCGTATATTTGTCATTCCCGCGTCCGTGTCGACGCGGACACGACAGTCAAAACAAATTTACTGCATACCGATGAAGAAAACAAAACTTTTCGCGGCTTTGCTGGCCGGAGCTCTGCTGAGCGGCGGCCCGAGCGCGATGGCATGCACCAACATTCTGGTGACCAAAGGGGCTTCGAAGACGGGTTCGACGATGATTAGCTATTCGGCCGACTCGCATACGCTGTACGGCGAACTTTACTATCGTCCGGCGGCGGACTATCCGGCCGGGACGATGATGAAGGTCTACGAATGGGACTCGGGCAAACTGCTGGGCGAGATTCCGCAGGCGGCCCACACCTATTCGGTGGTGGGGAATATGAACGAGCACCAGCTTTTGATCGGTGAGAGTACCTGGGGCGGGCTGCACCAACTGGTCGACACGACGGGAATCATCGATTACGGGTCGTTGATGTACATTGCTTTGCAGCGGTGTCGGACGGCGCGCGAGGCGGTCGAGTTCATGACGAAACTGGTAGCGGAGTACGGCTATGCCTCGTCGGGCGAGTCGATTTCGGTGGCCGATCCGAACGAGGTGTGGGTGCTCGAAATCATCGGGAAGGGGACGAAGATCGTCGACGGCAAGAATGTGAACAAGGGGGCTGTGTGGGTGGCCCGGCGGATTCCGGACGGGATGATTTCGGCGCATGCCAATCAGGCGCGGATCACCACGTTCCCGCTGAACGACCCGGAAAACTGCATCTACTCGCCGGACGTGATCTCGTTTGCGCGCGAAGCGGGGCTGTACACCGGGAAAGACAAGGATTTCGACTTCGCGGCTGTCTATAACCCGTTCGACTACAGCGGGATGCGGGGCTGCGAGGGGCGCGTGTGGAGCGTCTTCCGCCAGGTGACCGACGGGATGGACAAATACCTCGACCACGTGACGGGACGGAACCCGAAAAACCGGTTGCCGCTGTGGGTAAAACCGAATCACAAACTGACCGTCAAGGATGTGGCGGAGTTCATGCGCAACCATTACGAAGGGACGGAGCTCGATATGACCTGCGATCCGGGAGCCGGCGCTTTCAAACTGCCGTACCGTTGGCGGCCGATGACCTTCAAGGTGGGCGACGAAGAGTTCTTCAACGAACGGGCCATTGCCACGCAGCAGACCGGCTGGTGGTATGTGGGCGAATGCCGCGGATGGCTGCCCGATCCGATCGGCGGGGTGCTCTGGTTCGGGGTGGACGATGCGGCCGGTTCGCCGCTGACGCCGTTCTACTGCGGTATCGACCGGATTCCGAACGCCTATGCGGTGGGGAACGGGAATATGACGACCTACTCGGAAACGTCGATGTTCTGGGTGGTGAATCGGGTCACCAATTTCGCTTATCAGCGGTATAACATCATCCAACCGGACGTGAAACGGGCGATGGATCGGTTCGAAAACCGCTGTTTCGCCGAACAGCCGGCGGTGGACGGCGCGGCGGAGATGCTCTACAAACAGAATCCGAAGCTGGCGATCGACTTCCTGACCGACTATTCGGTCAATACCGCTCAGCGGTTGTTCGATACATGGGTGGCGCTGGATCGTTACCTGCTGGTGAAATACATCGACGGGAATGTCAAGAAGGAGGATGCCGAAGGGGTATTTACCGACAACGGCCAGGGGCGCGGCATTCCGGCCATGCCGGACTTCCCGGGCTACAGCGAGGAGTGGAAAGCGATGGTCAAAGAGGCGACGGGCGATCGCCTGAAGGTCGTGGAGGCGACCGGTAAAAAATAACGTATGACGGTACCCGACTATACGACATCCGACCCGCAGGCGGTCGTGGTGTACGACTACATCCCGGAGATTTCAGGCACGAAGCCTGAAATCTCCGTTGTCGTTTCGACTTATAACCAGCCGGAGTGGCTCGAAAAGGTTTTGTGGGGATATGAGGTGCAGAGCGAGAGTTGCGGGCGGTTCGAAGTGGTGATTGCCGACGACGGTTCCGATGAACGGACGCGGCAGATGCTGGATCGGATGACCCCCCATTTGACCTTTCCGCTGCGCTACGTTTGGCAGACGGACACGGGATTTCGGAAGTGCCGCATCGTCAATCGGGGCATACTCGCCACACGGAGCGAGTATATCGTGGTGACGGACGGCGACTGTATTCCGCGGAGCGATTTTCTGGCGACCCATCTCCGATTGCGACGTCCCGGCTGTTTCCTGTCGGGCGGAGCGGTGAGGCTGCCGATGGAGCTCTCCCGGCTGATCGGCAAAGAGGATATCCTCACCGGACGCTGTTTCGATCGCGATTGGCTCAAAGAGCACGGATTGAAGAAATCGTTCCGGAACAATAAACTGACGACTTCGACCGGTTGGGCGGCTTTTTTGAATGCGGTGACACCGGCCGGGGCGACTTGGAACGGCGGGAACGCTTCGGGTTGGAAATCCGATTTGCTCCGTATCGGAGGTTATGACGAGCGGATGGAATACGGGGGTGAGGATCGGGAACTGGGCGAACGGCTGATGAATGCAGGCATCAAAGGGCGACAGGTGCGCTATTCGGCCGTGTTGCTGCATCTGGAACACGGACGGGGATATGTGCACGAAGAGGCGTGGGAGCGGAACCGGGCGATTCGAAAAGAGACGGCCCGTACGAAAAGCGTCTGGACATCTTACGGTTTTCCGAAAGAAGAATAAGTTATGAAGAGGAAACGCGATTTTACGGTAACTTTATTGGTTTCTACCTATAACAAACCGGATTATCTCCGTCAGACATTGCTGAGCGTAGCGCGCCAGACCGTGTTGCCGGACGAAGTGGTGATTGCCGACGACGGCTCGACGGACGAAACCCGACAGTTGATCGACGACATGCGGTTGATCGTTCCGATTCCGATTCAGCATGTGTGGCATCCGAATACCGGATTTCGACTCAGCGAGATTCGGAACAAAGCTATCGCTGCCGCAAAAGGGGAATACATCATACAAACTGACGGTGATATTGTTCTCGGTCGTCATTTTGTTGCCGATCATACGGCCATCGCGGAGCACGGATGGTTGGTGTGCGGGAGCCGGGTCTACCTCGGGCCGAAAACGACGGAACGGATATTGAATAAAGGTTTTTCCCGCTTCCGCGGATTATTCGGCTCGCAGCATGGTAGTTTTGCCAACAGTTTCCGTATCGGTTGGCTCGGACGTTACCTGTCAAAACGGTATGATCGGAAAGCTACTCATATACGAGGATGTAACATGGCTTTCTGGCGACAGGATCTGATTGCAGCTAACGGTTATAACGAAGATATCGTGGGCTATGGCGCTGAAGACGGCGAAATCGTTCATCGAATGAGAAACGGCGGTGTCAAAAATAAAATGCTCAAATTCGGCGGAATCGCGTATCACTTGTGGCATCCGTTTCTTTCTCGTGATCGCCTCGCTGCCAATCAGAATATCCACACCCGGACAAAAACCGAGGGGATAACCAGATGCGAAAACGGAATCGATAAATATTTGAATGACAAACAATAATAATTTCTCGTCCGCTATGCAACCCGGCTGTGACTTTACGACGACTTTGTTGATCTCGACCTATAACAAACCGGATTATCTTCGTCAGACATTGCTGAGCGTAGCGCGCCAGACGGTGTTGCCGGACGAGGTGGTGATTGCCGACGACGGCTCGACGGACGAAACCCGACAGTTGATCGATGAGATACGAACGCTGATCCCGATTCCGATTCGACGCGTTTGGCACCCGGACGACGGTTTTCGGAAATGCGAGATTCTCAACAAAGCGTTGGCGCAAGCAACGGGAGAGTATATCATTCAAACCGACGGAGATATTATACTCGAACGCCATTTCATGGCCGACCACCTGGAGATGGCGGAACGGGGATATTTCGTATGCGGCAGCCGGATTTTGCTGCCGGAAGAGGTTACCCGGCGGATTTTAGAAGGCACTCAGGAATTACCGCGTTTGAGAGACGGGAAAATAGGATTTTGGTTCAACGGTTTGCGAATCGGCTGGTTGCGACACTATTTGACAAAACGATTCGGCAAAAAAGCCGAACGAGGAATTCGCGGATGCAACACCGCTTATTGGAAAGCCGATTTGGTCGCCGTAAACGGGTTCAACGAAGACATAACCGGATGGGGAGCCGAAGATGCTGAAATGGCTTTTCGGATGATGCACAACGGGGTGCGGAAAAAGATCCTGAAGATGGGCGGAATCGCTTATCACATGTGGCATCCGTTATCGTCGGACGACCGGTTACAGATCAACGAAGCCATTTTGAAAACGGTCAAAAACGATCCGGATAAAGTTCGTTGCGACAACGGGATAGATAAACATTTGTCGGAACTTTAAATCAATCGCTTATGTTAGCCATTATCGGTCAGATCATCCGCCAGCTGCGCGAAGAGAACGGCATCACGATCGAAGAGTTCTCGGAACGGGCCGGAATCGATGCGGACAAGCTGGCGAAGATCGAAAACAATCAGGCCAACCCGTCGTTAGGCATATTGATTCGGCTTTCGCGCGCTATGGGGGCTAAGCTCGGCACCTTGTGGGGCGGGAAGGGGGAAGAGGAGCGCGCGGCCGTCGTGGCGCGGAAGAGCGAAGTGGAGAACCATCCCGCATTTGTCGGCAACGAAGCCGAACGGAGCGGCCATCTCGCTTTTTATGCCTTGGCTCAAGGGAAAGCCGACCGGCACATGGAGCCGCTGATCGTAGACGTTTTGCCGGGCCGGATGAACTCCAGTGCGACTGCGCAACTCCGCTCGGAGCATTCGGGCGAAGAGTTTCTGTACGTGCTCGACGGCGAAGTGACGCTCTACTACGGAGACGAAATCCATCGCTTGGAGGCTGGAGACAGTATCTATTACAACTCCGTGGTCCCTCATTTTCTGGCCAACGAGACCGCTGCACCGGCACGCGTGCTGGCTATGCTCTACACACCATATTAAAGACGATTGGGATATGATACGTCCGGTACGACCGGCCGAAGATGCGGCCGCCATCTGCGAAATATACAACCATTATGTAACCGATACGGTCGTGACCTTCGAGAACGAGGCGATCGCCCTGCCGGCCATGCGCAAGCGGATCGAGACTATTGCGGCGCGTTTTCCTTACCTCGTTTATGAGCAGGGGGGAAGAGTCCTGGGGTATTGTTATGCCGATACTTGGCGTACGCGCGTAGCCTATGACCGGACGGTGGAGACGACCGTCTATCTGCACCGCGACTGGATGGGAAAGGGAATCGGCAGCCAGCTTTACGCCAAACTGCTCGGACGATTGCGGACGGCGGGCCTCCATGTGGCGGTGGCGAGCATTACGCTGCCCAATACGGCCAGTGTGGCTTTGCACGAACGGTTGGATTTTCGCAAAGTGGCCCATTTCACCGAGGTGGGGTGGAAGTTTGACAGATGGCTCGATGTCGGATTTTGGGAACTGATTCTTTGATTTTTGTAGGAAAATAATCGGGGCGACATTTTCTGAAAAGAAATGTCGCCCCGATTCGTATCTTATCTTCCTTGCGGCCTACTCCGTCCGATCGTCGTACTGCTCCCGCAGCTGTTCCAACCGTTCGTGCATACGGGCCCGCACCTTCGCCAACTTCGGATCGTCGTACCGGTTATGCAACTCCGTCGGATCGGTTTTCAGGTCGTAGAGCTCCCACGTATCGATATCGTCGCCGTAGAAGTGGATCAACTTGTAGCGATCCGTCCGCACACCATAATGCCGACGAACATGATGTTCGCCCGGGAACTCGTAATAGTGGTAGTAGATCGCGTCGCGCCAACTCTTCGGCTTTTCGTCTTTCAGCAGCGGCACCAGCGAAACGCCTTGAATATCCTCCGGCACCGTCGCCCCGGCCAGCGTCAGGAAAGTCGGCGCATAGTCGATATTTTGCACCATCTCGCGAACCACTCGTCCACGTTCGACCCCTTTCCAACAGTCCGGCAGCCGTATCAACAGTGGCGTGCGCAGCGACTCCTCGTACATGAACCGTTTGTCGAACCAGCCGTGTTCGCCCATATAGAATCCCTGATCCGACGCATACACGATCAGCGTATTTTCGAGCAGCCCCTCTTTTTCCAGGTACTCCATCAACCGACCGATGTTGTCGTCCAGCGATTTGACACTCTTCAGATAATCCCGCATGTAGCGTTGGAACTTCCATTCCACCAGCTCCTTTCCCGATAGGCTGTCGGCCAAAAAACGGTCGATCAGAGGCTGGTAGACGCTGTCCCACTGCGCCCGTTGCTCCGGCGTCATCCGCGCCCGCTCGCCCCAGACGTAAGCCCCTTTGAGTGGCGTCAGGATCGTGCTGTCCAGCATCTTGAGGTCGTAGGTCAAGTCCATATCCTTGTCGATGCTCATCTCCTGGTCAGCCGCCGCCGGTCGTCCGGCATAGTCGTCCCAGAAAGTCTCCGGCACCGGGAAAGTCCGATCCTCGAACTCCCTCAGGTCACACGTGTCGGACATCCATATCCGGTGTACCGCCTTGTGGTGCAGCATCAGACAGAACGGCTTCGACTTGTCGCGGTTTTCCAGATAGTCGATCCCTTTGTCCGTAATGATGTTGGTCACATAGCCGTGTTCGCGGTGCGTCCCTTCGGAGGTAATGAAGTCAGGATTGTAGTACGATCCCTGTCCCGGCAGTATCTCCCAATGGTCGAAACCGGTCGGGGTGCTGAACAGGTGCCATTTCCCGATCAAAGCGGTCTGATAGCCGTTTTGTTGCAACAGTTTCGGAAAAGTCTGCTGCGAACCGTCGAACGGCTGCCCCCCCTCGTTTTTGAGAAAACCGTTTTTGTGGCTGTGTTTCCCCGTCACCAGCACCGCCCGGCTGGGCCCGGAGATCGAGTTGGTTACGAAGCTGTTTCCGAACCGTACCCCCTCGCGGGCCAGCCGGTCGAGATTCGGCGTGCGGTTATAGCGACCGTCGTAACAGCTGATGGTCTGGAACGAGTGGTCGTCGGTCATGATGTAAATGATGTTCAGCGGTTTATCGCAGCCCGTGTCGGGTTTGTTTTTCGCCGAAACTCCGAAAGCCGACAGACTCATCGGCACCAAAAGCAACGATTTATTTACCATAAAGCTATTCATTGATTTTCAGACAGTAAATGTTTCCTGAGAAGTCGGCCACGTAAAGTGCATCGCCGCTCACCGCGGGCGAAGAGAAGATCGGCGCCCCGAGGTTCCGTTTCCACAGGAAACGACCGTTCTCGGCATTGACCCCGTACAGGTATCCGTCCGAAGCCCCGAACACCAGCGTTTCACCGATCAGCACCGGCGAGGTCTCTACCGAACTCTGAAAGTCCTGATAATAAGGAACCGTGTAGAACAAGGCCGGTCTTGTCAGGAAATTCCACACCGGTCGGAAACTCTTCCGGTCGAACGCGACGACCCCTTTGTCCGCCGTCCCGACGTAGACCATCCGATCCGTTACCACCGGCGCGCAAGCCCCCTCGAACGTCATGCCCGATTGTACGGCACTTTTCAGGATATCGCCCGACCGCGGATTGATCAAAAACAGCTCGTCGCGACTGGCCAGATAGATATTCCCGTCGTAGATCGTCGCCGAACCATCGCGGAAACGGATCTTCGAGTCCTGTTTTTTCCACAGCAGCCGCCCGTCCTTCACATCGTGTGCAAACAGGCCGTTCCAGTGCGACGACACCAACGCGATTCCCTCGCCCACGGTCGTCGTCGACTGCGTCCCTTCTCCGCCGCTCCACGCCTCGTTTTTCCAAAGCACCGAGCCATCTTTCACCCGCAGAGCCGCGAAATTTCCGCCCTGTCCCGCATAGACCACGCCGTTTACCACCGCCAAACCATGCAGATTCTCCGGCAGGATATTCGATGTCAGCTTTTTGTCCCAAACCAGCTCCCCGCTCTCCCCGTCGATGGCATAGAGCCGCATCGAAGCGTCGCAGGCCAGCACCAGCCCGTCGCTGTAAACCATCGTATTCTTCACCGAATTGTCGGTTTTGAAGCGCCAGAGTTCCCGTCCGGTCGTCGCATCGTAAGCCACTACGGCACATTTTTTCAGGTTGTCGTCGTCGATCGTGGCCACGAACACCCGCCCGTCGCCCACCACCGGCGAAGTCATAAAGATATTTCCGCCCGCATTCTGCGACCAGACGCAGCGCGGCGCCGACGAAGCACCTCCTTCGGCTATCCCCTTATGGGTCGCCGCACCGCCCAGATTGGCCCAATCCGCACCGACAGTCACCGTAACCGATGCATCGGCCACCACGAAACTGCGGTGTTCCACCAGTCGGGTACCATCCGCAAAATCCGCCTCCGTGACCAGCTTTTGGGTCCCTTTCCGATGACCGACAGCCAGCGTGCCGCTCCAGCCCCAGTCGGTCTGCGGCACCAGCGACACCCACCGGCCTCGTTTCGCTCCATCGACCCACGCTACCCGAACCGCCGTAGCCGGCGACGCAGTCCGATAGGCATTCACCCGCACCGGAATCGTACCGTTCACCGCCGCAAGCGTATCGTGCTGCGCCGGCAGCGCCAGGGTCAGCGTACCCGGAATATTCGTATATCGTGCCCGCGTCTTCTCCGACAGATTCCCCTCGGCATCCACGCTGATCACCCGGAAGCAGGCCGGGGAATGGTCGATCCCGCCCTTGTCCGGAGTCGATGCGCAATAGGTCATCACGCCGCCCGACTCCTTGGCATACTGGCTGTGCCAGTGTCCATAGATAAAGGCAACGAGGTTATGTCGCTTCATGTCGATGCTATCGCCCCCGGCGCGAATCACGAAGTCGTCGCCCGGAAACCAAAGATCGTGGTTGAACATGATGACCTTCTTATCCGGATCGGTCTGTGCCAGATCGTTTTTGATCCACTCCAGCACCTGCTTTTTGCTGTACGAAGGGGCATGGTCGCCGCCCAGCATCGGAAGCGCCAGAAAATGGACGTTACCGACCTCGAAAGAGTACCACGTCGGCCCGAATCGCTCTTCGAAATACTGTTCGCCGTAATCGCCTCGCACCAGATCGTGATTCCCGATCGTATAGTACATCGGTATACCCATCTGCCCGTTCCGCACGTTCGCGGCATGGAAATCGAGTCCCGGCATATAGCAAATATCGCCCGTGTGCATAATGAAAGCGGTCGAATTGGCCGCTGCATAGTCCTTCAGATCGTCGATCCACTCCTTCGGCGTCGGAGTCTCGGTGTCGGTGATCTGGATAAATTCGAATGCGCCGGTATGGCCGTTCCTCACCAGCCCGAAATCGTAACTTCCCGTCCCGGGAACGATTTTCAGGTAGTGCGTCTCGCCGGGTCGGTAGCCCGACGGCGTCGTAACGGTTACAAAGCGGGCCTTCGGATCGTCGGGCAACTCGAACGAACCGTCGGCGGCGGTTTTGACCACCTCCCGACCGTTGCTGACCGATACACCGGCCATACCGCGCTCGGTGGCGTTACGCACGCCGTTTCCGTCGGCATCGTAGTAAACGGTTCCCCGTAGCTGTCCGGCTGCGAACAGCGGAGCACACAAAAGAGCTGTAATAAAAAGTTTTTTCATGGTTTTGGGTTAGTAAAATATCCGAAGCCTGGCTCCAAAATTTTTGCAAGTTACTAATTTACGGAACAATCGCCAAGGTGTGCGGGCGACTATCCGGAGGGAAGGATTCGGCAGCGAGGGGTCGATTTTGAGCCGGAATCATTTTTCCTCCGTATCTTTGCTTTTGACGACGGTTCGAAGGTCTTTGTACAGAGCCGCCGCCCGAATTAAAAACCAACCCATTCATTTTATGAAACATACCCTGATTTTTTCTCTTTTATTCCTTTGCGGAACGACCTCTTTTGCCCGCCAGCAGACGGACGACTCGCCGTTGGGCGCCTATGAAGAGCTGACCGACACCCGGGCCCACGACGGTCGGGAGGTGTGGGAGCGGATGTCGGCTCCGGTTCGGCTGGGGTGGGGCAGCACCGATATCCGGTACGCGAAACAGAATCTCCCGACGGTCGAAAAGATCGGTCGGTTGCGGCTGAAAGCCTGGAAAGGCGAGCGGATCCATGCGCAGGCGGTGCTTTGGACGCGCGAGGCGTTGAAAGAGGTGAAAGTAACGGTGAGCGAGTTGCGAAACGGGTCGTCGGTGATTCCTTCGGAAGACGTGACGCCTCATTTCGTGCGCTATGTGATGACCGACGAGCTCAACAAAGACGGCAAGGGCGGTTGCGGACACCGGCCGAACAAGGCGGATTGGGACTCGTCGCTGGTAGCCGATGTGCTGGATATCAACAAAGTGCTCGATATCGAAGCCTGCACGACACGTCCGATCTGGTTGAGCCTGCGGGTTCCGACCGATGTCCGGGCGGGACGTTACAGAGGGACGCTGACCGTATCGGGAGCGAATTTCAAGCCGCTGAGCCTGCCTTTCGAAGTCGAGGTGCTGGCCCGGACGCTGCCCGAACCGAAAAAATGGGCGTTCCACCTCGATTTGTGGCAGAATCCGTATGCCGTCGCACGGTATTATCAGGTGCCGCTCTGGAGCCGGGCGCACTTCGATGCGATGCTTCCACTGATGCGGATGTTGGCCGATGCGGGACAGCGGGCGATTACGACCAGCATCATGTACAAACCGTGGAACGGACAGACGGAGGATCATTTCGACAGCATGATTACCCGGATCAAACGGATCGACGGCACGTGGAGCTACGACTATACGGTCTTCGACAAATGGGTCGAATTCATGATGAACGAGGTGGGAATCGACGAGATGATCAACTGCTACACGATGATTCCGTGGGATTTACGGTTCGACTATTACGACCAGGCGACCAACCGGGTGCAGTTTGTCGAGGCGAAACCGGGCGATGCGGCTTATACGGAGTACTGGGGAGTTTTTCTGAAGGATTTTGCCCGCCATTTGCGTGAAAAAGGGTGGTTCGAAAAGACGGCGATCTCGATGGACGAACGGCCCATGGAGGCGATGCGCGAAGCGATCAAGCTGATTCGGGAGACGGATCCGGAATTCAAAATCACGCTGGCCGGCAACTACCATCCGGAGATCGAGTCCGACCTCTACTACCTGAGTATTCCGTATGGTCAGCAGTTCCCGAAAGAGGTGAAGGCGGAACGCGAACGGAGAGGACAGATCAGTACCGTTTATACGTGTTGTACGGAGGCTTTCCCGAATACGTTCACTTTCTCGGCGCCGGCCGAAGCGGCGTGGACGGTGTTTCATGCCGTGGCCGGAGGATATGACGGGTATTTGCGTTGGGCGGTCAACAGCTGGACAACCGATCCGTTGCGCGATTCGCGTTTCCGCAGCTGGGCGGCGGGCGACACCTACAGCATCTATCCGGGGCCGCGGAGCAGCATCCGTTTCGAACGTCTGGTGGAGGGGCTTCAGGATTGCGAAAAAATCGCCCGGCTGCGGGCGGAGTTAGGGGCCAGAGGGGCGACCGAAAAGCTCGACAAATTGAATCGGACGGTGGCCAAATTCACTCCGGAGGGTTTGGCGGCGAGCGGCCAATCGGCTACGGAGATGGTGGCGGAGTTGCACGCATTATTGAATGCGTTATAATTCGCGTACTGAGCAATAGAAAGGCCTCGGAAAACTTTCCGAGGCCTTTCTTATTTTCAATCTCCCAAGGCTTATTCTTCGATCTTTTTCACCTCTTCGTCCACCGCCTTGGTCTCTTCTTTTTCCTGCGACACCGGAGCTTCGTGTCCTTCCAACGGAGCCCGCAAGGTGAAGTAGCTGAAAATTTCCATCACACCATAGGCCAGAATCCAAGCTCCGATAAAGGTCATGAACCACGAGGCCATATAGGTCGGTTGTGCGGCGGCGAAAATCCCGGCTACCATCAGCAAAATCGAAAAGAAAAAGTAGAACCCGGGTACTTTCACGCCGTTTTTCTTGATTTTGTACATCGAGACCAACTGATAGAGCCCCAAGAAAATCAAGAGTACGCCGAAAAGAATCAGGAAGAGGTTCGTCCACAGTTCCGGACTGAGCAGTAACAGTGTCCCCCAAATCACGGCAATCGGGGCGGCAATCGGAAGGTATTTCCACCGGTCTGCCATTCCTTTGGTACGCACGATGAAGCTGACGAATTGAACGACTCCGATCACGATGGCGACCACACCGATCAATTTAACGCCCCATTGTAGAATCCTGACGGACCAAACGATCATCACGAGTCCGACAATCACGGCTACAATACCCCACAAGAGAGCATTATAGGTTCTTATAGTCTTTTCCATTCTGATGTAAATTAAGTTTTATCCGAATTTTAACAAAAACCGCGCCAAGACTTGGTTATTCCGTGTCTACCCGCATGGAACTGCCGCTTTCTTGTAAGAAAGCGGCGCAAAGAACTTTTGCAGAGGTCGTCCCGGTGGGCCGACCACGTGTTTTCTCCGCCTTGTTTCGTTGGGCTGTGATTTTCCTGGTGGGCGCGCTTAAAGGTAGTTCGCCACATAATAGCGCGCCACACCGGAAAATCCAGCCCAACCCAAGGGCAGACACGGCCAGAGCATCCCGCAGGGATGCGCTCTAAAGTTTGGCTACGCGTTGCCTTCGGCTTCCTCGTGCTACCTCGGCAAAGCCCGTAAACGGTCTCTGCTCTCGGTACGCTACTCGGTTCCTCCTCGCCGCTCGGCAATTTGCAAACTATGTTTGCATTGCCCTCGCTGGCAGCGTCGGTTGTTCACAAAGAGAACAGTACCCTCCCGGGCAAAGACAGAATTTATCGTTTACCGCCACGTTGCTGCTGCTGTTTGCGCAACGCCTCCTGTTGCCGCTGCATCTCCTCGAGACGCATCTGCCATTTCGACTTTTTGATCGGCTTTTTCGTATTCTCCATCATCTGGGCATGCAACTTTTTCTCGTCTACGATATACCGGAACGCATAAGTCTGCCCGATGGTGATCAGATTGGACAAAAAGTAGTAATAGCACAGCCCCGCCGAGTAGTTATTGAACCAAACCAACAACAGAACCGGCATGAGATAGAGCATCATGAACTTCATCCCCGGCATCTGCTGGTTGCTCATCCCCGCCGACTGCGCATAGTTGATTTTCGAAGTGATGAAGAGCGAAACCGCCATCAGCAAAGCGAACAGACTGACATGATCGCCATAGAACGGAATGCTGAAACCGTCCGGGAAAGTCCAGATGCTGTCATACGACGACAGGTCGTCCGCCCAGAGGAACGATTTGTCCCGCAACTCGATCGCCGCCGGGAAGAAGCGGAACATGGCGATCAGGATCGGAAACTGAATCAGCATCGGCAGACATCCGCCCATCGGATTGACCCCGGCCGACTTATAGAGCTGCATCATCGCCTGTTGTTTCTTCATCGCATCCTCTTTGCGGGGATACTTTTCGTTCAGTTTGTCGATCTCCGGTTTCAAGAGCCGCATTTTCGCCGTCGAGAGGTACGATTTATAAGTGAGCGGGAAGATCAACAACTTGATCAGCACCGTCAGGATCAGGATAACGATGCCGAAGTTGGCAATGTAACTCCCCAGGAAATCGAATACGGGAATGACGACATACCGGTTGATCCATCCGATAATCCACCAGCCCAGCGGCACGAGTTTCTGGAACTCCAAATCTCCGTACTGCTTCAAAACCGAGAATTTATTCGGCCCGAAGTAGAATTGCAGGTCATACCCTTCGGTCATCGAAGCCGAGTAGGGGAGTGTCATCGCTGCCGAGAAATCCTTGATGTTGTCGTCCGTCGGCGGGAAGGTGTTGTATTTCAAAGCCGCCGTAGCAAAGTTGTCATTGGCGACGATGATCGATGAGAAGAACTGCTGCTTGAAAGCCACCCATTGGACTTTCGTCGAGATATTCTCCTCTTTCGTCCCCGTGGACATGCCGAGCTCCTCGATAGAGCTCTCGCCCGGATATTTGTAAGCGATCGTCGTATAGTTGTTTTCGTTCTGGAACCCTTTCTCTTCCTGCGGCGAGACGATGTTCCATGCCAACGTCATATCCGGTTGGTTCGGCGCAATCTTCCCTTTGAAGTGCGAGAGGTCGATCTTCATGTCCACCAGATAGTTGTCCGGCCGAATCGCATAGCGATATTCCAGATAGGAAGCCTTCGCACTGTCCGCATAGAGCCGGAAGGCGATTACGGAATCCGAAACCGTCTGAGGCGTGAAATAGAAGTCGGCGGTATTGATCTGCATCGGTGCGAAGAGGTTCAGGTTGAACCGCGAACCCGCTTCGGTGAAGAGCATCAGCGGCTCTCCGTTATACCGCTTGTACTCCTTGAGCCGTGCCGCTGCAATCCGCCCCCCTTTATTCGAGAATGTCAACTCGAAAAGATCGTTTTCGAGGGTGTAAAACTCCTCTTTTCCGACCAATTGGGCATTGTATATGCCGCCACCACCACCCAGCACGGTTCCCACCGCCGGTGCCTGCGGATTCACTGCTGCCGTATCCGGCATCAGGCTCCCCTGGTTGAAACTTTCGTCCGTGGCCAACCCTTGTTGCCCCGCCGGCGCATCGGCCCGTGCAATGGAGTCGTTGATCCGCTGTTGTTCCTGTTGCGCCGCTAACCGCTCCGTGTATTGTTTGTTGTTGTACCAGCTGAACCCGAACAAGAGTACGCCGATAATCAGCAAACCGATCAGTGTGTTTTTATTCATCTATGAAACGCTATTTCTGCTTGTTATCCCGATAATCGATGGCCGCTGCCACAAATCCGACGAAAAGCGGATGCGGATGGATGACCGTGCTTTTATATTCCGGATGGTACTGCACGCCGACGAACCACGGGTGTCCCTCGACTTCGACCACCTCTACCAGATTGGTATCCGGGTTGATCCCCGTGGCAATCATCCCTGCCGCCGCCAAGGCGTCTTTGTATTTGTTATTGAATTCGTAACGATGCCGATGCCGTTCCGAGATATCTGCCTTTCCGTATGCCGCATAGGCGTGCGATCCCTCCTGCAACCGGCACGGATAGGCCCCGAGGCGCATCGTTCCACCCTTTTCCGTAATCCCTTTCTGTTCTTCCATCAGGTCGATCACCGGATCCGGCGTCGCCCCCGTTTCGGTGGAATTGGCCTCAGCCAACCCCAGGACATTCCGGGCGTATTCGATCACGCTGCACTGCATCCCGAGGCAAATCCCCAGGAACGGAACACCGTTCTCCCGCGCATAACGTACCGCCGTGATCTTCCCTTCCAATCCCCGATGTCCGAAGCCCGGCGCCACGAGAATCCCGCTCATATCACCCAAGGTGGCAGCCACATTTTCGGGCGTAATCTTTTCCGAGTTCACGTATTGCAAGCTCACCTTGACATGATTGGTCGCTCCGGCATGTACAAACGCTTCGCAAATCGATTTATAGGCATCCGGCAGTTCGGTGTATTTCCCAACCAATGCGATCCGCACCGTCCCGTTGTCCGGATGTTTGACCCGATCGACGAAATCGCGCCATTTTTCGAGGTCGATCGGCCGTTCGGTATCGAGTCCCAACTTCCGCAGCGAGACGATATCCAGCTTCTGGTCGAGCATCATGAGCGGCACTTCGTAAATGGTCGGCACGTCGAGCGATGCCACCACCGCGTCCGGTTCCACGTTGCAGAACAGAGCGACTTTCCGCTTCACCTCTTCGGTCAGCGGCATTTCCGACCGCAGCACGAGGATATCCGGCTGCAACCCGTTCTCCTGCAACTGTTTGACCGAGTGTTGCGTCGGCTTGGTCTTCAACTCGCCGCTCGCCCGCATATAAGGAATCAGGGTCAAGTGCACCACCAAAGTGTTCCCGAACCCCAGTTCATACCGGAGCTGCCGCACGGACTCGATGTAGGGCAGCGATTCGATATCCCCCACCGTACCGCCGATCTCGGTAATCACCACATCGTACTTATGTTTCGCTCCGAGGTACTGAATGCGGCGCTTGATTTCATCCGTAATGTGCGGAATCACCTGAACCGTCTTTCCCAGAAATTCCCCGCGCCGCTCTTTGTTGATGACGCTCTGGTAAATCCGCCCGGTAGTGACGTTATTGGCCTGTGAAGTCGGCCGCCCGAGGAACCGTTCGTAGTGTCCCAAGTCCAGGTCGGTCTCCGCCCCGTCCTCGGTCACGTAACATTCGCCGTGTTCATACGGATTGAGCGTTCCCGGATCGACGTTGATATATGGGTCGAGTTTCTGGATCGTCACGGAATATCCCCTGGCCTGCAACAACTTGGCCAGCGACGCCGCGATAATCCCTTTCCCCAGCGAAGAAGCGACCCCGCCGGTTACAAAAATGTATTTGGTCTGTGATTTCATAGAAATGTCATCCATTATTCTTCCTGTCCTTTCATAGTTGCCTTTTCCGGGGTTGTGGCCTCGGCAGGCGTCTCTTCGTCCGCCGCCGTTGCGGTCTGCTGCACCGGACGGTCGATCAGTTTGATTTTCTCCAACATCGTGGCAATCTGTGCCTTAGCCCGCGAAATTTTCGATTCGACTTCTTTCACCAATCCTTCCGCGTTTTTCGACTTGGAGAAGAAACCGATGTTGTTCTCCCACAGCTGGATATCCGCCTCGATCTGCCGAATTTTCGCATAGATCCGATCGCGTTCCTGCCCCAGTTTCCGACTCCCTTCCTCCTGAATCTTCGCTACTTTGTCGCGGAAATTACGCAGGTGACGCTCCCGTTCCTCCCCCCTCAGCAGGTCGAACAGTCCGTCCACGATTTTCCGATATTCGGCCTGAATCGCCTCCTTCTTCTTGATCGGTACGAACCCGATCTCGGCCCACTTCCGCTGGTACTCCTTGATCGCGTCGAACGTGATACCCGCCTTCTCCTGCAACCGGGCGCGCATCTCGTCCAACAACGACTGTTTCTGGGTCAGATTTTCCGCATATTGCGAATCCTGATTCCCGAAATGTTCCGCTTTGCGGGCAAAGAACCGATCGCTGGCCGTCCGGAACCGTTTCCACACCTGTTCCGAGTGCTTCCGCGACGTGGCGCCGATCTCTTTCCACTTCTTCTGCAAGGCGATCAGCGCATCCGTCGTCGCTTTCCAGTCTTCGCTCTCCTGCAACGCCTCGGCCTGAACGCAAAGATCCAGTTTCGCCTGCAAGTTATCCGCGATTTCGGACTTCATCCCTTGATAAAAAGTCCGCTTCGCTTCGAAAAAGCGGTCGCAAGCAGCCCGGAAACGTTCGTAAATCTTCGTATTATCTTTCTTCGGTGCAAACCCGATGGTTTTCCACACCTTTTGAATCTCGATCACCCGTTCCGAAGCGGCATTCCACTCCTTGTGCGACGTCAAAGCCCCTGCCGCCAACTCTTCGACCTTCTCGCACAACTCGGTTTTGAGGGCCAGATTTTGTTTCTGCTCCTCCTTGATCCCTTCGAAATAGTCCTGATGCCGTTTATTGATCTGCCGGCTGGCCTCCTTGAAGCGATCCCACAAAGCCTCCTTGAACTCCGCCGCCACCGGCCCGATCTCGCGCCACTGGTCGTGCAGTTTCTGCAACTTGTGGAACGCCTCCGTCACGCTCGGCTCCAGCATCAGCTTTTCGGCCTCTTCCGCCAGTTCCGTCTTCGCTTCGTAGTTCTTTTTGAGGTCTAAATCGCGAAGTTCCTTGTTGATTTTGATGTAGTTATAGAAATTCTCGACATGGTGATGATAGGTCTCCCACAAATCCTTGAGTTTCTCCTGCGGTACCAGTCCCGCCTCTTTCCACCGCTGCTGCAACTCACGAAAGGCATTGAACGTCTGTCCCAACGTCTCGTTCCCGTTCACCAGCTCTTTGAGCTCTTCGATAATCCGCAACTTCGCCGCATAGGCCCGCTCTTTCTCCTCTTCGGCCTGATTGACGAAAGCGTCCCGTTTCTCCCGATACCGAACCAGCGACTCCTTGAATTTCGCTTCATTTTCGTTTTCGACCGGTTTGAAATCTTCGGCCGCACCGCCGTTTTCGATAAAAGCCGTCCGCTGTGCCTCGATTTCGGCCCGCCCCGCTTTGTAAAAAGCGATCTTCACGGCTTCGACATCCCCCCGCAACTGTTGCACCGGACGTTTTTCCAGCATCTCCGCCAGCAGAGCGATCAACTCCTCCTGCGTCTTCCCCGCATAGGGACTGGCCGCAGCCGGCGTTTCGTTTTCCGTCGCCATCGGGACGGTAGTTTCCTGCGTAGTTTCGACTTCCGTCTCCCCAGGGGCGATTGCTGCGGCCTCTTGCGGAGCAGGAGTGTCGAACTGCTCGCTCTGCGCTTCGACAGGGTTCTGAGCAGAAGGTAAACCTTGACTTTCCATGTGTTGTTCAGGTTGTTTGAGTTGACAAAATCAAAGATGCCCGCCTTTCCGAAGAAGTTTGCTTAATCAAGCCGCTTCGGAAAAGCGGGCATCCCAAACGTTCCTACAAAATTAGGAAGTTTTTTCGCCATTCTCAAATTTTTTCGCCTTGGGTCGCCGGCTCTTGGCCGCTTTCGGAGCCGCCTTTTCCAGCAGCGGTTTCAAGAACCGACCGGTATAGCTCCGTTCGCATGCCGCCACTTCGGTCGGCGTCCCCTGAACGATCAACTCGCCGCCCCCTTCGCCTCCCTCGGGCCCGATGTCGACCAGGTGGTCGGCCACTTTGATCACATCCAGGTTGTGTTCAATCACGATCACCGTGTTTCCTTTGTCCGCCAGCTTGTTCAGCACCCCCAGCAACACCCGGATATCTTCGAAATGAAGCCCCGTAGTCGGTTCGTCCAGAATGTAGAGCGTGCTGCCCGTATCCCGCCGCGAGAGCTCCGCCGAGAGCTTGATCCGCTGGCTCTCGCCTCCGCTCAGGGTCGTGCACGGCTGCCCGAGCCGCAAATATCCCAGCCCCACATCCTGAATCGCCTTGAGTTTCTGATGAATGGTCGGTACGTGCTCGAAAAACTCAACCGCCTGATTGACCGTCATGTTCAGCACTTCGTCGATATTTTTCCCCTTGTACTTCACCTGCAACGTCTCCCGGTTATACCGATGCCCGTTGCATGCCTTGCAGGTCACATAGACGTCCGGCAGAAAGTTCATCTCGATGGTCTGTACCCCCGCACCGCGGCACTCCTCGCACCGTCCCCCCTTCACATTGAACGAGAATCGGCCCGCCTTATATCCCCTGATCTGCGCATCCGGCGTCGCCTCGAACAGCTTACGGATATCGCCGAAGACATTGGAGTAGGTCGCCGGATTGCTCCGCGGACTGCGCCCGATGGGCGACTGGTCGACGATCACCAGTTTGTCGATATGCTCCATCCCCTCGATTTTGTCGTAAGGCAGCGGCTGGTCGAACGACCGGTAGAGCTCCCGCGCAATGGCCGGACGCAGCGTCTGGTTGATCAAGGTCGATTTCCCGCTGCCGCTCACCCCCGTCACCACAATGAACTTCCCGAGCGGAAACTTGACCGTAATATGCTTGAGATTGTTCCCCTTAGCTCCCTTGACAGTCAGGAATTTGCCAGACCCTTTCCTGAGTGTCGCCGGAATCTCGATCGCCCGCCGCCCGGTAAGGTAATCGGTCGTATAGGTAGGCGTTTTCAGTACTTCATCCAGTGTCCCCACCGCAGAAATCTCCCCTCCCTTTCTGCCCGCCGCCGGCCCGACATCCACCACCCAGTCCGCCGATTCGATCATCTCCTGGTCGTGCTCCACCACGATCACACTGTTCCCCGCGTCCCGCAGCTGGCGGAGCGAGTTGATGAGCTTGACATTATCCCGCTGGTGCAGCCCGATGCTCGGTTCGTCGAGGATGTAGAGCACGTTGACCAGCTTCGACCCGATCTGCGTCGCCAGCCGAATCCGCTGGCTCTCCCCGCCGCTCAGCGTCCGCGAGGAGCGCGACAGCGACAGGTAGCCCAATCCCACATCCATCAGGAACCGCAACCGGTCGCGAATCTCCTTGAGTATGTCCCGCGCAATGGCCTGCTGCTTTTTGTTGAGTCGGGTCTCGATCCCGTCGAACCACGCGGTGAGCTCCTCGATGCTCATCGCCGAGAGCTCCGCGATGTTCTTCCCGTCGATCCGGAAGTAGAGCGAATCCTCCCGCAGCCTCGTCCCGCCGCACACCGAACACGGCCTGCGTTCCACATACTGCTCCTTCCACTTCGTCCCGCGTTCGCCCTCTTCGGCCTCCGCTTCGAGGTAGGCGATCACCCCCTCCCAAGTCGTCATACAGCTGTTCCGCGCTCCCGACAGAGCCGTCACCCGCAGCGGCGTGGCGTCCCCGTAAAGCAAGGCGTTCATCGCCACTTCGTCCAACTCGTCGAGCGGCGTGTCGAAGGTGAAGTCGTACCGCGCCGCCAATGCCCCCATCTTGTTAAAGATGGAGTTGGTTTTCGGCTTCCCGAGCGGCTGAATTCCCCCCTTGTTAATCGACTTGCTGCTGTCCGGAATGATCCGCGAAATGTCGAACACCGTCTCCTCGCCCAAACCGTTACAGTGCGGACAGGCCCCCTGCGGCGAGTTGAACGAAAAGGTGTGCGGCGCCGGTTCATTGTACGAAATCCCCGTCGTCGGACACATCAGGTTCCGGCTGTAATACCTGGTCTCGCCCGTCTCGTAGTCCGCGACCATCATCGTCCCTTTTCCCTGCCGCATCGCCTCTTCGAGGCTCTTTTTGATGCGTGCTTCGGCCCCTGCCTCCGCCACCGTCCGGTCGATCACCAACTCGATGTGGTGCACCTTATACCGGTCCAGCTGCATTCCGGCATGCAGTTCCACAATCTCGCCGTCCACCCTCGCATAGAGGTACCCCTTCTTGATCATCGAAGCGAACAGTTCGCGATAGTGTCCTTTCCGCCCCTTCACCACCGGCGCAAGCAACGCAATCCGTTTGCCGTCGAACCGTTCAATGATGAGCTCCGTAATCCGCTGGTCGCTGTAGTGCACCATCTCTTCGCCCGTCGCCTTGGAGTAGGCCACCGAAGCCCTTGCGAACAAGAGGCGCATGAAGTCGTTGATCTCGGTCACCGTCCCCACCGTCGAACGCGGGTTGCGCCCCGTGGTCTTCTGCTCGATGGAGATCACCGGACTGAGCCCCGTGATCTTGTCCACGTCCGGCCGTTCCAGCGTGCCGAAAAACTGGCGGGCATAGGCCGACAGCGTCTCGAGATACCTGCGCTGACCCTCGGCATAGATGGTGTCGAAGGCCAGCGACGATTTTCCCGAACCCGACAGACCGGTAATCACGGTCAGTTTGTTCCGCGGAATCGTGACGTCCACGTTTTTGAGGTTGTGCACCCGCGCCCCCTCGACGATAATCCGATCGTGTTTATTTTCCATTTTCTCTGAACCCTTCGGTCGGAATCATGACCTCGTAGGTCGTTCCCGCCTTGTTCGCGTACTCGTAACTCCGAATCCACGGATTGAGTATCCGCAATACTTTGTAATTCGTTCCGTATTTGGCCGCCACCGCCGACCATTCGATATTCGGGCCGCCGACCTTCACCCGTCTGTAGTTTTCGAATGCCGGCAAATAGTCCTTCCGCCGCAAGTGGAAGCCGTATTTTTTCGGATTTTCGACCAGCAGTTTGCAGGAGAGGATCCGGTAGACATACCGCATCGTCTCCTCCGGCAAAAAGAGGTCGTAGTAGGACTTCACCCCCTGGATCGCCATCCGTTTGCTGACCCCCGCCAGCCCCGCATTGTACGAAGCGGCCGCCATCGTCCAGTTGCCGTACCGTTTGTAAGCGTCGCGCAGGTACTTGCACGCCGCTTCGGTCGATTGCTCGACATGGAACCGCAGGTCGACATTGTCGCCCGTCTCGACCCCGTAATCTTTGGCCGCCGACTTCATCAGCTGCCACAGCCCCGAAGCTCCGACCGGCGAGACGGTGTTCGGGTCCAGATTGCTCTCCGCCATACAGAGATACTTGAAGTCCTCCGGAATGCCATACTTCTTCATGATCGGCTCGATGACCGGAAAGTAGCGGGTCGTCATCCGCAGCGTGCGCAACGTCCGCGATTGCATGAACATCGTGACGGTCATCTCGCGTTCCAGCGCCTCGCGCACCTCGGCATATTCGAGCGGAACCCGTTCGCCGGCAAAGGTCAGCTCCCGCGGCAAATTGGGTACGAACACCGGCGAAGCCTCACTCGGCACCTCGGCCACAGCCGCCGGGGCCGGTGAAGGAGAAGGGCGCCCCCCTTTCCCCTGCTGGGCACAAGCCATGGTCACACTACCCGCCGAAAGAGCGGCGGCAAACAGAATCGCGATTTTTTTCATTTCAGTCGATCTACAATATGTTATCCAACGCATTTTTAATGCTGATTATTTTAAACAAATCCAATACGGTCAGCACGATGAAGACCACTAAGAGCCACCGCAGGAACTGCGTGTTGATCCGCGTCGCATAGCGCGAAGCCACATAAGCGCCGATGACATTCCCGATCGCGTGCACGAAACCGTATCCGTAAGCGATCTGGCCGTGATACATGAAGACGGCCAGCGAAAACGGGATGTAGAGCATCACGATGAAGCTCTTCAGCGCGTTGGCCGTAATCACGTCGTACCCCATTCCCATGATAGTCAGCCCCAGGATCACATAACCCATCCCGATCTGGAACGCACCGCCGTAGAGTCCCACCAGAAAGAACCACAGACAGTCCAGCTTCCGCACCTCCCTCGCCGGTTTTCCGTTCCCTTTGAATATCCGGTTGGGGCTGAATATCAGTAAGGTCAGCAACAGAATGAGAATCGTCGCCAGCAGGATGACGAAGATCGACGGATCGACCCATGCCGCAAACTCGGCCCCCGCCAACGCTCCCAAAGCCGTCGGTATCCCTAACTTCAGCCCCACGGAATAGTCGAGCAAATGCTGTTTCCGGAAATTGACCGCCGCAGCCGTAGCCTGGAACAGCACCGGCAGGCGGTTCGTTCCGTTGGCGATCTCGATCGGAAGCCCCAGCGCCGTATAGACCGAGATCGACACCGCCGCGGCCGCCCCGGCAAAGGTATTGACCACGCCGACGAAAATCCCGGAACAGATCAGCAGTATGACGATCGACACGCTCATCGGCTGCTACTCCTGCCCAGGGTGAAGTCATCGGCATCCAGGTGGGCCGGAAACCGTTGCCGGAAACCCTCCAGCTCATCGAGCGAAAGGGTGGCATGGATCATCTCCTCCCGCCCCGGCACCGCCTCCGCCAGCGGCTGCCCCAGAAAGTCGAGCACCGCCGAATCGCCCGAATAGCTGTTCCCCGGATCCGTTCCGCATCGGTTGCAGCCCACCACATAAGCCTGATTTTCGATGGCCCGCGCCCGCAGCAGCGTGCTCCACGCATACCGCCGCGCCTCCGGCCAACTGGCCACGTAAACCAGCACGTCGTAATCCTTCCGATTCCGCGAAAAGACCGGGAAACGCAAGTCGTAACAGATCATCGGGCAAATCCGAAACCCTTTGTAGTGAACGATCAGCTGCCGCTCGCTCCCCGGAGCATACCGCTCGTGCTCGCCCCCCATCCGGAACAGGTGTCGTTTGTTATAGGTCAGCCACACGCCGTCCGGAGCGACGAAAAACAGCCGGTTGAAAAATCCCGTCTCCGCCTCCGTCCGCCGGATGTGGTCGCGAATCGCCACGCTCGTAATGATCGCCTTTCCCGTCCGCATCGCCAGTTCGCGCAAAAACGAAACCGCCTCGCCCTCCATCTCCTGCGCGATCCGCTCCGGCTCCATACTGAACCCCGTGGCGAACATCTCGGGCAGAACGATCAGATCCGCATCGCCCGCCTCCCGATCGCCCCATTCGGCCACCCGCCGGCAATTTTCCGCCGACGACTCCCACCGGGTATCCATTTGAAAAACAGCTAATTTCAGTAATTTATCCATCGCTTCGGAAAGTAAACCATCGAATCATGCAAAGTTACGCTTCCGCCGGCTTTCCTGCAACGAAAGTCGGCGGATAATTCGGCATCCCGGTCAAACTATCGCGGAAAATTCTATCTTTGTAGCAACCAAAAAACGAAAGCGGAGAAATTGATACGAGTTGCGAATTACAATCGGCTGACCATCGCGCGCGAGACCGACAACGGGCTCTACCTGACGGACGAAGAGGGGCGCGAGGTGCTGCTCCCGAAACGATACATGCCGGAAAACTACACCGTCGGCGATCCGATGGAGGTCTTCGTCTATACCGATTCGGAAGACCGTCCGGTGGCGACGACCGAACGGCCGAAGGTCGTCGAGGGAGGGATTGCGGCCTTGCAGGCCGTGGGCTTCAACTACCACGGCACGTTCGTCGACTGGGGGCTGCCCAAAGACCTCTTCGTGCCGAAACGGAACCAGCAGGCACCGATGATGGTCGGCGAGTGGTACGCCGTGGCCTTGTACGTAGACAACGTGACGGGACGTCCGGTGGGGACGACGAAATTGGCAACACGGGTCAATAACGACGAGATTACCGTGCGACCGAAAGAGGAGGTCGATATTCTGATCGCCGTGCGGAAACCCAAGGGATACCGGGTGGTCATCAACGACCGCCATTGGGGGATGCTCTACGACAACCAAATCTTCACCGACGTGAAACTCGGTATGCGGATGAAGGGGTACGTGCGGAAGATTGCGGAAGACCACCGGATCGACATCTCGCTGCAACAGGAGGGGTTCGACCAGGTCAAAATCGCCGCCGACGAAATCCTGAAAATGATCGACGAAGCGGGCGGCGTACTCTCCGTAGGCGACAAATCCGACCCGGAAGAGGTGCGGCTGACGACCGGAATGAGCAAAAAGACATTCAAGCGGGCGGTGGGCTATCTGATGAGCCATGGCGTGGTCGAGGGCGGCGATCGGACGGTCGAACGAATCGATCGCAAAAAATAATCGCCCGCCGACCTGTTCGGAAAAGACGAGGATTTTTGTACTTTTGCCGGTCGGTATTTTTCAGCCGACCCTAAAATTTATCTCTGCATGAAAGTCGATGTAGTTCTCGGCCTGCAATGGGGCGACGAAGGAAAAGGAAAAGTCGTCGATGTCCTCACACCGGATTACGGCGTGATCGCTCGATTCCAGGGGGGGCCGAATGCCGGACACTCCCTCCATTTCGGCGATAAGGTACACGTATTGCGGTCGATACCGTCCGGTATTTTTCGCGAAAACGCCGTCAATATCATCGGCAACGGAGTGGTGCTCGACCCGGTGACTTTCGCCCAGGAGACCGGCGAGCTGGAGCAGTTGGGGGTGGATGTCAAGGCGAAAATACGGATCGCCAAAAAAGCACACCTCATTTTACCGACCCATCGGATGCTCGACGCCGCCAGCGAAGCGGCTAAGGGGAAGGCCAAGATCGGTTCCACGCTCAAGGGGATCGGGCCGACCTATATGGACAAGACCGGCCGGAACGGGCTGCGGGTGGGGGACATCCTCTCGCCGTCGTTCATGGAGCGGTACGAACGACTGAAACAGAAGCACATCGCCATGCTCGCGCAGTTCGAAGGCTTCACATACGACATTGCGGAGTACGAAGCCCAGTGGTTCGCCGGGATCGAGACCTTGCGGCAGTTCACCATCATTGAAGCGGAACACGAGATGAACCGCCTCTTGAGCAACGGGCAGGCTGTCTTGGCAGAGGGGGCGCAGGGATCGCTGCTCGATGTCGATTACGGGACTTATCCGTTCGTGACCTCGTCCAATACGGTGTGCGCCGGGGCTTGCATCGGATTGGGTGTGGCGCCGAATCGGATCGGCGAAGTCTTCGGGATTTTCAAGGCTTATTGCACCAGAGTCGGGAGCGGGCCGTTTCCGACCGAGCTCTTCGACCAGACCGGCAAGGATTTGCAGCAGATCGGGCATGAGTTCGGTGCAGTGACGGGACGGGAGCGGAGATGCGGATGGCTCGACCTCGTGGCGTTGAAGTATAGCGCGATGATCAACGGGGTGACGCAACTCATCATGATGAAATCGGACGTATTGAACACCTTTCCGACCATTAAAGTAGCGGTGGCGTATGAGATCGGCGGACAACGGGTGACGGAGTTCCCGTATGAGACCAATGAAGAGATTACACCTATATATAAGGAGTTCGAAGGGTGGAGTTGCGACATTAACGGGATTCGCCGCTATGAGGAATTTCCGCGGCAGTTCAAGGAGTATGTCGAATTTATCGAACGGGAGACGGGCGTGCCGGTGAAGATTATTTCGGTCGGGCCGGATCGGGACGAGACGATTGTCCGATGATTCGTTAAACCCTTTTTTACCTCAAATCGAGCAAGCGAAAAACAAAATCCGATTTTGTTTTTCGCTTTTTATGTATTACTTTCACCCTGTTATGAAAATCGCACTGATAGGCTACGGCAAGATGGGGCATGAGATCGAACGGATCCTGCTCTCGCGGGGACACGAAATCCCGCTGATTATCGACTTCGACACCACCGACCGGCTCACGGCAGAGAATCTGGCGGCATGCGACGTGGCGATCGAATTTACGACGCCGGGGACGGCATACGAGAATATCATGACCTGTCTCAAGAGCGGGATACCGGTCGTTTGCGGAACCACTGCATGGCTCGACCGGCTGCCGGAGGTGACCGCGCTGTGCGAAGCGCAGAAAGGAGCGTTTTTTTACGCCTCGAATTACAGCATCGGCGTCAATCTCTTCTTCGCCATCAACCGGAAGCTGGCCGAGATGATGAATCGTTTTCCGGAATACGACGTCACTTTGAACGAAGTGCATCACGTCCAGAAAAAAGATGCGCCGAGCGGCACGGCGGTTACTTTGGCCAAGGATATCCTGGCGGGGATCGATCGGAAAACCGCATGGCATCTGGGAACGACTACTGCGCCGGACGAGTTGGAAGTCACGGCACAGCGGCGGGCGATGGTGCCGGGGATTCACACCGTGGTGTGGGAGTCGGACGCCGACATCATCACGCTCGACCACAACGCCAAGAACCGCAGCGGATTCGCTATGGGAGCGGTGTTGGCCGCAGAGTTTCTGGCCGATAAACGCGGCACGGGACGAGTTTACGGCATGAAAGACTTGCTGGGGTTCTAACCGAAACGACACGACATGAAAAAAGCTATCGAAAAGCTGCGCGCAATCTGGGGAAACAAGTGGGTTAAATTTTCGATCGTCAGCCTGATCTATATCCTGTGGTTCGTGGTCTGGACGCGGAACTTGTGGTGGCTGTTCGGCGTGGCCGTCATTTACGACCTGTACATCACCCGGTTTATCGATCGCATCTGGCTGAACCGTTATCGGGCTTACAAAAAGGGACACAAAGGTTTCCGGCATGTGATGGAGTGGGTCGAAGCTTTGCTTTTCGCCGTGATCGTCGTCGTGCCGCTGAAGACCTACTTCTTCGGGATGTACGTCATCCCTTCGTCGTCGATGGAGCAGACCTTGCTGGTCGGAGACTATATTTTCGTGGACAAGACTTACTACGGGCCGAAGATGCCCAATACGCCGCTCTCGTTTCCGTTCGTCCAGAACACCCTGCCGCTGACGAAGACCACGCCGTCGTATGTCGATTGGATCCAGTGGCCGTACAAACGCTTGACGGGAAGAGGCGTCGTGAAACGCGACGACGTGGTGGTCTTCAACTTTCCGGAAGGAGATACAGTCGCTTTGGGGACGGTGACTGTGGCGGACGAATACGGACGGTCGATGGAGACCGACGTATCGACCACGAGTTATTACGATTTGGTGCGGATGTTGGGACGCGAGCAAGTTTACGACGAGCTGGAGGTACGCTACCGGCCGGTGGACAAGCGGGAGAACTACATCAAACGGTGCGTGGCTTTGGCGGGCGATACGGTGCAGGTGATCGACGGAGATGTCTACATCAACGGCCAGGCGCAGCGGTCGATACCGGGCGTACAACATCTTTATATGGTGCATGTTACGACTCCGATCGGCTCGAAAATATTCGAACGGCTGGGGATCGACCGCGAGGAGATCGGCTATCAGGCGGAGGCGGGGCGATACACCTTGCCGCTGACCGCTGAAGGGGTGGAGGTTTTGCAGGGACTGCCGGAGGTGACGAGTGTGACTCGATTCATCAACCGCATTCCGAACGAGGCGATTTTCCCGCACAACACCGATCTTTATCCGTGGACGGAAGACCAGTTCGGGCCGCTGTGGGTACCGCAGGCGGGCGTTACAGTGCCTTTGACGGTTGAGAATCTGCCGCTCTACGAACGGATTATCCGGAACTATGAGGGGAATGATTTGGTGGTCGACGAGGCGGATAGTTTGATTTACATAAACGGTTCTCCGGCAAAAGATTATACCTTTCAGATGGATTATTACTTCATGATGGGCGACAACCGGCACAACTCCGCCGACTCGCGCTTCTGGGGCTTCGTTCCGGTCGACCATATCGAGGGGAAAGCCTCTTTTGTATGGCTATCCATTACGCCCGGCAAGAATATCTTTACCGGCGTGCGTTGGGACAGGATGTTTCGGAGGATTCAATAACCGTTCCCCGGGCGAAAGTTAAACATGAAATAAATAAACCCAAACCTTTCATTTTATGAATGATACCCTAAAAATAGTCGTACTTGCCAAGCAGGTTCCCGACACACGGAACGTAGGCAAAGATGCCATGAAAGCCGACGGGACGGTGAATCGGGCGGCGCTGGCCGCTATCTTCAACCCGGAGGATTTGAATGCGCTGGAGTTGGCATTGCGCATCAAGGATCGACATCCGAAATCGACCGTTACGGTTCTGACCATGGGGCCTTTTCGGGCGGCGGAAGTGATTCGCGAAGCGATGTTTCGCGGAGCGGACGGCGGGGTGTTGCTCACCGACCGGAAATTTGCCGGGGCGGATACGCTGGCGACCAGTTATACGCTCTCGTGCGCCATTCGGAAACTGAATCCCGACCTGATCATTGCCGGTCGGCAGGCTATCGACGGCGACACGGCACAGGTGGGGCCGCAGGTGGCCGAGAAGTTGGGTTTGCCGCAGGTGACTTATGCCGAAGCGGTGGATAAGATCGACTTGCAGGCCGGCGAGATTACCATCCGCCGACGTTTGGAACGCGGCGTGGAGACCGTTACGATGAAACTGCCGGGGGTAGTGACCGTTAATGCCAGCGCACCGGCGTGTCGGCCGCGGAACGCCAAGATGGTGATGAAATACAAACACGCCCGGACGGTGAGCGAAGTGCAGGAGCAGCAGGAAGACTACTACATGGCTTTGCACAAAGACCGGTGCTACCTCTGCATTCCGGAGTGGGGGGCGAGCGACGTGGACGCCGAACCGGAATCGCTCGGCCTGAGCGGATCGCCGACCAAGGTCAAGACCATTGAAAATATTGTCTTTCAGGCCAAAGAGGCGAAGCATCTGACCGGAAGCGATACCGATATCGAAGGGCTGATCAAAGAACTGATCGCTTCGCACACAATCGGTTAATCCTGTTCACCTAAATCAAACCACCAACTGAAATTCTCATGAACAATATATTCGTTTACTGCGAGATTGAAGACGGCAAAGTCGCCGACGTTTCGCTTGAACTGCTGACCAAGGCTCGGGCTTTGGCCGAGACCTTGGGATGTCGGGTCGAAGCACTGACCATCGGACATAACTTAGCCGGAATCGAAAAACAGCTGGCCCAATATGGGGCGGAGGTTGTGCATGTGGCGGACGGAGCAGAGCTGGCCCCGTTCCGGACACTGCCGCATGCGGCGATTATTTGCGGCGTGTTCAAGGAAGAGCAGCCGCAGATCGCTTTGTTCGGGGCGACTTGCACCGGACGGGACTTGGCGCCGCGGGTATCGTCGGCACTGCACAGCGGTTTGACAGCCGACTGTACCTCGCTGGAGATCGGCGACCACAGCGAGGCCAGGACGGGAAAGGAGTATAAAAACCTGCTCTACCAGATTCGACCGGCGTTCGGGGGGAACATCATCGCCACGATTATCAATCCGGATCATCGGCCCCAGATGGCGACCGTACGCGAAGGGGTGATGAAAATGGAGCCGGTGGCGAATCCGAAGGCGGCGGAGATAAAAACGATCGACTACAAAAAATTCCTGAGCGACGGGGATTTTGCAGTCAAGATCATCGCCCGCGAGATGGAAGAGCGGAAAATCGACATCAAAGGTTCGCCCATTATCGTGGCCGGCGGTTACGGGATGGGGTCGAAAGAGGGATTCGATCTGCTGTATCAGCTGGCCGAAGTGTTGGGGGCTGAGGTCGGAGCATCGCGCGCTGCGGTGGATGCCGGGTTTACGGAACACGAACGCCAGATCGGACAGACGGGGGTGACGGTGCGGCCGAAACTCTATATCGCCTGTGGGATTTCGGGCCAGATTCAGCATACGGCCGGGATGGACGGCAGTTCGATGGTCATCTCGATCAACACCGATCCGGAGGCGCCGATCAACAAAATCGCCGACTACGCGATTATCGGGGACGTGAACGCCGTGATTCCGAAGATGATCAAATATTACAAGCAGAATAGCAAATAATTCAGGGACTTACAGATATGGCTAACTTTTTCTTAGACAACAAAGACATACAGTTTCATCTGGATCACCCCCTGATGAAAAAGATCGTGGAGCTCAAAGAGCAGGGGTTCCGGGATAAAGCAACCTACGAATATGCGCCGGTGGACTTCGAGGATGCGATCGACAGCTATCGGAAAGTGCTGGAAATTGTGGGCGATGTGGCGGCGAACACGATTGCCGTGAACGCCGACTCGGTAGACAAAGAGGGGCCGAGGGTGGAGAACGACCGGGTAATCTATGCGCGCGGGACGCAGGAGAATCACGATATGCTGACGCAGGCGGGAGTTTATGGAATTTCGCTGCCGCGACGGTTCGGAGGGCTGAATTTTCCGCTCGTTCCGTATGTGATGACCTGCGAACTGGTGAGCCGGGCCGATGCCGGATTCGGCAATATCTGGGGGTTGCAGGACTGTGCGGAGACCTTGCATGAGTTTGCCAGCGAAGAAATTAACGCAGAATTCCTGCCGCAGATTAACCAAGGGGCGACGGCGGCGATGGACCTGACCGAGCCGGATGCAGGGTCTGATTTGCAGGCCGTGATGCTCAAGGCGACGCCCAATCCGGATAAGCCGGGCGAGTGGCTCTTGAACGGCGTGAAACGGTTTATTACGAATGGGGATGGAGATATTTCGCTGGTGCTGGCCCGGTCTGAAGAGGGGACGACCGATGCGCGGGGCTTGTCGCTGTTCGTGTACGACAAGAAACACATGGCGGTCAAGGTGCGGCGGATCGAGCATAAGTTGGGGATTATCGGCTCGCCGACCTGCGAACTGGTCTTCACCAACGCACCGGCCAAGCTGGTGGGCGATCGGAAGATGGGGCTCATCAAGTACGTGATGGCGTTGATGAACTCGGCGCGGCTCGGGATCGGAGCGCAGTCGGTGGGGATTATGGAGGCGGCGTACCGCGAAGCGTTGAAATATGCCAACGAACGGGAACAGTTCGGTAAACCGATCATTCAGTTCTCGGCGGTTTACGAACTACTGACCAACATGAAAGCGCGGTTGCAGGCCTCCCGGGCATTGCTGTACGAGACGGCACGGTTCGTGGATGTCTATAAGAACTATTTCCACATCGAAAAAGAACGGAAACTGACGCCGGAGGAACGGACGGAGATGAAGCAGTATCAGAAGCTGGCGGACGCTTATACGCCGCTCTTGAAGCTCTTCTCGTCGGAATACAGCAACAGCGTGGCTTACGACGCCTTGCAGATTCATGGCGGTTCGGGATTCATGAAAGACTACGCCATCGAACGGATCTATCGGGACGCACGTATCACTACCATCTATGAAGGGACATCGCAGTTGCAGGTGGTAGCGGCGATTCGCGGGGTGACGACAGGCGTGTTGCTGGGGCAGATGCAGGCTTACGAAGCGATCAAACCGGTGTCGGAACTCGACGGACAGTATCGGACGCTGGTTACTCTGCGTGAGCAGTACGAAGAGGCGGTGAAGCGGGTGCAAGAGGCTTCGGCCAAGGAAGGAAGCGATGCCGACCTGCTCGATTTCCATGCGCGTCGTTTAGTCGAAATGGGAGGCTATATCATTATGGGACACCTCCTGCTGCAACAGGCCGGCCATGCCGAAGTAGGGGAGGGCTATCGCATCTCCGCCATCGCCTTCATCAAGGAGGGACAGGCCAAGTGCAATGCCCATCTGAGCTACATCCGGGAGTTCGAACCGGACAGCTTGGGGTATTTCAAAATGGTATTGGACGAAAAGATCGAGGCTTAATTAACCGTACTGTTTTTTGCATACCCGTTCTTTAGCTACGGCGGGTACTGTACTTTCTGTGAACAGAAAGTACCAAAGAAACTTTCGAAAGTGCTTCGCACTTTAAAGCCATTCGGAGGACAAGGTTCTCAACCTCTTGTTCTTCGGGCCAAGAAAAAAGGGCGCGCTAAGGTTTTTGATAGCCTCAAGCGCGCCCTTTTCCGTGGCCCGAAAAGTCAAAAGTTCAGATACTGTACCGAAATAGCGTTAGGATGCGCAAGCATCCTCGGAAGTCTTTCTGGTTCTCTTTCTTCAGAAAGAGAACAGTTCCATACAGTACTAAGGAACAAGTGCCAAAATAGTATGATTATTTAATACCCTTGTCACCCTTGTGCCAATCGATCGGACACGCCTCGCCGTACTCTTCGAAATGTTGCAGCGCGTCAATCATCCGCAATGTCTCGTCTATGCTTCGGCTCAACGGCAAGTCGTTCACCACCTGATGCCGCACGACTCCGTTTTTGTCGATCAGGAAACTCCCCCGATAGGCCATCGCCGGCCCTTCGAACGACACTTCGCCTTCCTCATTGTAGAGATAATCGCCCGCCAGCACATCGTACTGCTGCATAATCGTCTTGGCCGTATCGGCCACCAACGGATACCTGACCCCCTCGATCCCCCCTTGTTTTAGCGGGATCGACAGCCATTTCTGATGAACGAACTGCGAATCGCCCGAGCAGCCTACTACCGCCACGTTCCGTTCGTCGAACTCCGCCATCCGTTCCTGGAAAGCGAGAATCTCCGTCGGGCACACTGCCGAGAAGTCCGCCGGATAAAAGAAAAACAGCACGTACTTTTTACCCGCATATGTTTCCAACGAAAAATCCGAGACGATTTCGCTCCCGTTTACCACCGCTGTAGCCCGGAATACCGGAGCCTTTCTACCGACTAATACTGACATGATTTCAAGAATTTAAGTATGTAGTCGATAAGAGTGCATAATTCATGCCACGAATCGAGCCCCTGTCGAAAAGATCACCGATATGGAATCACCTGCGGCTTCTCAGGGGCGAAATCGATCTCTTTGAAGTCCGGCTCGCTAGAGATCGAGAAGTTACGATATCCCACGTCCGGCGGCCTGTTGAAAGCATACCCGAATCGAATCTCCACGTTGTTGAAAATCAGCCGTTCGTTCCGAATCCGCACCCCCGCGCCGATCGCTCCTGTAAATCGGTTGCGAAACAGATTGTTGTCGTATCCGAGCCATCCGACATCGCCGCAGAGGAAAAACGCGAATCGGAAATGGTACAGAAACAGCGGTGTGAAGACAACCGTCTCGGAACCGATCGTCAGCCGGTTGTAACCCGTCATCCGCCAATCGGCCGAGAGTCCGCGAATTCCGCGCCCCCAACGATTCTCGTACCGCAACGCTTCGCGCTCGCCCTCCAGACGATGAAAGCCCATGGTCGCCGACAGGGTTCCGAACTGCCGGATGTAGCTGGTACGCACCCGCAACAACGGCGTGAAGTACTTGATATGCCCCGTCGCCACCGACTGTTGCAACCGATAGTTCCGGGTGAAGTAAGAACCGAATGCCAGACTCGCTTCCAGATAGCTGTTCCGGATCAGGTTGCCCCAATAGCCCCGAACTCCCCAATAATCTCTCCCTCCGAGCTCCTCTTCCCACTGCCGTCCGCCGACCAACTCGAACCGGAAACCGTAAGGGATGTCCTCCGTCCGTCCGAATCCGTAGATCATGTTCCCCTGAAAATAGTTCCGCCGCGAAAAACCGAATCCGACCAGAAACTGCGTCGAATGGTGGTAATACGGATTCAGCGTCTCCGAAACCTCGGGCCGCTGAAGATAACGTTCCCGATCCAGCGAAGCCGTCACATAGACGTTCGTCCCGTTCCGCCAGTTCAGACACCACGACCTGCCGCCCCAACCGCCTAAGAAGAACCGTTCGATGTAGTGCGACGTATCCGTCCGGGTCATCTCTTCGCGGCGGTAGGTGCGATCGGCCGTGAAGCCGAACCCCCATCCCGTGGGGAGAATAAACGGATGAACGACGGCGAAGCGGGCCATATTCTGATCGCCTCCGCTCCCCAATCCGATGGTTGCATCGGTAAAATGTCCCAACAGATTTCGGGCCGTGTATTCGACTCCGAAGCCGAAGCGGCTCAGCTGCTTGTCGCCGGCTACTTTCAACTTCAATTCGTCGCCCGTTCCGAGAAAGTTGCGGTCGAAAACCGAGAGGCTCTTCTCCCGACTCCCCCAATTGACATCCGCGCCGATCGACCAGTTATCGCGCGCAAAGATATGGATCGACACCCCCGTCGAATCGTTCCGGTCGGGCATGACGACGAAATAGGCGGTCGCCAGATTGGGCAGGCTACGCAGCAACTCTTCATTGATCCCCAGCACATACGGATTGAGCGTATCGCCGACCTGAAAAAGCAGGTTCTGAGCCAATTGGCGCGGTTTGGTCTGGATGTGGA
Source organism: uncultured Rikenella sp. (assembly GCF_948810725.1). NCBI lineage: Bacteria > Pseudomonadati > Bacteroidota > Bacteroidia > Bacteroidales > Rikenellaceae > Rikenella > uncultured Rikenella sp. Next base: position 231,775 of record NZ_CAQIVA010000001.1, read on the forward strand.
TTTTGTCGATCGTCCGTTGCAGCCAACTCACGTTGCGTGTCGTATCGCGCGGCGAGAAGACGTTGGCCAACGTCCAATGAATGCCGGTGATTCTTTTTCCGGCAAAGAGTTCGAAGTAGTCTCGATTCTGTTTGAAGTCGAGCGAGGGAGTCCCCTCATCGCTGCTGTTTCGCCCCCGGATGAGCGAACGGAACAAAAAGCGTGTGAAAGCATTCTTGTATTTCCGCAGCCGCAGCGTGTCATAGAAAGCATCCGACCGGGCGCTCTGTTCCCGATAGTTGATCGGCACGATGGCCGTGTCGGCATGCAATTGGTTCGTATAATGCGGCGGAAGCTGTCCGCGAGAGGCAGGAACAGCTACTCCGAAAAGAGCGATCGAGAGAAAGAGAACGATATGTTTCCCATTACACATCGTCCGACCGGAACTGATACCCCATTCGTTTCCCCGTCTGGAGTTTCGAGTTCTCAATTTTGGTATTCATCTGGTCAACCGTCACCAGTTTGACCGTGTCGTAAGGCGGCACCAGAAGATCGAAGTCCAGGGTATAAGCCATGGTGCTCTCGATAATCTCGGTCAGGGCATCCGGCGTAATAGCCCCCTGTCCGAAATTGTCGTGCCGATAGGTCACCTGCCGTTTCCCTTCGACCATGTACTGGAAATCGCGATTGATAAAGATCCGCGCCACGAGATAGCCCTCGTCCGCCGACCGGTTGTACCGGAACGAGTCCGAAAGGAAGTTGTAGATGTTGATCACCCCGCAATAAGCATTCTGCTTATCCTGCTTCACATAAGAGTTCTGCCAGATAATGTTTTCCCGCTCGAACTGGAAGACATTGGTGTGCATGCTGAAGATCAGGATGTCGCCGGCCAGCTGAAGCTGCGCCTCGAACTTTCCCCGATCCCGGTACTCCAGCTTGATACGCCGGTCGGAAGCCCCTTCGAGCTGTTCGTTTACCTCGACGGCGTATTCCTGCAAAATCTCCTTGAGTTGTCCGAAAACCTGCTGCGTGTTGTCGAAAATCTGCTGCAAGAGCACCGACTTGGTCTTCAGTGTCTTTACGATCTGTTCGCGTTTTCCGGCGGGTTTCGCCGTCTGATTCTCTTCCATACGGTGAATTTGAAATCCTGCTTGGTGATTAAAACGAGAGGACGATGTTTCGCAACGCCACCAGCCGCTCCAGCATTCCCTCCATCCGATCCAGCGCCAGCATATTGGCCCCGTCCGACAAAGCCTGTGCCGGATTCGGATGCGTCTCGACGAACAAGCCGTCCGCCCCCACCGCAATCGCCGCCCGGGCGATCGTTTCGATCATCTCCGGCTGTCCGCCCGTCACCCCGCTGCTCTGATTGGGCTGCTGCAACGAGTGGGTGATATCCACCACCACCGGAAATCCCGTCTGTTGCATGATCGGTATTCCCCGATAGTCCACCACGAGGTCGTAGTACCCGAACGAAGTACCCCGGTCAGTCAGCATCACCCGGTCGTTTCCCGTCTCGGTAATCTTCGCCGCGGCAAAAGCCATCGATTCGGGAGCCAAAAACTGCCCCTTCTTGATATTGACCCACCGTCCGGTCTCTCCGGCCGCGGTCAGCAGATCCGTCTGCCGACAGAGGAAAGCCGGAATCTGGAGCACATCCGCATACTCCGCCGCCATCGCCGCCTCCTCCGGATTATGAATGTCGGTCACCACCGGCACATGAAACTCCCGCCGCACCTTGGCCAACAGCTCCAACGCCCGGATATCGCCGATGCCGGTAAAAGAGTCCGACCGGCTGCGATTGGCTTTCCGATACGAAGCCTTGAAAATGTACGGAATTCCCAGCCGCGAGGTAATCTCCACCATCCGGCCGGCAATCTCCATAACGATCGCCTCGCTCTCCACCACACACGGCCCACCCATCAGAAAAAACATTCCCCGTTTTTTATCCTCCGTCGTAAAACCGGGAATCTCTACCCGAATATCCGCCTCGTCGGCCTTGTTCCGACAACAGTGCATGGTCATAAATGTCGCTTTTTTCTGTAAATTTAACCGTTTTCCCGCGAAATCCAAGCCTCGCGGCTAATATTTCCCGCCCCACAACTCCTCCATCCGCGCTTTCAGCTTCTCCTCAGCCGGATTTTCGCCCGGCTCCCAAAACCTCGTCCCCGAAAGCCCCTCCGGCATGAATTCCAACTCCACGAAATGGCCCGGATAGTCATGTGCATATTTATAGCCCGTCCCATATCCCGCCTTCTCCATCAGCGGGGTAGGGGCGTTCCGCAAGTGCAACGGCACCGGTCGATAGCCCTCCCGTTCGACCTGCGCCAAAGCCTTGTTGATCGCCATGTAAGCCGAGTTGCTCTTCGGCGAAGTGGCCAGGTAGATCGTCGCCTGCGCCAGCGTAATCCTCGCCTCCGGCATCCCGATGTTGTGCACCGTATTGAAACAGGCCTCAGCCAGCAACAGCGCGTTCGGATTGGCCAGCCCGATATCCTCCGAAGCCAGTATACACAAACGCCGGGCGATAAACCGCGGCTCTTCACCCCCTGCCAACATCCGTGCCAAATAGTAAATCGCCGCATTAGGATCGCTTCCCCGCACACTCTTGATAAAAGCCGAAATGACATCGTAATGCTCCTCGCCCCCCTTATCGTACCGGGCGACATTCTGTTGCAAAGCCCCCCGCACCGTCTCGTCGTTGATCACGATCGGTGCCTCTTCCTCCGCCATCCCGCACAGCATATCAACGATATTCAACAGCTTCCGCGCATCGCCGCCGCTGAAAGCGAACAATGCCCCCGTCTCTTCGATCCGAATCTCCCGCTCCTTGAGGCAGATATCCTCCTTAATCACCCGGTCAAGTAACACGCGCAAATCATCCTCTGCCAACGGTTTGAGGATATAGACCTGACACCGCGAAAGCAGCGGCCGGATCACCTCGAACGACGGATTCTCGGTCGTCGCCCCGATCAGCGTCACCACTCCCTGCTCGACAGCCCCGAGCAACGAGTCCTGCTGTGCCTTGTTGAATCGATGGATTTCATCGATGAACAGCACTGGAGGCGCCGAGTCGAAAAATCGGCTCGACTTCGCCTTCTCCAACACCTCGCGCACCTCCTTCACCCCCGCATTGATTGCACTGAGTGTAAAAAACTTACGTTCCAGCGACCGGGCCATAATCTGCGCCAGCGTCGTCTTGCCCACCCCCGGAGGCCCCCACAGAATGAAGGAGGAAAGGTTCCGCGACGCCACCAGTTTGCGCAACACCCCCTCCGGCCCGACCAGATGGGTCTGACCGATATACTGCTCCAACGTCGTGGGACGCATCCGTTCCGCTAATGGTATGCTGCTCGTCATGATATACAAAGATACTTCGGTTTCTCAAATTATTATAACTTTGGTGCGCAATAGCACCACTCCGTATGATCAAGATAGGATTGATTTCCGACACGCACGGAACGTTCGACGATAAAATCAGGCATTTTCTCGATCCGGTGAGCGAGATTTGGCATGCCGGCGACATCGGTTCGCTGGAGCTGGCCGACGAGATAGCCGCTTTCCGCCCCCTGAAAGCCGTCTACGGCAATATCGACGACCACCGCGTGCGGACCGTCTATCCGAAATTCCAGCACATCGTGTGCGAGAATCTGAGCGTCATGATGACCCATATCGGCGGCTATCCGGGCCGTTACGAGCCCGAAGCCCGGATGTGGATCGAGCGGATCCACCCCGACCTCTTCATCAGCGGCCACTCGCACATACTCAAAGTAATAAACGACAAAAAGTACCATCTATTGCATATGAATCCGGGGGCGGCCGGATATGGTTATCAGGGAATTCGCACCGCTCTGCGTTTCGCGGTCGACGGCGACCGAGTGACCGAGGTGGAGGTCGGCGAGTTCTGACGATGAGAAGATTTTTTCTATTATTAGTCGGTTTACTATTCGGCTCGATTTCAGTCGCTTTCTCCTCTTTATCAGAACCAACTCTTTCGGCGGCGGAATTGAAAATCGAACAGCAGAACATCCTGAAAAAACTCGGCAAGCGCCCCTCCCTGTTCGACCCGTGGCGCAGCGAATCGGTACGGAGCGTCGTGCTGGAGCGGGTGAAATTGAGTCCTGATAAAAAGCGGCTGGAGCTCTATTGCAATGTGGGGCTGGCACAGATCGCCATCCGACAGGAGTTGCTCGGACAATGGGCCGACGCTGTACGGGAAACTTTAGGGGCAGGGTATCAGAACTGCGACGTGCGTTTCTTCGCCTATAAAATTCCTGCCGAACGATTCATTCCCAATGCTTTCCGTCCGAAAGAGGGGCGCGATCCGAAACGGGCGAGCACGCCGATCCACATTCGCCCGCTGACCCGTCGTGCCGATCGCTCGGGGTACAGCCTCGGATTGGGCGGACGGCACATCGCCTTGTGGGGAGGCCACGGAAAATACTATCAGGAAGAGGGGGATTCCGCCTGGCTCTGGCAGCGCGCTCCGCTGTTCACCACCATCGAAGACCTCAATACACAGGAGTTCGCCTCGCGTTATCTGGCTCCGATGCTGGAGCGGGCAGGCGCAGTCGTGGTGATGGCCCGCGAACGCGATCCGCAACCTGCAGAGATCATCCTCGACAACGATGATCCGACACAGGAGGGCCGGGAAATCGACACGGTCGGCAAGTGGGAAAAAACGAATTTCGGATTTGCCGTTTCAGACACCTTAGATCACCAAAATCCATTTCGTCAAGGCACCGTATTAAAGGCCGATATCTCGGCTCAATTCAAGCCACACTTAACCTATCGTATCGCTTTAGATCGGCCGGGGAATTACGGAGTCTATGTCAGCTGGAAAGCCCTCCCCACCAACCTGACGAACGCCCGTTACACGGTCTTTCACGCCGGAGGGCAGGCCGAATTCGAAGTCAATCAGCGAATCGGCGGCTCGACGTGGGTTTGGCTGGGGCGATTCGACCTCGACAGCGCCTCGAAAATCGTACTGAGCGCACCGGAAAAGGCGACTACGGGGACACTGACCGCCGACGCCGTGAAAATCGGCGGCGGACTGGGCAACATTCGACGCGGCGGAACGACCAGCGGCGTGGCACGCTATGCCGAAGCGGCCCGCTACTGGATGCAATACAGCGGCGTACCGGACTCGATCTATGCACAGGAGACCTTATCCCCTGAAAACGAAGAGGGTAAACAGCTCGACTACATCGATAACTTCAAGGGAAACGGCGACTGGTGCAACTACATCCGCTACCAAAAAAACATCCCTCTGGATGCGGCGATCGGCCTGCACACGGACGCCGGCATCTGCGACTCGATCATCGGCACCCTCTCTATCCATTATACGAACCGGACGAAGGCGCAATACCGGAACGGAAAGAGCAAACTGGCGGCGCGCGACCTGGCCGACCTGGTACAGACCCAAATCGTGAGCGATCTGCGGACACGGCATGAGCCGCATTGGACGCGTCGCGCGATCTACGACAAAAGTTACGCTGAGATTTCGCGGCCGGATATGCCGGCCACGCTGATCGAAATGTTCTCGCACCAAAACGCCGCAGATATGGCTCTGGCAATGGATCCGACCTTCCGGTTCGACATGGCGCGAGCGATTTACAAAGGACTGTTGCGCTTTCTGGCCGACCGTTACGGCCGGCGGTATGTCGTCCAGCCGCTGCCGCCCTCGTCGCTCTATACCGAATGGGCGGGCGGCGACTCCGTGCGGATCGGATGGAGCCCCACCGTCGACCCGCTCGAAACGACAGCCGTTCCGAATCGGTACCGAGTCTATCGGCGCATCGGCAGCGACGGGGCATTCGATGAGGGTTTCGAAACACGTACGGCCCGGATCGAGTTGTCGATACCGCGGGACGGACGCGTTTACAGCTTCCGGATTACGGCCATCAATGAAGGGGGCGAGAGTTTTCCGAGCGAGATCGTGTCGGTGGGCCTGAGCCCGACGGAGCAGGGCAGGGCACTGGTGGTGAACGGCTTCACCCGGCTCAGTCCGCCGGGATTACGCCGAGACAACAAGTCGGGCAAATTGTTGGGATTCGATTTGGAGTCCGACCCGGGCGTTCCCTACCGGAACGACCTTTCGATCGTGGGGCCGCAGGTCGATTTCGACCCTTTCTCGGCTTTCGAAGAGAACGACCGACCCGGCTGGGGCGGCTCTTCCGAAACGTGGTATCCGCACGGAGCAGGCGGCAACTCCTTCGACTATCCGGCTGTGCACGGCGAAGCCTTGCTGGCTGCCGGTTACTCGTTCACGAGTTGTTCCCGAAAGGCTTTCGCCCGTCGGCAAATCCGACTCTCCGACTACCGACTGGTCGATTTGATTCTGGGTGCACAGCGGAACTATCCGAAACGCTATCGAATTTTCGACAAGCTGTTATACAATAAGTTGCAGCAGACAGCTAAAGATTCGATTCCGCTTTTGATCTCCGGCAGTTACCTCGGCTGCGATCCGGACGTTTCGGCCGAGATGCGGAAAGGCTTGGGCTACGGCCTCGCCGAAACGATCCCCAATCCGCTACCCAGACGGGCAGATCGTTACTTTACTCCGACCTTCGACCGGTTGCAGCCGACGGAGGGAGGCCATCCGATCGCTTCGGAAGATTGGCCGACGAGCGGCATGCGAAACGGGAAAACCATCCTGCTCGGCTTTCCGGTCGAATACTTGGAAAAGAACGCTTTACAAAGTTTATTTCAACACATAATCACCACGCCATGAGACTGGGACATGCCGCATTGTGGTGCGCCGATCTGGAGGCCATGCGCACCTTTTACGAAACCTATTTCAACGGGCGAAGCGGCCCGAAATACGTGAATCCGGCCAAGGGTTTCGAGTCCTATTTCATCCGCTTCGACGGCGATGCGGCACTCGAAATCATGCGGAGCACGCAAGTCGGCGAACGAGCCGCAACACCGCTTCTCGGCTGGTGCCATATCTCCTTTACCTTAGGCTCCGAGGAGGCGGTACACGCCTTAACCGAACGTTTAAGAAAGGACGGTTATCGGATTCTCTCCGAACCCCGTAGAACCGGCGACGGATTCTACGAAAGCTCGGTGGCAGACCCGGAAGGAAATCCGGTCGAAATCTGCGCTTGAACCGAACGAAAAAAAAAGCTACTTTTACAGTCGCTTAGCTGAACGATAAAAACACATGGGGGTCAAACATAAAATCCGCCTGGGCTTCACGGCCATCGGCATTCTGCTGTTTCTGTCCGGCATCATCTCGTCGCTCGAACTGGTGCGCTTCAACCGCACGACGCACAACCTGCTGGAGCGGAGCCAGAACTGTATCGAACGGTCGAAAGAGATGCTCGACGCCGTACAGGAACAAAATACGGCACTTCTGCTTCGGATCACCAACCGCAAACTGGGGGTCGTTTACGACTCCATGCTGGTCAAAAGCAACCGGGACTTCGAACAGGCCTTGCAAAGCGCGGGAGCCGATTTCCGCGACCCGTCGCAGCTGGAGAGTATCCGGACGGCGGCGCGCTACTACAACAGCATCGTCGCTCAGGCCAGCGATACGACCGACATCACCTGGTTTACGGACGTCTACAAAACCTCGTACTACAACCTGACCCACGCCATCAAAGAGTTTATCGTGCAAATCCAGCAGCGCACGATCGACTACACGGCACAACTGGAACGGAACGCCTATCGGGCTTCGATGGTCGGGATCATTGCCCTGGGCGGCGGGATTCTGCTGCTGCTCGTCTTCTATTTCATGCTGAACAGCTACTTTCTCGACCCGGTGCTTCGGATCACGCGCGCACTGAAAGGATACGTCGATTCGCGCCTGCCGTTCGCCGTGAACGTCGCCACGCAGGATGAGATCAACACCCTGCGGGAGAACATCGCCGCTCTGGTTTCGGCCCACAAAAAGATGAAACAAGACGGAGAACGATGAAATTCGGAGTCGTCATACGCTATGTCGGACTGGTGCTGCTGTTCAACGCCGCATTCATGCTGATCTCCGCCCTGATCTCGCTGTTCAACGGCCTCGACACAGGGTTCTATCCCTTGCTGGTCAGCTTCCTCATCACCTCGATCATCGGTTCGTTCCCCCTGATCTTCGTACCGAACGACAACAACCTCTCGAATAAAGAGAGCTACGTGATCGTGACGATGGCGTGGGTGATGTCTTGCCTGCTGGGCATGCTGCCTTATCTGATCTGGGGCGGCGAATTTTCCCCGACCAACGCCTGGTTCGAAAGCACATCGGGATTCACCACCACCGGAGCGACCATTTTGAGCGACGTCGAGGCGTTGCCCAAAGGCCTTTTGTTCTGGCGTGCCTCGACCCACTGGGTCGGCGGCGTGGGCGTCGTTCTCTTCGCCCTGGTGATTCTGCCCTCGATGGGGCGGATGAAGATGAGCCTGACGAGCGCCGAGATGTCGATGATGGCCAAAGACAACTTCCGGTACACCACGAAAAAGATCCTGAAAATCATCGTCTTCATCTACGCCGGACTGACCCTGTGCGAAACCGCGGCCTTGATGCTCGTCGGCATGGAGCCGTTCGACGCCGTGACCAACTCCTTCTCCACGGTCGCCACCGGCGGATTCTGTATCCGGAATCAGAGCATCATGTACTATCACAGTGTGGTGATCGAAATAATCGTCATGTTCTTCATGGTCGTCTCCGGGATACACATGGGGCTGGTCTATGCCACGATATGCGGCAAACGCAACAACATTTTCCGGTCGGAAGTCACGCGATTCTATATCCTCTCGATCGTCATCTGCACCGCCATCGTGGCGGCCGGACTGCTGATGAATCACAACTATCCGACCTTCGGCGAGGCGATCCGATACGGAACCTTTCAGGTCGTTTCGCACATCACGACGACCGGATTCGCTTCGGCCAGCGATGCCTTGTGGCCTCCGCTGGCCATTATTACCATCATCTACTGCATGATCCAGTGTTCGATGGCCGGGTCGACCTCCGGAGGGATCAAAGCCGACCGGGTGCTGCTGATGTTCAAAGCGATCCGCGCACGGATGCTGAAGCTGCAACATCCGAACGCCGTGATCCGCATCAAACAGAACGGCGTCACACAGGACGACGGCATGATCAATGCCGCCATCCTGCTGGTCGTCATCTACCTGTTGAGCGCGCTGGGAGGCACCGTGCTGCTTACGGCCATGAACCTCGACCTGCTGACCAGCTTCACCGCCGTGATCTCCAGCCTGAGCAACGTCGGGCCCGGATTCGGCAAAATCAGCAACCTCGACAACTTCGGCGCATTGCCCGCGGCAGCCAAATGGCTCCTGACGGGGCTGATGCTCTTCGGGCGTCTGGAATTTTTCGGATTCATCCATATTTTCATGCTTCGCAGTTGGAAATGACCGGAATAATATCTATTTTGCGTTTGCAACCGATGATAAAAAAGATTTCATACCGTATCGTATGTTTCGGCTGGTGTTGGCTGGCGGGAACGGGGATGGCGTGTGCCCAGGAGGTGCGGATGGCGGGATTGGCGGAGAATGCGGAATATACCCGCTTGCTGCGGGAGCAGGAGATGTTGAAGGCTTGCGAGGATTCTACCCTATCGTTGATCGAGCAGAATCGGCGGCTCTTCGAAGAGGGGAGTGATCGGGAGCGGGTCGGAGGAGAGATCGTGCGGCTGGAGAGCGAACTCTTCGACGTGCGGAGCAAGATCGGCAAGGTGGCGGCCCGGGTGACGGCGATGGAGCAGACCTACCTGATCGAACACATGGATAACGAAGGAGAGGCGGAGACGAGTGTTGTCACGGGCGAACGGACATTGTTCGACAACCCGTTTTTCGTTGAAAACCTGAGTCGGAACGACCGGACACTCTTCGGATTGAGCCCGCGAATCGAACCGGAAGTCATGAAAATCAACCGGTTGGTTTCGGGCCTGTACGACCAGCTCTTGACCGTGAAACGGCAGTACGAGGCAGCGGGCGACGAGGAGACGATCGACAGTTTGTGGAGGCGTTCCGGCGAGCTCAAAGAGCAGATCGAACAGGTCGATGCCTTGATGGAGCGGCTTTGGCTGGTGATTTACGACCGGAAACGGGACAACTATCCGGTATTGGTCGATCAGATAGGCACTCTCGACCGGTTGCAGCTCGAACAGCTCGACCGGGAGAGCCGACAGGTGCGGCGAGCCGAGGGGTGGGCCGGCGAGCAGTTGGCGCCTCTGGTGGCGACCTACCCGTTGCAAAAGCAACTGATGCTCGATTACGAAATTGCGATGGCAGAGGCTTTAGAGTTGACTGCGGCGCGGGACTCGTTAGCGACGGAGCGGGGAAAATACTCCGCCGAGAAGCTGGCGGAAGAGATGACCTACCGGGACATTCGCTTCGAACCGCGGAGTTTGGTCGTCTACGCACCGATCACCAAGGCCGGGGAGGGAGAAAGTCAGAATTATACGACCGTCGCGGATATTCCGACGCTGCATGTGCCGAAGACGGGGATTTACTACACGGTGCAAATCGCCAACTACGCCACCGCGCCGAAAAGCATCGACGTTTTCAAAGGCATGACACCGGTCATGTCGCAAAAGGCGACCAACGGACAATGGCGTTATATGGCAGGCGGTTTCGACACCTATGCGGCGGCCAGTGCAGCTGCGGCACTGATGGTTCGAGGGGGATTCCGGGCTACGGTCGTGGCTTATGTCGACGGAAAAATCACGACACCGGCGAAAGCCAAGGCGCTCGAAACGACAAAGAGCACTGCCGGCGGTGGAGAGGATAATAATAGTACGACTTCTGCCGCGGCGGGACGACAGGGGAGATTCCATATCGAAATTATTCCGGCCGAACAACGCCTCTCGACCGCAATCCGTGAGATCGTCAAGGCGCGGGCGACCGGAACGACCATTGTGCGGAGTACGGTGGGGAACGACGTGGTCTACACCATCGGAGCATTCGCCACGCGGAAAGAGGCGGAGGCAGTGATCGGCGCGTTGGGCGATCAACCGAATATCAAAATGAAAATCGTGACCTTATGACACTCTGGATCACCCTTCTGATTCTGCTCGGCCTATTGCTGTTCGTCGCGGAATTGGTTCTCCTGCCGGGCATCACGCTGGCGGCGGTGGGAGCATTCGTCTGCCTGGTGAGCGCTGCGACATGGGCTTTCGCTGGGGGAGGAGTGGTGACCGGATTCATCGTTGTCGGAATCATTGTCCTCTGTTTGAGCATATTGACCTTGCTGTTTTTACGGCCGAAGACATGGAATCGGGTTGCGCTGAAAACCAACATCGAATCGCAAGTCCAACCGGTCGAGATTGAAAAACAGGTGGAAGTGGGCGTACAGGGTTATACATTGACCCGTTTGGCGCCGATGGGAAAAGTACAGATCGGCGATACGATTTTCGAAGCGAAATCGTTGGACAGTTACGTCGATCCGCGGCGCGAAGTGATCGTAATCGGATACGACAACGCCAGCCTCGTCGTCCGACCGCTTTGACCTCCTGCAACACGTTGAAATACACAGAACAACCATATGGAAATCTCAACAACCGCCATTGTCATCGCCGCAGTTTCGATCATTCTGCTGTGGATCATTCTTTACTTCATTCCCATCGGACTTTGGTTCTCCGCCTTGGTTTCCGGCGTGCGGATCAGCCTGTTGCAACTGGTTCTGATGCGTTGGCGCAAGGTGCCGCCGGCTACGATCGTATCCGCCATGATCGAAGGGACGAAAGCCGGCCTCCATCTCAATCCAAACGAACTGGAGGCGCATTACCTGGCGGGCGGGCATGTGGCCAATGTCGTTCACGCGCTGGTTTCGGCACAAAAGGCCAATATTACACTCGATTTCAAGATGGCTACGGCTATCGATCTGGCGGGACGGGACGTATTCGAAGCGGTGCAAATGTCCGTGAATCCGAAAGTGATCAACACCCCTCCGGTGACGGCGGTAGCTAAGGACGGGATTCAGCTGATTGCCAAAGCGCGGGTGACCGTGCGGGCCAACATCAAACAGTTGGTCGGCGGAGCAGGCGAAGAGACCGTGCTGGCAAGGGTAGGAGAAGGGATCGTCTCCTCGATCGGGTCATCCGATTCGCATAAGAGCGTAATGGAGAACCCCGATTTTATCTCGCGAGTCGTATTGGAAAAGGGGCTCGACGCCGGGACGGCATTTGAAATCCTCTCCATCGACATTGCAGATATCGACGTGGGGCGGAATATCGGAGCCGTGCTTCAGATGGATCAGGCCAACGCCGACAAAAACATCGCACAGGCACGGGCGGAAGAGAAACGAGCGATGGCCGTGGCATTGGAACAGGAGATGAAGGCGAAGGCACAGGAAGCTCGTGCGAAAGTGATCGAAGCCGAAGCCGGTATTCCGATGGCCATCGCCGAAGCATTCCGGAATGGCAACCTGGGGATTATGGACTATTATAAGCTCCGTAATATTCAGGCAGATACCTCGATGCGGGAGAGCATCGGCAAGCCGGGCGATGTGAGCAAGTAATAATTTTCGTTCGACACGACGATTTTGATTTGGAAATAAGGAGTGAAAGCACTACTTTTGTCCTGCTTTCAGCGCCTTTCCAGGAGAGATGGGTGAGTGGCTGAAACCAGCAGTTTGCTAAACTGCCGTACGGAGTAATCTGTACCGGGGGTTCGAATCCCCCTCTCTCCGCAGAACCTCAAAGACAAAATGAGGTCAAGCAATAACAAATCCTGTAAGATCAAGGTCTTACAGGATTTTTCTTTTACGATATGAATAGAATTATCATCATAGGCAACGGATTTGACAAGGCACATGGTCTTGCTACCGGATATAGAGATTTTATAGACAACTATTGGATCAACGTTTCCGGTCATATATTCAACGGTTACAAACGTGAGATTGCAACAAAATGGGGAGTAATCAATGATCCATCATCTTACGAAGACGAATTTGTATTATTCGAGGTGTTCCGAGACAAACTGCATAAAACGCCGGAGCCATCATACCCTCAATCAGATTCAACCCCATACGATGAGGTTCGAGAGCTGGTTGCCATATTCAATGATAGTACTAATATGAAGTATGACGGTTCGGTTCGCCTCACTTTCAAAAATAAATTCTTCGAACATATTTCCGGTCGTTGTTCTCTCAATACCTGGGTGGACATCGAGAACGAATATTATGGAAAATTGAAAGAGTTACTTGCGGAAGACGACACAGTTATTCGGAGTGAAAAGGTGCGGGCATTGAACCGAGAGTTCGATGCCGTAAAAAAGCACCTTGAAATCTATTTGACAGAGGTAGTCCAAAAAACGCAAACCAAACAATTTCCGTCTATTCAAGAGGCATTCAACAGTATAATTGATCCGATAGAAGTTGCTGTCGGAAAACAAAAAATGTTTGTCGATTCCATATCGAGCAATATTACTACTTTTGATAAAGTTGGTGCAATTCAATTAGATAAAAAAGAAGATCTAAATTATCTTTTTTTCATTCACAGGACGAAGAGCGTAATTACTATGTCAAGAAGCATTTATCCGACAAGCATTTTCAAGAAATTCATTGCACACCTTCCAATACCTTAATCTTAAATTTCAATTACACCCAAACTGCAAAACAATTATATGCAAGAGATACCGATGAGATAATTGACATTCATGGAGCACTTAACAATGAACGTACCCCGATCATTTTCGGCTATGGCGACGAGTTGGACGATGATTACAAACGAATCGAGAAGTTACAAGACAATGACTTTCTCGAAAATATCAAGTCTGTACGCTACCATGAAACAGGCAATTACCGTCAGTTGTTGGGTTTTATTGAATCCGAGACGTATCAAGTAATTACTATGGGACATTCGTGCGGCAACTCCGATCGCACGCTGCTCAATACCTTATTCGAGCATCGCAATTGCATCTCCGTAAAAGTCTATTATCATCAGCGAGAGGATGGCACAGATGATTACAGCCAGTTGATTCGAAATCTTTCGCGCAATTTCAACGATAAACCTGCCATGCGAGACAAAGTCGTCAATAAAGAGTATTGTTTGCCTCTCGTTCCCATACCAAGAAAACATACAGAAGAATCGCTTTAAAAAATAAGTTATATCTGCAAAACAAGGAGTAGGAAATTCTTGCCCCTGTTTAATTCTACATCGTTATTGTTCCAACCCTCCGTAGAGGATGGACTCATAGAATCATTCCATTTGTCAAGTCTTTTGGGCACTAAAACGGCGGTTCGCTGTCGAACCCGCCGCCCGCCGAGGCAAACGGATCGATCGGCCCTGCACCTCCCGCAGCTCCTTCCAAAGTCGCCACACGTCCCCCCGCATCGAAATCCGAGTCGAAACCGCTCGACGCAATCGTACTGTAACCATCCATTCCGCCGCCCACGATACCACCGAAACCCGTATCGTCCCAGTCCACGAACTTCGCCTGCTCCTTCCGGAAACGCAGTTTAATCGTATCCACCGCCCCGTTCCGGTGCTTGGCCACAATAATCTCCGCCAACCCCTGCGTCGGCTGCCCGTCCTCGTCCATCGTCATCCCATAATACTCCGGCCGGTGGATAAACGCCACGATATCCGCATCTTGTTCGATCGCCCCCGACTCGCGCAAGTCCGAAAGCTGAGGACGCTTCGTCCCTCCCCGCGCTTCGACATTCCGGCTCAGCTGCGACAACGCCAGGATCGGCACGTCCAACTCCTTGGCAATCGCCTTGAGCGTCCGCGAAATCGTCGCCACCTCCTGCTCCCGGTTTCCCCGGTTATCCGTCGTCCCCACCGTCATCAGCTGCAAGTAGTCGATAATCACCAGCTCGATATTATGCTGCGCCTTGAGCCGCCGCACCTTCGAACGGAACTCGTAAATCGAAAGAGCAGGGGTGTCGTCGATAAACATCTGCGCCGCCGCCAGCGGTTTGATCGACGTTTCGAGATGTTTCCACTCGTCCGGCGAGAGGCGACCGTTCTTGATATTCTCCGACGTGAGTCCCGACTCGCCGATAATCAGACGCGTCATCAACTGTACCGAACTCATTTCCAACGAAAAGACCGCCACCGCCTTCTGATAATCCACCGAAATATTGCGCGCCATCGTCAGCACGAAAGCCGTCTTCCCCATCGCCGGCCGCGCCGCGATAATCACCAAGTCCGACGGCTGCCACCCCAGCGTCAGTCGGTCGAGATCGGTAAATCCGCTCGGAATCCCGCTCAGGCCGTCCGGTTTCTGAGCCGCCTCCTCGATTTTCTGGATCGCCTTGCTCACGATATCGCGCGCACTCTGCACATCGCGCCGGATATTGCCCTCCGCAATCACGAAGATGGCCTGCTCCGCCTGATTGATCAACTCCTCGACGTCGATCGAGTCGTCGAACGACTGCTTCTGAATCTCGGTCGAAGCCGAAATCAGCTGCCGTTGCACATACTTCTGCGCCACGATCTTGGCATGGAACTCCAGGTGGGCCGCCGACCCCACCTTCTGGGTCAGCTCTGCCAAATAGACCGGCCCGCCCACCATGGCCAACTGTCCTTTCTTCTGGAGTTGCTGGCCGACGGTGTAGAGGTCGATCGGTTCGATCCGCGCCGAGAGGTCGAGAATCGCCTGATAGATAATCTGGTGCGCCTCGCGGTAAAACGACTCGGGCACCAGAATTTCCTGAATCCCGAGAATCGCATGTTTTTCGAGCATCAACGCCCCCAATACAGCTTCTTCCAGCTCCACCGCCTGCGGAGGCGTCACACCCATCTGCTGGCTCACCGCCGTGATCGATTCGGTCGTCTTGCGCCGGGTCGCTATCTTTTTGGCTTCCGGATCTTGTTTGTATTCTGCCATGGTCTTTCGTTTCGTTTTCCAATGCCCCCCTGTCGGACTGCGGTCGGTCGTTTATACCAGAAAAAATGGGCCTTTTGCCGCTCCTTCTCCTCCCGCGTGCGCGCCACATACAACTTCTCTCCCGTGTAAGGATTCAGCCCCGTGTAGAACATCACCGAACTCAGCGTCATCGGCGTCGGCGTCAAATCCTGCACCTGTTCCAAGCGGAAATTCAGTCGTTTGGTGATCTCCGCCAGCTCCCGCATATCGCCCTCCGTACACCCCGGATGGCTCGAAATAAAGTAAGGTATCAACTGGTACGGCAGCCCCTCGCGCTCGCAAATCCCGCGGAACCGCTCGTTCAACTGCTCGAAAAGCGAGAACGACGGCTTCCGCATCAGCCCCAACACTTTGTCCGAGGTATGTTCCGGCGCCACCTTCAACCGCCCGCTCGTGTGGTACTTCACCACCTCGTCCAGGTACGGCGACCCGTCGAACAGGTCGTACCGAATCCCGCTCCCGATATAGGCGTGCTTCACCCCCTTTACGCCGCGAATCTTCCGGTAGAGCTCCAGCAACGGCCGGTGGTCGTTATCCAGGTTCGGACAGACTTTCGGAAAGATGCACGAGGGCCTCGTACACCGCCCGCACAACTCCCTGTTCCGCCCTCCCATCCGATACATATTGGCCGACGGCCCGCCGATATCCGACAGGTTGCCCCGGAAATCGGCCATCTGCGTAATGCGTTCCACCTCCCGCAGAATCGACCTCTCGCTCCGCGAAGAGACGAATTTTCCCTGATGCGCCGATATGGTGCAAAAGCTACACCCCCCGAAACATCCCCGGTGCAGATTGACCGAGTGTTTGATCATCTCATACGCCGCAATCGCCCCCTTCCCCTGATATCGCGGATGGGGCAGCCGCGTGTAAGGCAGGTCGAAACTGTGATCCATCTCGGCCTCCGTCAGGTAAGGGTAGGGCGGATTGACCACCACATACTTATCCCCTGTTTTTTCGGCCAACACCGAAGCCTCCACACGGTTCGATTCGGTTTCGATCTTCGTAAAGTTCTCGCCGAATTTTTCCGGGCTTTTCACGCAATCCTCATATGAATGTAGTTGCAAAGCCCCCTCCGGCACCGAATCCGATAAATAGGCCACCTGCGGCAAGCGCGCCAATCGTTTGAGGTTAAATCCGTTGTGCATCCGCCGCGCCAGTTCGACCATCACCCGGTCGCCCATCCCGTAGGTCAACAGATCCGCCCCGCTCTCCACCAGAAACGACGGTCGGAGCCGATCTTCCCAATAATCGTAATGGGTCAGGCGCCTGAGCGAGGCCTCGATCCCTCCGATAACGACCGGCACCCCCGGATAGAGCTCCTTCAATATCCGCGTGTAGACCAAAGTCGGGTAGTCCGGCCTTTGCCCCGCTCGACCGCCCGGCGTGTAAGCGTCGTCTGACCGCCTGCGCCGCGTAGCCGTGTAGTGGTTTACCATCGAGTCCATCGCTCCGGCCGTCACGCCGAAAAACAAGCGCGGCTTGCCCAACTTCCGGAAATCCCGCAAATCGTCCCGCCAGTTCGGCTGCGGCACGATCGCCACCCGATAGCCCTCGGCCTCCAGCAGCCGCCCGATCACCGCCGCACCGAATGCCGGATGGTCGACATACGCATCCCCGGTGAAAAGAATGACATCCAATTCTTCCCACCCGCGCGCCGCCACCTCCTTAGCCGAAGTGGGCAAAAATGCGTTCGGTGAAACCATCAATAACAAATTAGACGGTATAGAGCCCGTTTTTTTGGAAAGCGTAATCAGCCTCGATCCGTTCCGGCGCATCGGCCTCCAGCAATAGCAACAGCTCACGAGAAAACTCCAAATATCCCGTCCCGTTCGCCGTCACGATCCCTCCGTCGGCCACCGCCTGCCGCTCCACAAACCCCGCCTCGTTGGTATACCGCTCTCCGCCCCACAACTTCAACTGTTCCACCGTATTCCCCGTATGCCGCACTCCGTTCAGAAATCCATGAACCGCCAAAAACGAAGCCCCGTTGCAGATCCCCCCTACAATCTTCCCCCGCTCCCGCGCACGCTGCGCCAACTCCGCCACCCGTTCCGCCTCGGCCGACTGCCAGCCGGTGCCGCCAATCAACACCAGCGCAGCGTACTCCTCCGGCAGCGTTGCGAAATCGTAATCCGGCAACGTCCGGAAACCGCCTATTGAAACCACCGCCTCGCGCGTCGGCCCCACCACACGCGGCACGTACCGCCCGCCGCTCCGCAATCCGGCAGCCAAAAAAGCGCTCTCCCAATCGGCATACTCATTCAATAAGACCAGCAAAACCTCTTTCATGCTATTTCCATTTTTACTTTTCGTTCGGTAACAACAACGACGAATCCCCGTAACTCAGGAAACGGAATCCGTGATCCAAAGCGTATGCGTAAATCTCGCGCCAACGCTCTCCGACCAAAGCCGAAATCAGGAGCAACAGCGTACTCTGCGGCTGGTGGAAGTTGGTGATCAGGCCCCGCACCGTCCGCCACCGGTAGCCCGGCACGATCATAATCTCCGTCGCCCCCTGCAACTGCGTCAAACCCCGCTTCTGCATCCACCCGGCCAATGCCGCCAAAGGTGCAGAAGCATTCGTCAAGGTAGCCCCGTTCTCGTAAGCCTCCCACTGGCCGACCACCCGCTCCGGCTCCGCATCTCCCCGGAGCAAAACCCGCTCGCCCAACACCGCCAGCGACTCCAGCGTCCGCACCGACGTCGTCCCCACCGCTACGATCCCCGCTCCGCCAACCGCAGCCGCCAGTCGTTCGAGCGTCGCCAAATCGACCTGAAACACCTCCGTGTGCATGTGATGCTCCCGCGCATCCGCCGCCTTGACCGGCAGAAACGTCCCCGCCCCGACATGCAACGTCACCCGCTCCGTCCGAAATCCCCGCTCCGGCAACGACTCGATGATCTCCGGCGTGAAATGCAGCCCTGCCGTCGGCGCCGCCACCGATCCTTCCCACCGCGAATAGACTGTCTGATAACGCACCGTGTCGATCTCCTCGCTCTCGCGACACAAGTAGGGCGGTATCGGCGTCCGTCCCAGCAGCTCCAGCAGCTGACCGAACGTATGTTCCGAACTCCAACTAAAGCGAATAATATCCCCTCCCGGCAAGTCGGGCATACGTTCCGCCGACAAAATCCCCCCGTCGTATTCGATCGCCAAAGGCCCCTCTTTCCACTTTTTGGAGTTGCCCACGATACAGTGCCACGCACAAGAGCCCCTCACCGCAAACGCCCGTTCGTAATCCGCCGGTTCGGCCGGTTCCAGACAGAAAATTTCGATCCGCGCCCCCGTCGCTTTATGGAACAGAAGTCGCGCCCGAATCACCCGGGTATCGTTGAACACGACCGTCGCCCCGGCCGGCAGAAAATCGGCGACCTGCCGAAAAACGCTTTCGCCGACCGCCCCCCCGCGGTAGAGCAAAAGTTTGGAATCCGCCCGCTCCGCCAGCGGAAAACGGGCGATCCGTTCGTCCGGCAGCGGATAATCGAATTCCGAAATGGCTATTGCCTTCTCCATCAAAACCGTTAATTTTGCACAAATTTAGCGATAAACTATGATTAAAGCAGGCAGCCGGGTAAAATTCGTATCGGACACGGGCGTGGGCATCGTGCGTTCCATACAGGGAAACATGGCCTACGTCGAAGTGGAAGACGGATTCGAGATTCCGGCCTTGATCAGCGATATCGTGGAGGTGGAGATCGAAGCCGAGAATGCGGCGATTGTCAAAATCGGCCCGTCCGACCCCAAACCGTCATCCTCCTCGGTCCATGCCGCGCATACGGGCGAAACGCCGAACCGCAAACAACGGGCGACGGTGCGGGGGTTGAATAATTACGGTCGGGTTTCGCTGGCGGACGATTACGAAGACGACGAGCCGATCGACCTGTCGAAATTCCGGAAGTCGTTCACCGCGTCCGTAGCGGAAACCGAGGTCGATGCCACGCCGGCAGCGCCGGAAAAGGCACCGTGGGAGGTGACGGATTATCTCGTGAAACTGATCTTCGTTCCGGTGGCGGATACGGATAAACCGGCCGAAAATGCGGACTTGGAGGCGTGGTTGGTGAACGACAGCAGCTACACGCTCTTCTACAACATCGCAAGGCGGGAACAACGGGGCGGAGGGGCTTTCGTGCGGACGATCGCCAGCGGGACGTTGGCGGCAGATTCGAAACAGCAAATCAAGCTCTACCGGCGGGCGGAGCTGGCCGAGATTTCGACCTTGCACATCAGTCTGTTGCCGTACAAACCGACGGCATTCGTGCCGCAGGCTGTGGAGGCGTTCGACCTGGAGCTGCACCCGCTGAAATTCGTGCGGGCGGCTTCGTTCGTCGAAAACGATTACTTCGAGGCGGCGGCCTTGGAGTTCGTGCTGGCGTCGTCCAATGAGGCGACCGATACGGCGGCTCCGGTTATTCCGGCGCGGGTGCCGAAACCGAAGGAGAATACCGTTCCGCACAAGCCTTCGACGAAAGACGAGGAGGTGGTGGACTTGCACGCCGAAGCAATTCTCGACTCGACGGACGGAATGGCTCCGGGCGAGATACTGAAGGCTCAGTTGGCGCGTTTTACGGTGGCTCTCGACGGCGCTGTCAAAGTAGGCCGACAAAAAAGGATCGTCTTTATCCATGGGGTAGGAAAGGGGAAATTGCGGTACGAGATCGAAAAAGAGCTCAAACGCAACTATCCGAAGTTGCGGTATCAGGATGCCTCGTTTGCGGAGTACGGATACGGAGCGATTATGGTTTTCTTGAAATAATTTGTCCTGTCTACGTTCCTGTTATTGTACAGGCCGAAACTGCCGCTTTCTTGTAAGAAAGCGGCGCAAAGAACTTTCGTGATAGCTACGCTACTCCTTAGGCTCCGCAGTCCTCAGTCTTCGTGAATCTGTCGGGCTGGGTTTTCTCGGCGGGGCGCATATAATGCGAGTATTACCCTAATGCGCCCGCGCCGGAAAACCCCAGCCCAACCAACAGTCTGAGATTTGGGCCGCCGGTAGCTTGAGGATGCGCCAGCATCCGTCTAAAGTTTGGCTTCGCCTTCCTCCTTGCACCTCGGCCATTCAAACAAGTTTGATGGCGCTCGGTTGCTGCGTCGGTTTTCTGGTTCTTTTTGTTCACAACCGACGCTGCCAGCGAGAGCAATGCAAACGCAGTTTGCAAATTGCCGAGCGGCGAGGAGGAACCGAGTAGCGTACCGAGGGCAGAGACCGTTTACGGGCTTTGCCGAGGTAGCACGAGGAACCCGAAGGCAACGCGAAGCCAAAAAGAACAGTACCCTCTAGGGCAATAAACGAACAAGATAGTACAACTCAATTAAATAGAAGCAAGGGGGCTCTGCCGCTGCTTCCGACGCTTTCGGGTGAATCGGGAGGAGAGGAAAGTCCGGGCAACACAGGGCACCGCACTGGTGAAACTGCCAGACGGGCGCGAGCTCGTGCAGATCGTAACAGAAAACGACCGCCGCTATCCGTAAAGGACAGCGGTAAGGGTGAAAAGGCGGGGTAAGAGCCCACCGGTGCCGACGGCGACGCCGGCAGCCGTACGAACTGCGGGTTGCAAGACCATGTACACCGACGCCGAGACGCATCGCGCGTTTCCGAAGGGCTGCCCGTCCGAGTCGGGGGGTAGGTTGCTGACGATCCGGCGGGAGACCGCCGGGCTGGATAAATGGCAGAGGCTTTTCAGAGCGGGTAAGCGCACTCGCGCAGTGCCGCCGCGAAAAGTACAGAACCCGGCTTATACCCCTTGCTTTTTTATTTTTTACTATCTTTATGGCATAACAACACCACTTGCCGATGAGATAAACCTCTCTTTTGTAAGACATACATAAAAGCGTTTAGCTTACTTTTTGCTATCCAAAATCGCCAATTTTAGAAGCAACCAAAAGTAAAGCGGTAACGCTCACGTGGCGACACGTGGGCTTTACTTATTTGGTTGCACGGTGTTTGGCGATACCTGGATAGCAAATAAGATTCAAGGCCCACGCTTTTTGTTTGTATACGTTCCGTTTTACTCACCAAAACAAACAAAAAAGCCATGAGAAAAATTCTGGTACTGTTGAGTTTGGGCCTCGTCGCCCTGACCGGCTGTAAAAAAGACTCGACCCCGTCGTTGGTCGAAAACACCGTTTTGCCTCCTGCCACCGAAACATTCGCGCCGGGAGCAGCGGTAACTATCAAAGGATCGGGCTTCACCGCTGCGGACGAAATCTGGTTCCGCGCTCAGACCAAAGCCACGGACGACATTCAGGCTACGGTCACCAAACAGACTGCCACCAAAATTACCTTTATCGTCCCGCAAGGACTTCCGGCGGGCGAACAGACCGTTCTGCTCAAGCGCGACGACCGGGAGATGCCCCTCGGCAAAATTACCGTAGCCGAACCCGCCGCCGCCAAACTCTACGGTATCGGCTCGTCCGATAACGGTAACACCACTGTGTTTTGGGAAATCGACAAAACAACGGGAAAACTGACCGAAATCATATCCATCCCCGGCAATCAATATACACAGTGGGAGTCTTTGGTCACAGATCCAACCAGTGGTCTGATATATTGCAATAAGAGCTTCGAAGATCCCGAGAACGACTTTGCAGAACAATCGGAACTGTACCGAATAGACCCCGACAAGAAAACCATAGAAAAAGTCGGATTACTGACCGACCAGGAAGACACCCATTACTCGCTGTGCCTGATCGACGGTCAATTGCACGCACTGATCGATCAAAAAACCAATGAGGAAGAACATCACGAAGTCCTGTTTTCATTGGTTTCCATCGATCCGAATACAGCGGCACAGACCAGTGTGGCCGACTTCGGTTCGTTGCAGGAAGCCTTGGGATTATCGAACTCGATCAACATCGACACGGAAAGAGACCTTCATCCTTTAGTATACGATCCGATTTCGAAAAGCCTGATCGTTCCGATCTGGATCGAAGAAGAAGACAATGACGTCATTCAATTGACCCAACTGAACATCGCAGATAAAAAAATTATCCCCGGTGAAAAAAGCCTCGAATACTTCATTCCGTTCCTGATGGACAATGAAGTTTATGGGGCATTCTATACGGAGAACCGTCAAAGCATCGATTTTCGTGCGATCAACACCGAATCATTAACCATAGGGAGTTCAATCGGACAAGCAACACTCTCCGGCAACGATCAATTCGGCGATGAAGACGCCTGGCATTACGACGCAGCAACGGGAACAGGGTATTGTATCGTTTGGAAAGCGTTCACCACGAACGAACACAGCGCACTCGGCACTTATCACTTCAATTCCAAAGAGTTCAAGGAAGCAGCAGAATATTCAAAGGAGATAGAGTTGTGGTGGTTGTGTAATTGATCGAATCACGGCTTTATAACGAGTCCGACGACCTGACTGCCAGAAAAACAAGCGGCTCGCCTTTTCTCTTACACGTAGAAAAGACGAGCCGCTGTTTTTGCAGAAACCCATTCAGAACCGCGAAAGCATCGGATAGTCCAGCGAAAAGTGCAGCCCCACACTCTCCTTGAGCTGCTGCGCCTGCTTGATGATCAGATAAGCCACCGCAATCATGTTCCGCAACTCGCACAACGTCTTCGACAACGTCGAACGCCGGTAGAGGTGCTCCGTCTCCTCGTAAATGATCTGCAAGCGGTGCATCGCCCGCTCCAACCGGATGTTCGACCGCACGATCCCCACATAGTTCGACATGATCTGCTGCACCTCCTTGAGACTCTGCGTGATGAGCACCATCTCCTCCGGATGCGACGTCCCTTTGTAGTCCCAGTCCGGCAGCCCCTCCTGCAACGCCAAGCCGTCGAGTACCGCCAGCGAATGGCGCGCCGCCTGTTCGGCATAGACCACCGCCTCGATCAGCGAGTTGGAGGCCAGCCGATTCGCTCCGTGCAGCCCCGTCGAAGCCGTCTCGCCGATCGCATAGAGCCGCTTAATGGATGTCTCGCCGTTCATATCCACCTTCACCCCTCCGCAACAGTAGTGCGCCGCCGGCACCACCGGGATGAAATCCCGCGTGATATCGATCCCGATCGACAGACACTTCTTGTTGATATTCGGAAAGTGATCCCGCGTCAGTTCCGGATCCTTGTGCGTCACATCCAGGTAGACGAACTCCTCCCCCCTGGTCTTGAGCTCATGGTCGATGCTCCGCGCCACCACGTCCCGCGGCGCCAGCGACCCCATCGGATGGTATTTCTGCATGAACTCCTCGCCGTCCTGCGTCCGCAGAATCGCCCCGAAGCCGCGAATCGCCTCCGAAATCAGAAACGACGGCCGCTCGCCCGGATTATACAGCGACGTCGGGTGGAACTGGATGAACTCCATGTTCTCGATAATCCCCTTAGCCCTGTGCACCAGCGCGATGCCGTCGCCCGTCGCCCCCGCCGGATTGGTCGTCGTGTGGTAGACGTTGCCCGTCCCGCCCGTCGCCAGCACCGTCACCCGCGCACGCACCGTAAAGACCTCCTTCGTATCCAACTCCAGCACATACGCCCCGTAACACTCCGTCCCGGGAATCGACCGCTTCACCAACTTGCCCAAATGGTGCTGGGTCAGCAAATCGACGGCGAAATGCCGCTCCAGAATCTCGATGTTGGGATGTTCGCGCACCCGATCCACCAGCCGGTTTTCGATCTCGGCCCCCGTATAGTCCTTGTGGTGCAAAATCCGATGCTGCCGATGCCCCCCTTCGCGCGCCAGTTCGTACCGTTCCGGATCGTCCGCCCTACGGTCGAAATCCACCCCCCATTCGATCAGCTGTTCGATCTGCCGCGGCGCGTTCCGCACCACCAGCTCCACCACCTCCCGGTTATTCTTGTGCGAACCGCAGACCATCGTGTCCTCGATATGCTGTTCGAAATCGTCCGGCGCATAGGTCACGCTGGCAATCCCACCCTGCGCATGATAGGTATTGGTATCGTCCAGCCGGCTTTTGGTCACGAGCAGCACCCGCCCGCGGTCGGCCACCTTCAAGGCATAGCTCAGCCCGGCCACGCCGGAACCGATCACCAAAAAATCGCACTCTCTGTTCATTATATAACTAAGGTAAATCTTTCGTTTAGGAACGGGTAAAGTTACGCATTATCGGCGGAAATATCTGCCTATATTTGCAGCGTGTTTGACCGGCTGCGACGAATTTTAATTCCCGATTCCCCGAAAACTTATTAATTTTGTGACTGCAATTCGGAAATCATGAATCGAAACTCGGAACCCATCCGCCAAAGCGCCACCATTGTCCGCGTCGACAAGGCGGAGGTCGAGGTCGAAGTGTGCCGCCCGGAGGCGTGTGCGGCGTGCAAGGCCCGGAGCGTGTGCAGCGAGGGGGGATCGGCGGAAGGCGGCGGACGACGGATGACCCTCGCGAACGACGGACAGGGATATACGGTCGGAGAACGGGTGACATTGGTGATGCGGCGTTCGGCGGGATTCAAGGCGGTCATAATCGCCTATTTCATTCCGGTCTGCCTGATCGTGGCCGCCCTGCTGGTCTTCCAGCAGACCGAGGTGCGGGAGACGGTCGCCGGATTGGTCACACTCGGAATCGTCGGAATTTATTACCTGGTTGTCAGACTCTTTCGAACGAAACTGAAAGGAGAGATGACCATTGAAATCGAAAAAGAAATCGATAATTAGACATGGATGGAACGTTGATTTACACCTGGACCGTCGTTATTCTGGTAGGTCTGGGTCTGGTAGCGGCCGTGGTGCTCTACTTCGTGGCGCAGAAATTCAAAGTGTACGAAGACCCGCGGATCGACCAGGTCGAAGCGATGCTGCCGGGGGCCAATTGCGGCGGATGCGGATTTCCCGGTTGCCGCGGGATGGCCGAAGCGCTGGTCAAAAACGACGATATTGCGTCGCTCTACTGTCCGGTAGGCGGGGCGAGTACGATGCAGGCCATCGCGGAATTTCTCGGCAAAGCGGTCGCGGAAAAGGAACCGATGGTCGCCGTGGTGCGATGCGGCGGGACATTCTGCAACCGGGCCCGGATCAATACGTTCGACGGGGCGCGGTCGTGTGCGGTCGAGGCTTCGCTGTATGGCGGAGAGACGGGCTGTACCTTCGGCTGCCTCGGGAACGGCGACTGCACGCGCGTTTGCAACTTCGACGCCATCCACATGAACCCGGAAACGGGGCTGCCGGAGGTCGACGAAGAGAAATGTACGGCGTGCGGGGCATGCGTGAAGGCTTGCCCGAAGTACATCATCGAGCTGCGCAAGAAGGGGCTGAAGGGGAGACGCGTTTATGTCAATTGCGTCAATCAGGACAAAGGAGCGGTTACGCGGAAGGCTTGCGCCGTGGGGTGTATCGGCTGCGGCAAGTGCGTGAAAACCTGCCCGTTCGAAGCGATTACCTTGGAAAACAATTTAGCTTATATCGATCCGGCCAAATGTCGGCTGTGTCGGAAATGCGTGGCCGTTTGTCCGACGGGAGCGATTGTGGAAGTCGGCTTCCCGGCGCGCAAACCGGAGACGGACACAGCGGCAGCGGCGACAACTCAGGAAACCAAAACGGCTGCGGAAGGAGGCGAACAACATGCTTAAGACTTTCAGACTGGGTGGCGTTCACCCGCACGACTATAAAATCAGCCGCGACGCGGCGATTCGGGTATTCGACGTGCCGGCGTCAGTGACGATCCCGCTCGGACAGCATATCGGCGCGCCGGCCACGGCGACGGTGCAGAAGGGGGATAAAGTACGCGTGGGAGATGTGATCGGAACGGCGACAGGATTCGTGTCGGCCAATATCCACTCTTCCGTATCAGGAACGGTGACGAGTGTGGATGCGGTTCCGGACGGGGCCAATCTGCGCAAGCCTTCCGTTACCATTGCGGTGGAAGGAGACGAATGGAATCCGGAGATCGACCGGACGGATACTTTAATAAAGGAGTGTACGCTGGAGCCGAAAGAAATTATCGCACGGATTGCTGCGGCGGGGATCGTAGGGCTGGGGGGCGCTACGTTTCCGACCCAGGTCAAACTGTCGGTGCCGCCGGGGAAGGTGGCTGAGGCGCTTATTATCAATGGGGTAGAGTGCGAACCGTACCTGACGGCGGACTACCGGTTGATGATGGAGCGGGGCGAAGAACTTCTGGTGGGGTGCGAAATTCTGATGCGGGCGTTGGGGGTAGAGGAGTGCTATATCGGGATCGAAAACAATAAGCCGGAGGCGATCAAGCACCTGAACGATATTCTTGCCGGCGGATCGTATCATAAGGGGATTCGCGTGGTTCCGTTGAAGATGCGCTATCCGCAGGGGGGCGAGAAGCAGTTGATCGCGGCTATCATGAAGCGGGAAGTGCCGAGCGGCGCGCTGCCGATCGATGTCGGTGCGGTGGTGCAGAATGTGGGGACGACTTATGCGGTGTATCAGGCGGTACAGAAACGGCGTCCGATTGTAGACCGGGTGGTTACCGTTACGGGGAAATCGCTGGCTCGTCCGTCGAACTTGCTGGTGCGGATCGGGACACCGATCTCCTCGCTCATCGAAGCGTGCGGCGGGATGCCTGAGGATACGGGAAAGGTGATCAACGGGGGGCCGATGATGGGACGCGCCATGGCCAATATCGAAGCGCCGGTTACCAAAGGGACTTCGGGTGTGCTGCTGATGGACGAAAAATCTTCGGTGCGCGGTACCGAAATGCCGTGCATCAGCTGCGCCAAGTGCGTAGACGTTTGTCCGATGGGCCTGGAACCGTACCTGATCTCGAAACTCTCGCGACTCGGACGGTATGACCGGCTCGAACGGGAACGCACGGCGGATTGCATCGAATGCGGCTGTTGTTCGTTCACCTGTCCGTCGAATTTGCCCCTTCTGGACTACATCCGTCTGGGAAAAGCGGAAACCATGAAACTCATTCGTGCCCGACAGGCGCAGGCCAAATAAAGAATTTTCATCCTCATGAGTAATAGAATCGTAGCTCCTTCGCCCCATCTTCACGGGGACTTTTCCACCCCGCGGATCATGCGGGACGTGGTGATCGCTTTGGTGCCGGCATTCGCATTTTCGGTATTCGTCTACGGCTGGTCGGCCCTTTTCGTCACCGGAATCGCCATCTGTTCCTGTATGCTGTTCGAATGGCTGATCGACCGCTTCATGCTGGGCCGTTCGTCCACGTTGGGCGACTGGTCTGCGGTGGTGACCGGTACCTTGCTGGCTTTCAACCTGCCGGCCACGATCTCGCCGTGGCTCATTATGCTCGGCGCGCTGGTGGCGATCGGCATCGGTAAGATGTCGTTCGGCGGCCTCGGTCGGAACCTGTTCAATCCGGCTTTGGTGGGACGGGTATTCCTCCTCATTTCGTTTCCGGTGCAGATGACCCTGTTTCCAGATACGCCGGGAGTCGATGCCATTACAGGGGCTACGCCGCTGGCCTTCGTCAAAGAGGCTTTGAAGACGGGGAGAGCGGTGACCGAAATCATGCCGAATATCGACCTCGGAGGAATGCTCCTCGGGTTTAAGGACGGATCGATGGGGGAGATCGGAGCCGTGGCACTGCTGCTGGGCGGGATTTATCTCCTGATCCGGCGAGTGATTACCTGGCGCATTCCGGTGTTCGTACTGGGCAGTATGCTGGTATTCGCAGCTATTCTGTGGCTGGTCGACCCGACCAAGTATATCAACCCGCTGTTTCATGTTTTTGCAGGCGGGGCGATGCTGGGGGCGATCTTTATGGCCACCGACTACGTCACCTCACCGATGACGAAAGGCGGACAGACCATTTTTGCCATAGGTATCGGCGTGATTACCATCCTGATCCGCGTATGGGGGGCTTATCCAGAAGGGATTTCGTTCGCCATCCTGATTATGAACGCCACCGTTCCGCTCATTAATATGTACGCGAAACCCAGTCGTTTCGGCGGCAGCAACGCTAAAAAGAAGTAGAGCCATGCAAAGTTCACTCAAGAATATGGTGATCGTGCTGGGTACCATTACGTTGGTGGCCAGCGCCGCAGTCGGAGGCATCTACCTCCTGACCAAAGAGCCGATCGAAGCGGCACAGCAAAAGAAAGTCAATGACGCGATCGCACAAGTGCTGCCCGAGTTCGACAACCGACCGGCAGACAACGTTGTCGAAGTGGAAGTCGATGGAAAAATCGTGAAAATCTATCCGGCATCCAAGGATGAGAATGCAGTAGGGTATGCCGTCGAAACCTTCTCGAAAAAGGGATTCGGCGGATTGATGACCTTGATGGTCGGCTTTCTTCCGGACGGGACGATTAAGGATATCTCGGTCATCTCGCACGCCGAGACGCCTGGATTGGGAGATAAGATTCAGAAATCCAAATCGAACTTCGCCGTCCAGTTTGAGGGAAAAAATCCGGAATCGTTTCGGCTCGCCGTGCGGAAGGACGGGGGAGATGTGGACGCCATCACGGCATCGACCATTTCGTCGAAAGCCTTTACTGATGCGGTGGAACGGGCATATCTCGTCTTGCAGGGATATTTGCAGGGCGATTCCGCGGAAGAGGCGGTAGAAGCCGTTTCGGGAGCGACGGCAACACACAACTATACGAACGACGAGCACAAACAGGAAGAGGGGAGGTAAGAGAAAGCCATGAACAAATTGCAACTGATTACCAAAGGGTTAATTAAAGAGAATCCGACATTCGTCCTGCTGTTGGGGATGTGCCCCACGTTGGGAACGACCACCTCGGCCATTAACGGGATGAGTATGGGGCTCGCGACGATGTTCGTGCTCATTATGTCGAACATCGTGGTATCGCTGGTGAAAAACGTGATTCCGGCGAAGGTGCGGATACCGAGTTTCATCGTCATCATCGCTTCGTTCGTGACCGTCGTACAGCTTGTCATGCAGGCTTATGTACCCGATTTGTACAACACCTTGGGGGTATTTATTCCGCTGATCGTGGTGAACTGCATTATTCTGGGGCGGGCCGAAGCCTTCGCCTCGAAACACGGGCCTTTCGCCTCGATGCTCGACGGGCTGGGAATCGGTTTGGGCTTCACCTGCTCGCTGACCTTGCTGGGGATTGTGCGCGAGATGTTGGGCGCAGGTTCGGTGTTCGGAGCCAAATTCCTGCCGGCGGGGACGGACGGAATCCTGATCTTCGTTCTCGCACCGGGAGCGTTTATCGCGTTGGGATACCTCCTTGTGCTCTTCAACAAATTCACCGCCCGGCTGCGGTAATCGGCGGCTCTCTTATTCTCTTTGATTCGGAAAAACGACTATGGAATATTTCGTAATCATCATCAGCGCGATCTTCGTCAACAACATCGTGCTGGCGCAATTCTTGGGGATCTGCCCGTTCCTGGGCGTCTCGAACAAAGTCTCCACCTCGATGGGGATGGGGATGGCCGTGACCTTCGTCATGACCATCGCATCGTTGGTGGCTTATGTCCTGCAATACGGCGTGCTGGTTCCGCTGGGGATCGAATACATGCAGACCATCGTCTTCATTCTGGTGATCGCCGCGTTGGTGCAGATGGTGGAAATCGTGCTCAAAAAGGTGAGTCCGGCCTTGTATCAGGCGCTGGGGATTTTCCTGCCTTTGATTACGACGAACTGTGCCGTGCTCGGGGTGGCTATTTTGCTGGTACAAAAAGAGTTCAACCTGGCACAGAGCGTGGTTTTCTCGGCGGCGACCGCTTTGGGATTTACACTGGCTTTGGTACTGTTCGCCGGTTTGCGCGAAAAGCTCGAACTGACCGACGTACCGAAAGCATTCAAAGGAGTGCCGATCGCTTTGATTGTAGCCGGGATTTTGGCCATGGCTTTCATGGGCTTCTCGGGGCTGGTGTAGACACTTTTTTAGCGGGGAGAAGTACTCTCCTCTCGCTTTCGTTTGCCAATCCCTATTCCACCGAGTTGGTTTGCGGAGGAATAGGGATTATTGCATCTTCCCGCCCCGGGCTACCGCGACCGCGGCGAGGGAACGTTGTGGAGCGTCGGCAGCTACGGGTACAGTCAGTCATCATGGACGAACGGCCATAACGGCGTATGGTTAGAATTTCGTCCCACACTGCTTGATCCCAGCTTCACGTTCAGCCGCGCCTACGGTCTTCCGTTGCGTTGCCTCTCGGAATAAACGGGAGTGTTATACACGCAAAAATCAAAAAATACCCTACCTTTATTCCCGTATTCCCGGACACAACCCGCACAAGCGAATCGGCGTACGCATACTTCCGTGTCGGCACCCGATGAGGTCGCCCAACGAAACCATTCAATGAATTAGCCCTATGGATCTCTTTTTGATTATTCTCGCCTTTATTATTCTGCTGCTCGGTCTGATCGGATCGATCGTGCCGGCTCTTCCCGGCGTACCGCTGGCCTATCTGAGCCTCTGGATCGGACGGTGGAGCGGCTATACGCCTTTCAGTGACAACTTCATGCTCATTATGACCGGCGTCTGTCTGGTCGTTTTCTTGGCGGACTACTTTTTACCTCCGCTGATCCTGAAACGCGCCGGAGGCAGCAGTGCCGCGACCTGGGGTTCGATTATCGGGATGATTCTCGGCCTGTTTTTTCTGCCCATCGGGATGCTGTTCGGCATGATACTGGGCGCTTTTCTGGGTGAACTGTGGTACGCGAAAAAATCGGGCGGCGCAGCCTTGAAAGCTGCTGTCGGCACTTTCATCGGTTTTTTGCTCGGTACAGGGCTGAAACTGTTGCTCTGCTTCTACATCCTCTACCGGATGGTGGTCGCTCTCACGGCATAAAGAAATATGAAAGTTGTCTCTCTATCGCCCCAATAAGCCATATAATATGACATTTCGTTCGGTAACAAGAAACCACATTACATGCGCAATAGTAGAAAGTGATTCGTAGTCATCACAGATGCCCAATCGGCACTTGACTTATTAATGACCGCACAATATGAAGTAGGAACAAAGAACATCGTGATAGATAAAAAGTTGATTACGGAAGACTTCTTTGTCCTCAGCAGTGGCATTGCAGGAGAAATCTTGCAGAAATATATAAATTACGGGGGAAGGATTGCAGTCTATGGTGATTATTCACACTATACAAGCCAACCGCTGAGAGATTTCATTTATGAGAGCAATAAAGGGAAAGATGTTATTTTCATTGACACGACAGAAGCTGCGGTGGAGATGTTAACGAAAGGAAAATAGGAAGTTCTGAAGACAAACGCCTCGAAAGGCAAATAATTATGTAAATCGCCCGATATCCGCCTTCACCGCCTCCTCGTCTGTCGCCAGCAACGCATATTTTCCGACAACCCCAAAGCATATTTCCCCCGCTTCTGCACACCCTTAGCCATACATACTACATAACTCCATACAAAAAAGGCCTCCCGTGAAAAGAGGCCCTTGTCGCGAAAAACCGCGTTCAATCTATTCAGTCATACCAACGAACTACTTCGTCGCCGCCTGCTTCATCGTATCCAGCTGAAGACGGTACTCGTCATTCAGCCCCTTCAGCAAGTCGTCCGTAATGTTCAACGACGGATCGGCCAGCAAAACCGTATTCCCACCCTGCGTGCTGATAATCATGCTGTATTTCTTCTCTGCATTGTATTTCCGCACATACTGCATGATCGCCTCGCTGATCCGGTTCATCGTCACCGCCTCTTCTTCCGCCAACTCCTGCATCTTCCGATCCCGATAGTCCATCACCGCCTGCTGTTTCTTCTGCAATCCCGCTTCGATGTCCTGCGCCTGGAACCGCGTAATCAACCCCTTCTGCGCCTTCTCCTGATAGTCGCGCATCTCGCGCTCCAGACTCCGCCCCTTTGCCGTCAGTTCATTCTGCGCCTTTTTGCTCTTTTCGGCCAGAGCGTCCAGCAAATCCTTCGCCAACCCATAGCCGCTCATAACGGAGTCGATCTGTACGTAAACGATCTTTCCGTTATATTCGATCGCGTCCGTCGTCGCAGTCGTTTGCGCAGAATCCGCCGCATTCGCTGCCCCCGTCGTCGAATCCCCCTTATTCGAAGAGGTTCCGCAGCCGACGAAAACCGATCCCAGCGTCAAAGCCGCTGCCAACGATACGATGTTGAGTGTCATTTTATTCATTCCCGTTAAAATATTGAGTTTCCGATTTTATGGTGCAAATATGGTAAAAATATTCCATCTCCCCGCGCGGTTTCCCGAAATCTCCGGGAAAAAGTTATCTTTGTTCCGGGTTCACTCACTCCAACTTTTATGTACGAATACATCAAAGGCCGAATCGCCGAACTGACCCCCACCTATGTCGTCATTGAGGCGGCGGGGATCGGCTACCTGCTCCAAATCTCGTTGCAAACCTACACCGCCATCAGCTCGGTGACCGAAACGACCCTCTACATCCACCACATCCAACGCGAAGACGCCCAGATATTCTTCGGGTTCAGCCAGCAGAAAGAGCGCGAACTCTTCCGCCTCCTGCTCTCCGTATCGGGAATCGGGGCCAATACCGCCCGGATCATGCTCTCGTCGTACGGAGTGGAGGATATGGTACAGATCATCGCCACGGGTAATGTGGGAGCTTTG
The DNA here is from genome assembly GCF_948810725.1 of uncultured Rikenella sp. Taxonomy (NCBI): domain Bacteria; kingdom Pseudomonadati; phylum Bacteroidota; class Bacteroidia; order Bacteroidales; family Rikenellaceae; genus Rikenella; species uncultured Rikenella sp. The sequence continues at coordinate 265,027 of NZ_CAQIVA010000001.1, forward strand.
AAAAGCGTCAAGGGGATCGGCGCAAAGACCGCCGAACGGGCCATTGTCGACCTGAGAAACAAAGTGCTCAACGTGGCGGCCGTGTCGGATGCTGCGCCGGGCATCTTCGCCGAAGTGACCGAAAACATCGACGAAGCGATATCGGCTCTGACCATCCTCGGCTATCCGAAATCGGCCTGCGAAAAGGTCGTCAAGGCGATCTGCCGCGAAAATCCGTCACTCACTGCCGAAGCCATTATTCGTCAGGCACTTACCCAACTGTAACCGCACAATCGCCTATCGTATCTTGGTAAATCGAGATTAATTCGGTATTTTCGTCGGGGATTTCGGTCGATGAGCCCGAAGAGCTTTTCGCCGCCCCGCCTTTTTAACCACACACCTTGTGTCTTCTATGGACAATATCTATCTGTTTGTCTTGGTGATTCTGATGGCTCTCGCCGTTTCCGACCTTGTGGTGGGAGTTTCCAACGACGCCGTCAATTTCCTAAACTCGGCCTTAGGCTCGAAAGCCGCGCCGCGATACGTCATCCTGCTCGTCGCTTCGGCAGGGATTCTCCTCGGCTCCATTTTCTCCAGCGGTATGATGGAAGTGGCACGCCGGGGAGTTTTCTTTCCCGAAAACTTCTACTTCCACGAGATGATGATGATCTTCCTTGCAGTCATGTTCACCGACGTGATCCTGCTGGATATGTTCAATACTTTCGGGCTTCCTACCTCGACCACCGTATCGCTCGTATTCGAACTGCTGGGCTCTGCCGTGGCTGTAGCACTTGTAAAAATCTGGAATGCAGGGGGAAGCATGGCAGAACTGCCCATCTACATCAACTCCGGAAAGGCATTGGGGATCATATCGGGAATATTGACATCCGTCATCGTCGCATTCATTACCGGTACCGTGGTCATGTACGTGACCCGCGTGATCTTCTCGTTCCATTACCAGAAATCATTTCGCTACATCGGGCCGCTGTGGTGCGGGATCGCACTTACGGCAATCTCATACTTCGCCATCTTCAAAGGAATGAAAGACACCTCGATCATGCCGCACGAACTGATGGCGTGGATGAACGCCCACACGGGATTAATGATGGTCTACTGTTTTATCGGATGGACCATCCTGATGGGCCTGATCCATTACTTATTTAAGATCAACATCCTCAAGCTGACGGTATTGGCGGGAACTTTGTCGTTGGCGCTGGCTTTTGCGGGTAATGACCTGGTGAATTTTATCGGGGTATTCGTGGCGGGTTTCGACTCCTACAACATTGCTTCGAATGCGGCGGCTGCGGGAGTTGATATTTCAACCCTCAAAATGTCGGAACTGGCAGGGGCCGTACCTGCCAATCCGCTGATCCTGTTCATCGGGGGGCTGATTATGGTCATCACCATCTGGCTCTCAAAGAAAGCCCGGTCGGTTTCCGACACCGAAATCAATCTGGCACGGCAGGACGATGGAGTAGAGCGATTCGGCTCTACGTCGCTGTCGCGGGCCTTGGTGCGCGGAGCGGTCAATTTTAACAAAAATTTCGCCAAATACGTGCCGGAACGGGCACAACGGTTCCTCGCGCGGCGATTCGAGCCGATGGCGGTGATCGAAGCAGCGGAGAAAGCACCGTTCGACTTGATCCGGGCCACGGTCAATCTGGCGGTCGCTTCGATCCTGATCGCATCGGCCACTTCGTTGCGGTTGCCGCTTTCGACCACCTACGTTACTTTCATGGTGGCGATGGGTTCTTCGCTGGCCGACCGCGCGTGGGGACGCGAAAGTGCCGTGTATCGGATCACGGGGGTATTGACGGTGATCTCGGGCTGGTTCCTGACGGCGGCGGTGGCGTTTACGGTGGCGTTTATCGTCGGGCTGGTGCTGATGTACGGCGGAAATATCGCCATCTACGGGCTGGCGGCGGTCTGCGCTTTCATCCTGTTCCAAAGCAAGGTGCTCTTCTCGCGGCGGCAGAAGAAAGCGGCAGCACGTGAAGCCATGTACAACGGGGATGACAAGGAATTGAACATTGTGGATGAATCGACGCAGGAGATTTGCAACGCCATGCAGACGATGACCAAGCTCTATCAGGAGACGATCGAGGGGCTGGCAAGCGAAGACCGTCGGAAACTGAAAGATACGATGCGGGCGGCGGAGCAGATGTATCAGGAGGCACACGAGCGGAAGTATCGGTTACTGCCGATCTTGCGCAAGCTGGAGGCCAACAACATCGATACGGCTCACTATTACGTTCAGGTGGCGGACTACGTGAACGAAGTGGCGAAGGCATTGGTGCATATCACGCGGCCGAGCTTCGACCACATCGACAACAACCACGAGGGATTGAGTCCGGCACAGTTGTCCGATCTGCAAGAGATCAACAAACGGGTTTCGGATATTTACGACGAGATTATCCGGATGTTGCAGACCAAAGATTTCAGCCATTTGGACGATGCGTTGCAACACCGGGACGAGTTGTTCGAGATACTGGCCAAAGCGATCAAAAACCAGATTTATCGGGTACGGGACAATGCGTCGAGCTCTCGGAGCAGTATGCTGTATCTCGACATCATCAACGAGACGAAAACGATGGTGCTTCAGTCCAGGAATTTGCTGAAGGCTCAGAAGCATTTCTTAGCGGCGGATGAATAGTCCGGTGCCGGTCACGACATACGGGCAAAATTCCGCGTTTCGAAAATCCGACCCTTTGTCTCTTTCCGAGGCAAAGGGTTATTTTTTCCAACCTATTAGATGCTTCTAGGAGTTAACAAGGATATGGAAAGCTGCGTCGGAACGGGGTAAAACGATCGATAATCAGAGATTCAATATTCAAAACTCTCTCTTTCGACTAGGCCTACTTATTACAAGGAGAGATTCATAGATTTACTTCAACAATGAATGATCCGTGCAACATTTTACCCACGTCGGTAACGTCGATTTCAATGTGTTTGTTATAGATTGTCCGAATAGGGTAGAGTACTACTAAATTTTCGCCGTCAGAAATCCACAAAAACAGTAGGGGTCGGTATTCTTGAGAATACCGACCCCTTATCCATTTTACATAAAATCTATTTGATAATCACATCATTGCCAGCTGCTACATCTTCCCAATCCACCACCTCTGGATCGAATTTAACCGGTGCTTCACCATTCGGATTCAGCGTAATGGTATAGAGATAAGATTTCCCCGGTTTGAGGGTCAAAGTATAAGAACCGGTAAACGTAGGCTGATCCGGAACACCCGTCACAGTCGCATTCACGGTCATCTTATCACCCGTCGCCAGAACATACGATTTCGCGCCCGTCTTATCCGTCAATTTCTCGGTCGGATCCGCCCCCGTAATCTTCCCCGTCTCCAAATCCAACGTCCCGGTCTTATAAAAACCGGTAACTGTCATCTGGGCATTACTCAAATCCATCGTCGTCCCATCCTTCGCTTTCAATTTGAACCCGACCTGTGCTCCGGCATGTCTGAATTCCAAGTTCACCCGTGTCGCCCCCGGCACTGCTTTTACCGTCTTCTTCCCCCACAAGATATCCGTTCCATGATCCACCGGTATTCGATGAGCGTCGCTCACGGTCTGAACCTGTGGTGAATAGGCCAAGATATCATACTGAATCCCCGAGGTCAGAATCACGCCACCTGTGCCCCCCGATAGAACAATCTGTCCGCTGGAATTACAAACGAACGGCAGATTTTTCCACTCTGCTGCATTCAAATCCCCCGCACCCGCAGTCTCCGGGGTATTCCGAATATAGACTCCCAAAGAGGTACTGGCCGGCAATTGCCCTCCCGCGCGTGTTTCCACTTGTTTCACCGCCGAGACAGAGGAAGCGGTCTCAGGATCATTGTCGCTGAATGTCACTTCTCCGTTCAAAATCAATTCAGAAGGAACTTTTTGATCCCTTTCCGTATCTTTTTTGGTACAACCGGTCACTGTCAGAAAAAGAGCCGCAAGTACGTAAAACGTTTTCATAATCTCACTCTCGATATTTGAAGATAATGGTACCCCCCAAAGGGGAGAGATTTCTATTCGCTTGGTGTTATTGTCCGAGTTCCAAATCTCCCTCTTCGTCTTCTTCCCACGGAAGCAATGTACTGTCATCCAGATCCAAATCGGTGTCCAAATCGAGTACTTTAATCTTGACCTGATAATGTCTTCCGGCTTCGAACTTCTTCTTATAGACACCCGAGAAGGTAGTTCCGTCGGCCAAAGTCACTTCCGCGTTCAACTGCAAATTTTCTCCCGGCACGAAATAGATTACATCGGTCTTCAGATCAGTATTATTGATCCCGGTCAAAACGATCGTCGGATCGACCGCTCCGAGGGTCATCGCACCGGTGGTCAAATCTACGGTCCCGTCCTTAACAAACCCCGTCACTTTGAATGTCGCTCCCGCCAAGTTCACAGAATTTCCCTCTCCGGTAGTCCCGCCATCCACCAGTTCGAATTCGATCTGCGATACTTTATGTTGAAAGGTCAATGCCGTGCTATGTGTCTTCGCATTGGGTTTCTCACCGGCGCTCTTCGCCCAGATCATATCGTTCCCATGCGCGACTTTTACTCCGTTCGCAGCCACCACCGCCGGATCATGCGGCCCGTAAGCGATCATATCGTATTCCCAACCCGTGGTCAAGATAATCGGAGCGCCGGTATTAATCAACGCCCCCGACGCATCGGACACATGCTTCAAATTGGACACTCCCGCCGTCCCCACATTTTCGCCCGAAGTCCGATTCACCACATATATCCCGGTTTCGAAATTATTCGCCAACGGTTGGGTAGTGGTCGCCTTCTGCGCCTTGGTCACTCCCATTTTCTGGGTTTTTCCGGTCAGCAACAACTGGGATTTTTCTCCCGCCGGAATCTCCAGTTCCTTTTTGGTACAACCGCTCACTCCTACAGCCACGGCGCATATCGCCGTCAGTGCCGAGAACCAAGTGATTTTTTTCATGATCATCTATATTTCCCCCGATTAATTTTAGTTCGTATCCAACAGTTCTCCCCCGTTTCTCACCCCGCCTATCACCTAATTCCCCGCACCGCTGGTATTTGGCCGGTTATTCACGATCATATCGTCGGTAGTCACCTCGAAATCGGTGATTTGAGCCGTAAATCCGCCTTGAGAAGTAGCCGAAACTTCCACATCGATATCGATCGTTATTTCGATGGCATCCGGATTATCGATAATTTCCGGCCCAATCTCTGCTTCGATTTGCTGCGAGCCGCCATTGTCAAAATTCAAGTCCAGCCGCACGCTATTCGATCCCTGACTCTCTCCTTCCGAAGGCCGGATTCCGAAGACCAAAGCATTCGCCGAATAGAGCACAGAGCCATCCACCTGTTCCACCTGATGGTTCAAAGGTACCACCGCTTTATATCCCCCCGTACACTCTCCGGAGCACAACCGGATTGAAGAAGCGACTCCCGTCAAAGCCATCTGTAATCCGGTCACCTTATCCGCATCGCCATTCACAAGAATCTTTACCACCACCCGCTGTACCCGCGGTGCCGGCGCCAATGTGGTCACGACGGTATCTTCTTTCGCAACGGTCAATTCCGCGAACTGTCCGCTATAAAGCCATCCGCCCGCCTCCTTGATCCACTCATCCTCTTCCAAAGCCTTGTTATTCAACGGCAGCGCATAAGCATATGCCTTTTCAAAGCTTTCAATATCGGCAAATTTGATCCCTTCGATCCCTTCGTTAAAAGCCAATACTTTATATTTCCCCGATGCTACCGTCCCCTGATAAGAACCGTCTTCTCCGGTCTCACCGTGATACAGTTTGCTGCCATCTTCGTTATACAGGTAGACCGACATTTTCTCCGGCGCCGTCGTCCCTTCGACTTTGTTTTTCCAGTCGAAATTCACAATCACGCGCCCTTCGTCCGGTTTGGTGTACAAATTCCGTCTGACACACGATGTCGTCCCCAAACCGCTCCAAGCAGCCGCCACAGCCATGACAATCACCCCCAGCTTTTTCGATCTTCCGAAATGTAGTATCTTGTTCATGATAAATCTGCGTTTCCCTATTCAAAAATTACTACCGGCCCAAGCCGAAACGGTATACCAATGAAACTTTCGCTCCCGTCAGACCGAAATAGTTGGCCGACTTCGACGATTCATATATATAGGTCGAAACTTCTTTGTGGTAACGGTCGTAATTCGCCCGTACATATCCCCCTCGCAAGCCGAGTTCCATCCCGAAGTGAGGAGTGAAAGGCAGATAGCCCCCTACCGAAATCCCGGCACCGTAGTAGTCCCCGGTCTTACCGCCCGTGAGGCGATCTTTGGACATGTAGTCGAACTGTCCCAAGTGTCCATATACCCCAACGTACAAGCCACAATATTGCCCCGCTTTCCGGGTCGTCCAATAACGTACTTCCGGGCTGATTTCGTTGACGGCGTAGTGCTTCTTGTAGAGGTTCATGTTCCAATCGGTATAAACCCCTTCGACCATCGCCGACCAGCGTTTAGCGAAGTAGAATTCGACTTCGGCATTCGCCGCAACTCCCGCCCAGTAAGCCAGATTGGTCTTCGCCGCCACCAACGGTCGCACCAAAGTCATCGGCTCGTGCGCCGTTTTGATTTTGGCCGGTTTTTCCGCTTTCACCGGTTTAACAGGCTTAACCTTTACCGGTTTAACCTCTTCTTTTTCTTTCACTTTTGCGGTTTCAACCTCTTCGACCGGTACCACTTCGATAGCCACTGCTTTCGACGGCTTGACAGGCTTCACCTTCACCGGTTTAACCTCTTCTTTTTCTTTCTCTTTGATCTCTTCTTTGGCCACGACTTCAGCCGGTACGATCGGCGTAACGGCGATCACTTCTTCCTCTACCTTGATCTTCTCTTTTTCTTTCGCTACTACGACCGGTTTCTGTTTAGCCGGTTTTTCCGCTTTCACCGGTTTCGCTTCCACAACCGCCCCTGCTTTCGACGGCTTCATTTTAATCTTCTTCGCATCCGCCATCCCTGCCACGAAAGCCGAGCTACCCGAAATTTCGAGCTCCATAATCGCCTTCTGTTTGGCATTCGAAGAGCGCAAGAGGGTAGTGCTGATCTCTTCCAACACCACTTTATTGGTCTTGTCGTCGGTACTGTTCCCCAACTCCAGACCGGCGATATTCGTCGCACCGCCTCTTCCCGCAGGAACGGTCGCCGTAGCAGTCGCTCCCTGTTCTTCGAGGAGTTGCTGTACGAGCGCATCGATCTCCGGATTGCGTCCCTGCTGTGCATAGCTGTTATCCGCTACTACCGCCGGCCGCACAGGCTGCACATTCGAAACCTTCGGAGTCTCTACCACAACCGCAGGAGCAGGAGCCACCGCAGTCGCCTCTTGTTTCCGTTTCACTTCCAGCTGGGCCAATGAGTCGATAAAGCGATGCAATTCCGCATCCAGAGCTTTCTTTTCCTCTTTGGTCGGTTCCCACAACGGTTCCGCCGGAGCAACAGGCGTCGCAGCAACCGCTTCCGACTGCCGAACCGGTTCCTTCTTATAATCGTCTTTCGGGGTCGATTTATTATTATCGACCGGCAAAATTACTTCCGACTCCCGCTCTGCAACTACCGGTTTCGTCTGAGCGGGCTGCTGCGGTTCCGCCGGCCGCGCAACGACCACTTCCTGCCGCGGCTGTTCCTTAGCCGAGAAAGCGTGTTTCGGCACTACTTCAACCGCCACCTGCTGCGGTTCGCGATGAGTGTCCGCCTGAGCCGCCGTTTGCTGCTGCCGCGAAGTCGTTCCGAAGACGTTGCTTCCGCCGAACGGCGACATATATCGACTTTCGTCGCTCCCCATCGTCCCACCGCCGTTGGTCGTACCTTTCTTCGCCAGGCTCGACCCGTTCATATAAACGGTAACGGTCACCTTTTTCAACATCCCGAATACCTGATCCGGCATCATGACGTTGTTCTTGGCCACGACGTTCCCCGTCACGACCACCGCCTGACGCAGCTGCGAGTTCCGGATCACCGGATCGACATACGCTTTAACCGCAGACACCCGTTGTTCCGCCACATCGACGTTCCCGAGCGGGTTCGTAGCCGTCGAATAAGCGGTAATCACCACCGAGTCGATCCGTGCCGATGCCGAATTGGCCACGTCGCGCACCAATTTATCGAATTTGGCCATCGCTGCGGCATTCTGACCATAATTTACGCTCAGTTCCGAGTTCCCCAAGCCGAATGCAAAATCGACGGACTGTTTCTGCGGCGCCCCCAGCCCCTGTCCCTGCGCAAATGCCCCCCACACACAGCCCCCCAACAAGCCCAACAAAGCCGCCGTTACGATTCGCAACGACCGCTTTCTACCGTTCGAAAAATTTGATTTTCTGCGTTTTGCAAAATCCATATCCGTTCAATTTATGCCCGAATCCTCTGCGAGAGAGGATATTTCACGCGGCTAAATTAATAAATTTTAGTCAGTAATCCACACTTATTGTCAGATTTCACTTTTTTTCGTCGCCGAATCCCGGAGTTCGACGCCTGAAGCCGGCCCGCCCGAATCAGCTCGGACGGCGAAAGCAAGAGCCCTCCGACAATTTTCGTGCAAATCCCGCTCTATGTCAAAAAGGCTCATACGAAAAACGCCTCTTCCATCCACAAGAAGAGGCGTGTTAAAAACGCGCGGTGCGGACGAGACTCGAACTCGCGACCCCCTGCGTGACAGGCAGGTATTCTAACCAGCTGAACTACCGCACCAAATCCGCAATACCCGATTCGGCATTGCGAGGACAAATATAGAGTCTTCTTTTTATTCTACCAAACGTTCGACCGTTTTTTTCGCAAATTCCGCCGGACGGTATGATGCGAACGGAGGCCGAATCTTACTCTTTCTTCTTGATCCTGACGGCGTTTCCGGCCGAGGGACGCAAAAAGGTGTAGCCGAACAGATGAATAACACCCAGGATGGCCACAGCAAAGAATGCCAGCCGAAAATCCAATACCGTATAGTGTCCGGGCATGCCGCCGTCGAACTGGTTGGCGAACCGCAGCATCACGGCGCCGACGGCGATCCCCATGCCGGTGGACATCTGTTGCACCGTACTATATAAGGTATTGGCCGATGTCATTTTCCGTTCGGCGATATCGGCAAAGGCGAGGGTGGTCAGCGAACTGAACTGCATCGACCGCACCAGACCGGCACAGAAGAGGGTAACCACGATCATCCAAACGGGCGTTTCGGGAGAAAACAGGGCGGTCAGAAAGGTGAAAAGAGCTACTAAGGCACCGTTTACCAATAAAATATTGCGAAAGGGGAAACGGCGGATCAGCCAGACGGTCGCGGTCTTCATCGACAGGTTGCCGGCCATCGTGGCCAGAAAGAGGAGCCCGGAACGAAAGGGACTCAGCCCGAAACCCTCCTGAAACATCAGCGGCACAAGATAAGGAAAGGCTCCGATCACGATTCGCGATACGGAACCGACCCAAACCGTAATGCTGTAGGTTCGCACCCGCATGACTGAATAGTCGATCAGCGGCGTCTCCACCCGGGCCGCGTGCTTCACGTTCCAGTAAAGCAACAGCAGGCTCAGGCCGACGACCGAACCGGAAAGGGCATACGAGATGCCTGATTTGCTGAACATTTCGACTCCGTACATAAATCCGGCCAGCGCACTCCCGCTCAATACGAATCCGCCCCAATCGAACGGCGGCTTTCGTTTCGCGTCGCGCGGCGTCTCTTCGGGAATGTAGTGCCAGGCCAACAGAATACAGGCGATTCCGATCGGCACGTTCAGGTAAAAAATCCACCTCCACGACCAAAAGGAGGTCAGATAGCCGCCCACCACGGGCCCCATAATCGGAGCGACGAGTGCCGGAATGGTAATATAGTTCATGGCGGTGGGCAAATCCTCTTTGGGCGTGGCTTTGAGCACGGCCAGCCGACCGACGGGCGACATCATGGCTCCGGCCATCCCCTGCATGATGCGATAGGCGACGAACTGCCACAAACTGTGCGAGGTGCCGCAAAGGGTAGAGGAGAGGATGAAAAAGGCGACCGAGGAGCAAAAAACGCGGCGGGTTCCGAAGCGTTCGGCGATCCAGCCGCTCACGGGGATAAAAACCGCCAACGCCATCAGATAGGAGGTCACGCCGGTACTGAGCCGGATGACATCCACCCGGAACGTGTCGGCCATGGCCGGAATGGCCGTATTGACCGCGGTGGTGTCGAGAAATTGCATGAAAAACGCAACAGCTACGACCAGCGAGACTCGAATCGTCGTCTGTTTATCCATCGATAATTTGTCCGAAAAGCGCTCCGAAATTACACAATTTATGGTTTACTGCGATTCTTCGTTCAAATCAGGAAAGGGCGGGGCAGTGCCGCCCCGGGCTTCCGCAGCCTCGCCTCGGGCGGGCTGAGCTACGTCGGCAACGGCGGGTTCAGCTATTCGTCGTCGGTGAGCGGCAGCAATGGGGTGTACTTGGATTTCTACGTGACGGGGCTCAATCCCAGCTACGCGTACCTCCGCGCCTACGGTCTTCCGTTGCGTTGCCTCTCGGAATAAACAGGGCCGAGCGACACGCCCCGGGCTTCCGCGCCTTCGATGAGGGTGCGTTGTGGCACGTCGGCAACCGCGGGTTCATCTGGTCTTCCGCCGCAAGCGACATCTACGGTTTGGACTTGAGTTTCAATTCGCAGGGCCTCTACATCGGCTACCCAGACTACCGTGCCCACTGTTTTCCGTTGCGTTGCCTCTCGGAATAAACGGAGACAAACCCCGCCCCGGGCAACCGCCTTTCGAACTCGGGCGATCTGATGGGCGTCGGCTACACCGGGTTCAGCTGGTCTTCCGTTACGGGCGGTGTCTACGGTCTGGACTTGAATTTCTTTTCGCAGCACCTCCTCACCAGCAACTCGGACAGCCGCGCCCACGGTTTTCCGTTGCGTTGCCTCTCGGAATAAACGCGCCCACAGGGCATTCTACTGGCTGTGTCTGCCCCAACTTGAAGCCGAGGCAGGCCGATTATTTGAGATAGAAGCACTTAGGGTAGAGGCGACCATTGGGGCAGAGGCTACCCGGTCCGCGTGCCGAGCGGCATCGCCCCGGGCCACCGCGGTTACGGTTCAGGCTCGGTGTGGGTGGTCGGTAACGGCGGCTACAGCTGGACTTCCACAGTCAGCGATATCTATGGCGTATACTTGTACTTCGACGCGACGGGACTCGGCTCAAACTATCCGGTACACCGGGCCAGCGGTCTTCAGCTGCGTTGCCTCTCGGAATAAACAGGACAGCCTCCAACCTCAGCAAAAATAGCCCCTCCATTTTCCCAAAAAACGCTCCGATTTCGGCACGAAAAATGCTACCTTTATTCCCAAACCCACAAACATCATGAAAGCACAACCCGACACCACCGATTACTACGGCCCGATCAGCGTGACGCGTATCAGCCATGCGGCGCTTTATATAGGTTATGAGAATGAGCTAATCGCCGTCGATCCATACGGAGAGGGGGCCGATTATACGATGCTTCCGAAAGCCACGACGGTTCTCATCACCCACGATCACTATGACCATTACGACCCCGAGGCGCTACGCGCCATCGCGACCGACCAGACCGTCTTTATCGCACCGCCGAAAGCCACAGAACGGCTGCGGGTCGACGGATTCACCCAACGGATCATCACACTGGCCAACGGCGATACGACAGACTACAACCGCTCAATCCGCATCCGGGCCCTGCCGGCCTATAACGTCGTCCGGGAACGGAGACCCGGCGTACCGTTCCACCCGAAAGGAGAGGGAAACGGTTATCTGCTGACCATCAACGAAAAACGGATTTACATCGCCGGCGACACCGAACTGATTCCGGAAATGCGGGAGTTGAACTTTATTTTTATCGCTTTTCTCCCCCTGATGCTTCCCTATACGATGAGCGAAGAGGAGTTTATCGAAGCGGCCAAAATCATCGAACCGGAATACCTCTATCCATATCATTATGAGACGGTGGATCGGAAACGGATCCAGGAACAGCTGGCCGTCGTGCAGGTGCGATAATCACCCCAATACACCCATCGCTCGCCATGAACCGCCTCACCGTCATCCTCTGCGCCGGCGCGACACTTGCACTCTGCGGCAGTTGCGCCGGTTATCGCTCCGGCCTCCGTCGCCATGATCCGAAAACCGCCGAACTGGCCGACCGGGAGAGTCGCAAAAAATACGATGCCTACCTATTCGACAACGGCCCGGATTATGTTTCGGAAGGTCTGTTTCGAATCGTAGGACGCAACGGACGAATCGGATATGCCGACACAACGGGTCGTGTCGTGATCCGACCGCACTACGAAGCCGCCTATCCGTTTCAGGACGGACACGCTACTGTGGCTCGCCGGGCACGCAAGGTCTGGATCGGCGAGCACTTCTATTGGGAGAGCGACCGATGGAAAGAGATTGACCCCAAAGGCCGAAAAGTCAAAGGATCGGTCTCTCTTCACCGCAATCAATAACGCCCCTGTCGGATACGGTCGGCCAACCGTGCCAGACCGGCTGCATAGGCCTCCCAATCCGTAATGATTTTGGTCGCGACACCCGATTCGACCGCCGCCTTGGCCACGGCCACCGAGACCGTCACGAGCAGGCGTCGATCCAACGGTTTGGGCAGCAGATAGTCCCGTCCGAAAGCCAGCTCCTCTAAATTATAGGCCCGAAGCACTTCGTCCGTGACCGGCATTTTCGCCAGCCCGGCGATCGCTTGTGCCGCCGCTACCTTCATCTCCTCGTTGATAGCCGTGGCTCGTACATCCAACGCCCCGCGAAAGATGTACGGAAAACCGAGCACGTTATTGACCTGATTCGGATAGTCGCTCCGCCCGGTGGCGAAAATCAGGTCGGGACGCGACGCTTTGGCCGCTTCATACGGAATTTCCGGATCGGGATTGGCCAATGCAAAGACAATCGGGTCATCGGCCATCGTCCGCACCATCTCAGCCGTCAGCACCCCTGCTTTGGAGACGCCCAAGAAAAGATCGGCGCCGACCAAAGCTTCGGCCAGCGTATTCACCTCGCGCCGGGTCGCAAACTGTGCCTTTTCGGGCGTCAGGTTCGTTCGCCGTACGCTGATCACTCCTTTGCTGTCGCACATCACCAGATTTTCGGGCCTAACCCCCAGGTGCAAATAGAGCCGCGCACAAGCTGTCGCAGCAGCTCCCGCGCCGTTCACAACGACCTGAATCCGGTCGATGCGTTTTCCCACGATCTCCAAAGCATTGAGCAGGGCGGCCGAAGTAATGATCGCCGTCCCATGCTGGTCGTCGTGCATCAGCGGCAGGCCGACCTCTTCTTTGAGCCGTCGTTCGATTTCGAAACACTGGGGCGCTTTGATATCCTCCAGGTTGATCCCCCCGAAGGTCGGCGCAATCGCCTTGACAGTCTCCACGAAACGATCCACATCCGTAGTGTCGATCTCGATGTCGTATACATTGATTCCGGCCAGCACCTTGAACAACAGTCCTTTCCCCTCCATCACGGGTTTTGCGGCGGCCGGGCCGATATCGCCGAGTCCCAACACGGCCGTGCCGTTCGAAATCACGGCCACCAGATTGCCTTTGTTGGTATATTCGTAGATTTTCTCCGGATCGTCGTAAATTTCCATACAGGGCACCGCCACGCCTGGGGTATAAGCCATCGAGAGGTCGTGTTGGGTGGTGTAGGGTTTGGTGGGAACAACGCCCAGTTTTCCTTTGGGTTCGGAGCTATGATAGAGCAGCGCTTCTTTATCTTGCTTTTTCATCGGATGAAAGATATGATATTCAGTGGTAAAGTTAGTCAAAAAACGTCATTCGTTGTCCTCTGCAACGAATGATTCGACTCGATTTCCCCAACGTTCCGCCCCGGGCTGCCGCACCAACGGAGAGGGTATGATAGGCGGCGTTGGCAACAATGGGTATAGTTGGACTTCTACAGTCAGTGGCACTTATGGCAGATGCTTGTATTTTGAAATGAGGGAGATAAATCCCCGCGTTACGTCACGACAGGCTAACGGTTTTCCGTTGCGCTGCCTCTCGGAATAAACGGAGACGCACCGCCCCGGGCTTCCGCAGCTACGACACGGGTGGGCTGTGGGGCGACGGCAGCGAGGGATCGCTTTGGTCTGCCTCGACTGAAGGGATATACAGTGTGCGTTTGCGTTTCCTGACAGATGTAGTCCAATCCGGTTATGCGCGTTATCGTGGCCACGGTTTTCAGTTGCGTTGCCTCTCGAAATAAACGGGGGTGCCGCTCGCGGGGGGCAAAGGGCTGGGACTATCCTACTCTCTTGGACGGGCCGGAGCCAGCGTGGGCAAAACGAGCACCGCGAAGTGGCGGCCCTACGCCGGGGGTGGCTCCGGTCCGCGCGGCTCTGCGAGCCGCAGGAGCTCGGCCCAATCCACAACCTACATCTTTCAGGTTCGGCCTTGTCGTCCGAGCGGGTCGAAGCCTGCGGGGCCTAAAACGAGCATAGCGAGTTGCGGGCCTCCGCGGCGGGAGGCTTCGGCCCGCACGACCCTAAAGGGTCGCAAAAGCACTATTTTTTCTGTCGAGTTCGTCCTCGGCGCGCCCCCCACGCGCCGCTAATGCGTCGCTCTCGCCGAGAACGGCGATTCCTTTCGGAATCGCGCTATTCGCTCTCGCCCCAAATTCCAGCCTAAAGCAGAAACCAGTTCTCCGCCCTGTGTCAGCCTCACTGCGGCTCCGCTTTCGCTCCGCCGCATTTCCGTCGCCCGTTAGGATTTCATCTCGATTTTGCTGTCGCAAAACGAGCGAAATCCCCTTTTAGGCGGGCGGGCGACGGAGTTTTTGCGCGGATCAAGTTTTTTCACACGCCGTTCTTTGTTCGCGCGCCTTGGGAAATCCTGTCAAAACGCGCAAGCGCATTTTGACGATTTCCCTCTTAAGGCGTCGGCGCGCGATCTGATCACTGCCCCAGCTAATACTGTTCTCTTTGTGAACAAAGAGAACCAGAAAAACTTTAGAGCGCATCCCTACGGGATGCTCTGGCAGGGTATACCCGCATATATAAAGCTACGGCAGCCTCACCAACCCATCGTTCACTCGCCACCGCCTAAAGAAGATGATGTCTCTACCCCCGAAATTGCCCGCAACAAATCCTGATTATTCCCACTTTCTCACAAAATCATCGCACGAATTCCCAATTTGGCCGCTAATTTGATAGACTAATTGATTAACTTACCCCCTGAACGGATTTATCACCCATCTCAAAAATCCACCTATTTTACTGATCCGCAACGGACTATGGAAATCGTCATTCTTTTCTTACTCCTCCTCCTGAACGGCATTTTCGCCATGTATGAAATCGCGCTGATCTCCAGCAGCCGGGCACGCCTGCAAAGCGAAACGGCCCGAGGAAGCAGACGGGCGGCCAGAACCCTCGAACTGCTGGACGATCCGGAAACCATCCTCTCGACCATCCAAATCGGAATCACCCTGATCGGCATCGTCTCCGGGGCATTCGGCGGCGTCGCCCTGGCCGACGATGTCGAACCGTGGTTCGCCCGGGTCTCCTTTTTAGCCCCCTATGCCCGCGATTTGTCGCTGATCACCGTGGTCGGGCTGATTACCTATTTCTCGTTGATTATCGGCGAATTAGTCCCGAAATCCATCGCGCTGGGCAACCCCGAACGAATCGCCATGATGCTCACCCCCATGATGTGCGGCCTGACACGCATCTCGTATCCGTTCGTCTGGATGTTGAGCGTCTCCACCAAACTGGTCAATAAAATCCTCGGCGTCCGAACTAGCAAGGAACGTTCTCTCAACGAGGAGGAGATCAAAATGATTCTCCGGCAAAGTACCGAACAAGGACTGCTGGAAAAAGAAGAGACCGAAATGATTCGCGACGTCTTCCGCTTTACGGACAAACACGCCAAGGAGCTCAAGACGCATCGCAAAGACGTCGTCTATCTCTTCGCCGGGCAGGGCAGGGAAGAGGTCATCGACACGATTTCCGAAGCGCCCCATACGCGCTATCTGCTGTGCGGCGACTCCACTTCGGACATCATCGGTATGGTTTCGGTCAAAGACATCATCGGCCTGCTCCGTCGGAATGCCCGTTTCGACCTGCGCTCGATCGCCGTCGAACCGTTGCTGATTCCGGAAAACCTCTCGGCACAACGCGTGCTCGATCTGTTCAAGCAACACAAATGCAGTTTTGGAGTGGTTATCAGCGAATACGGTGTCGTGGAGGGGGTGATTACGCTGAACGACCTGGCGGAAAGCATTCTGGGCGAGATTCCGGACGAAGACGGAACCTGCGACGATCCGGCCTATGTCGTGCAGGAGGACGGTTCCGTGCTGGTAGACGGCACGTACAGTATGGACGATTTTATGGAAGAGATGGGTGTCGTGGCCTGCGACGAGCTACAAAAAGAGAATTTCGATACCCTGAGCGGCCTCTCTATGTTCCTGTTGGGCCGAATTCCGGAGACGGGAGACCGCTTCGATTATCGCCACCTCTCGTTCGAAATCGTACAGATGAATGCGAGCTGCGTGGCCAAACTGCGGGTCACGAATCGGGAAAAGGCGGCAGCGGAAACTGCCGCCGATCGCTAATCCGCTATCGCTTCAACCGTGCCTGAACGTATGCCACGAACTCCTCCGGCTGCGTACAGCTGAAGACATACTTCTTCTGTCGTGTCCGAACGAGCACCAAGTGCTTCAACTCCGTGGCGTACATCGTATAACGGCCCAGCGTCTTATTTTTGAATCGACCTAAATAACCGCCCGCTCCACCGCTCCCGAACGTCCGTATCGAACCGTCGATATAAGATTTCGAAATCGGAGCCACGCTGATCACCTCGCTCAACGGAATCTCCAGCGCGCCGAACAAGCGGCTGACAGCTATCTTGTCCCCATCTGCCTTTAGGCGGATCGGCATATAGCCCAACACCACCAAAAAGGAGACCAGAAAAACGAGAAACAACAGATACTTCAACCAAAGCAGCTCTGTCGGCCACCCGAGTGATTCCAAATGGAAGCCCACTCCAACCAAAACAAGCAAAAACACCATAGTCACCGCCCACACTGCGCCGCTCCAATGAAACGGCAACGAGATGTTACGATTTTCCATGGTTTATCCGATTTAATGCTAAAGATGGATCGCCTCGTCGTACGCCGCCGCAGCCGCCTCCATCACCCCCTCCGACATCGTCGGGTGGGCATGGATCGTGCGGATAACGTCTTCCGCCTTCGCCCCTAAAGTCAACCCTAAGGCCGGCTCGGCCACCATCTCCGTGACATTCAGCCCGAACAGGTGCGCCCCCAGCAACCGATCGGTCTCGGCATCGAAAATCAGCTTCACCATCCCGTCCCGGTTCCCCGCCGCCGTCGCCTTGCCCGAAGCCGTGTAGGGAAAACGCCCCACACGCACAGTATATCCCCGCTCCGTCGCCTGTGCCTCGGTCAGCCCCACCGACGCGACCTCCGGCGTCGTGTAGATGCACGACGGCACCACGGCATAATCCACTGCCTCCGGCGCAAGACCCGCAATAAACTCCGCACAATGGATCGCCTCGGCCGTCGCCACATGGGCCAATGCCGGCGTCGGTATCAAATCCCCGATGGCATAAACCCCCTCGACCGAAGTCCGATAGTGCTCGTCCACAATGACTTTCCCCCGCTCAATCCGCACCCCCGCCGCCTCCAATCCGATCCCCTCCGTATTGGCCGCAATCCCCACCGCCGACAGAACCACTTCCGTCTCCAACACCTGCTCGCCCTTCTTCCCCGCCACGCTCACCCGGCACAGCCCGGCCGCTTCGTCCACCACGACCTGCTTGACTTCCGTCGCAGTCATCACCGCGATTTTCGCCTTGCGGAACGCCCGCTCCAGAAGTTTCGAAATCTCCTCGTCCTCCAACGGCGCCAGGTTCGGCGCGTACTCCACGATCGTCACCTTCGTCCCCAGCGTACCGAAAAAAGTAGCGAATTCCGCCCCGATCGCTCCCGAACCGATCACCACCATCGACTCCGGCAGCTCCGTCAAAGTCAAAGCATGACGCGAAGTAATCACCCGTCGTCCGTCCACCGGAATCGACGGAAACTCCCTCGGCCTCGCCCCCGTCGCCAATATGATATGCCGAGCCTCATAAGTGGTCGCCGTCCCGTCCCCCGCCGTCACCGCCACCGTATGCGGCACATCGGTCAGCGAACCCGCCCCGACAATCACCTCCACCTTATTCTTCCTGAGCAGGAAATCGATCCCTTTGCTCATCTGCTCCGCCACGCCCCGACTGCGGGCCACCATCTTCGGCAAATCGGCTTTCATAGCTCCCGCCGCAATATCCACCCCGTACTCCGCCGCATGGGAAGCGTAACGAAAAATCTCCGCACTTTTCAACAACGCCTTGGTCGGGATACACCCCCAATTGAGACATGTTCCACCCAATTCGGCCCGTTCGACCACCGCCGTCCGCAGCCCCAGCTGCGCACACCGAATCGCTGCCGCATATCCGCCCGGCCCGCTGCCGATCACCATCACGTCGTATGACATCTCCATGCTGTTCGTACTGTATTATTTCGGTAAAATATTCTGTTTCGACCGCGGATTGTAGAGCGGATTGATCTCGAACTTGCGTTTGCGCTTCGGCACCTCGTCCAGATAGTCCGGCCGCCGCTTGTACACCTCGCTGTAGTCGAAATAGTATCCCTTGTTTTTCCGCCCGCCCCGGCTCCCGTCGTCCGGCATGTTGTAGACCGGTGCATACTCCACGTTCCGCGTCAAAATAATGAGCTTCGTGAACCGGGCTCCGATCAGGTTCAGCACATCCTGCGCATCGCGCTGGTAGATCACATACCACGGCGACTCCTCGCGCAGCCCCGTTCCCGTGGAACGGATCGCCTCCAGAATGCCGCGTATTTTGAACATTTGTGCCGCCGCCCGCTCCGGTTCGTCCAGCATCCGGTAGGCGAAAGCCAAAACGTTCAAATCCCGCATGCTGAACGGCTCCTCCCGGAGTATCTCACGCGCAAACCCCACGATCCGCCGATAGTCTTCCGCCTCCAGCCGCGTCTTCTTGCCGAACGCGCGTTCGAGACTGTCCGCATACGGCGAACTCAACAGCGGTTTGTATCCCCTCTGTTCCGAGTAGCCGTAATAGAGGTATCGGAAATCCTCGACCGTCAGTGTCGTATCGCCCCGCTCGTACCGCCCGAAGAGCCGCGGATAGTAGTACGGCGAAGCGATATCCGCCGTCTCGGCCGCAATCCGCCGATAGTCCGGCGCCGCACCCCCTATCGTGTCCGTCTGCTGCGCCCCCGCCGTCCCGAAAACGAACAACAAGAGCCCTGCCCAAAATTTTCGCATACCTCTTTTCTCTTAAGCCCCCCTACAATCCGTACCGGTCGATCTGGGCCTTGATTTTCGCCAACAGCCCCTCGCTGGCCGGCACGAGCGGCAACCGCAAGTTATTTCCCATCAGCCCTTTGATCGCCAAAGCCCCCTTGGCCCCCACCGGATTCCCTTCGGCAAAGAGCAAATCGGTCACCTCGTGCAACGTCAGGTTCAGCGGCGCCGCATCCGCGATATTTCCCGCCATCGTCGCATGGATCATGCACGAGAAGGTATCCGGAAAGACATTCGCCGCCACCGAAATCACCCCGTCGCCTCCCATAGCCACCAGCGCCATCGCCAGGTTGTCGTCGCCCGAGAGGACGAAAAAGCCCTCCGGCCGATCGCGCAGGATATAAGCCGCCTGCGAAAGGTTCCCCGACGCCTCCTTAACGGCAATCGCCCGCCCCGGAAAAGCATGCGCCAGTTTCAAGGTAGTTTCTGCCGTCATATTGACCCCCGTCCGGCCCGGCACATTATACAAGATGACCGGCAGCGGCGCCGCCTCCAGAATCGCGCTGAAATGGGCATACAGCCCCGCCTGATTCGGTTTGTTGTAGTAAGGTGTCACGGAGAGAATTGCGCTCACCCCCTCCAGATCGAACGTCTGCATCGTCCGGATCACCTCCGCCGTATTGTTCCCCCCGATCCCCACCACAATCGGCAGATTGCCCGGATTGTGCGCCACACAATGCCGCACGACACGGTGTCGCTCCTCCGCCGTCATCGTGGCCGGTTCGCCCGTCGTCCCCAGCACCACCAGATAATCGACTCCGCCCGTCGTCACATGGTCGATCAGTGCGGTCAGGGCCGGAAAATCAACCTCTCCGCCCTCGGTAAACGGCGTCACCAGCGCGACGCCTACGCCTTTCAATTGAAGTGACATGATATTTCTGAAATTTGTATGGAGACAAAGTTACGTTTATTCCCCGGGGATTGCATCCCGTCCGCGGTTTTTCAACTAAAAGAGGGTTGTTTGTTGAATTTTTAACATTCCTTCTCCGATCATCTCCATAAACTCCTCTTCGGAAAGGATCCGCACCCCGAGCTTCGTCGCTGTCTCCAGCTTTTTCGGCCCGATGCCCGAACCGGCCAGCAGATAGTCCGTCGCCTTCGACACACTGCTCTGATTCGTCCCCCCGTGCAGCTCGATCAACTCCTTCAGCTCCGGTCGCGAATGGAGGTCGAACGTTCCGGAAATCACGATCTTCTTCCCGGCCAACGCCTCCGACAGTCTGGCCCGCTCCACCGCCTGCAACTGCACCCCGGCCCGCCGCAACCGGTCGATCATCTCGACATTCCGCCGGTCGGCGAAGTAGGCGAGAATGCTGTCCGCGATCTTTCCCCCGACCTCCTCCACCTCCAGCAGCTCCTCGCGCGAAGCGGTCATCAGGGCGTTGATCGAAGGGATCGCCGCCGCCAGCTTCCGGGCCGTCGTCTCGCCCACATACCGGATTCCGATAGCGAACAATACCCGGGCATAAGGCACCTCGACCGATCCGGCGATATTTCCGACGATATTTTCCGCCGACTTCCGCCCCAGGCGCTCCAGCGGCACCAGATGCTCGACCTCCAGGTCGTACAGGTTGGCGATATCGCCCAGCAGTCCGTTGTTGTACAAGAGCTGCACCGTCTCGTCTCCCAGCCCCTCGATATTCATCGCCTTGCGCGAAATGTAGTGTACGATCCGCCCCACGATCTGCGGCGGACATCCCGTGGCGTTCGGACAATAGTGTTTCGCCTCGTCCTCCTCCCTGACCAGCGGCGTCCCGCACTCCGGACAGTGCGTAATATACCGGAACGGCACGCTCTCCGCCGGCCGCTGCGCCAGATCGACCCCGACGATCTTCGGAATGATCTCGCCCCCCTTTTCGACCCGCACCGCATCGCCCACCCGGATATCCAGCAGTTCGATCTGCTCGGCATTGTGCAGCGACGCCCGCCGAACCGTCGTCCCGGCCAGCCGCACCGGCTCCAGATTGGCCACCGGCGTAATGGCTCCTGTCCGTCCGACCTGAAAATCGACCGACACGAGCCGCGTCACCGCCTGCTCCGCCTTGAACTTATAAGCCACCGCCCACCGCGGCGCCTTGGCCGTCGCCCCCAGGTCGCGCTGCAACCGGATGCTGTCCACCTTGATCACCGCCCCGTCCGTCTCGTAAGGCAGCTCGTGCCGGGCCTTGTCCCAATGCCGGATGTAGGCCATAATCTCCTCCGCCGACCGGCACAACTGCACCGCCGAAGAGGTCTTGAAGCCCCACTCCCGCAGCTTTTGCAACGTTTCGTAATGCGACGCCGCCACCGGTGCGTCCGCCTGTACGGCATAGAGCACGGCATCGAGCCCCCGCTTCGCCACGACGGCCGAGTTCTGTTGTTTGAGCGTCCCGGCGGCCGCGTTTCGCGGATTGGCGAACGGCTCCTCACCGATATCGGCCCGCTCGGCATTGAGCCGCTCGAAACTCCCGTGGGGCATATAAATCTCGCCCCGCACCTCCATATACGCCGGCCATCCGTCGCCCTGCAACGACATCGGGATGCTGCGGATCGTCCGCACGTTGGCCGACACATCGTCGCCCTGCGTCCCGTCGCCCCGCGTCACGGCCCGCACGAACCGCCCGTTTTCATACGTCAGCGAAATCGCCGTCCCGTCGAACTTCAGTTCGCAACAGTATGCCGTCGGCACCGCGGTCTCCCTGTCGACCCGCGCGATGAAGTCGCGCACCTCCTCCTCGGAGTAGGTGTTGGCCAGCGACAACATCGGATATCGGTGGGCCACCTGCTGGAACTCCCGGGTCAGGTCGCTCCCCACGCGATGCGTCGGCGAATTAGGATCCGCAAACTCCGGGTGCGCAGCCTCCAGAGCGGCCAGTTCGGCCATCATCCGGTCGTACTCGCGGTCTTCGGCCGCCGGCGCATTCCGTACATAATAATCATAGTTCAGCCGGTCGAGCACCCGACGCAAATGGTCTATTTTTTGCTTCGTATTGTCCATAGGTAGAGAAAAACGGTTTCGTGCAACCGCCCCAAGCGGCTTCCAAAGATATAACAATCGCACGACGAAAGAAAAACAACCGGACTATTCTGCGGTTTTAATTTTTGTTTTATACTTGCAGAAAATTTCCAACGACCAGAGACTACCTGCGAAACACTATGGCTACCAAAGCGGGAAACGCGAAAAAACGCGTGATTATCAGCTATGCGAACCTCGGCTCCGATCAATTGGAGGCTTTCAAAACGACCTATCCGCACGGATACGGCGAGTCATTGATCCGCATAGACAAGCCGAGCGGCGACTTTTTCTACGTCGTTCCGTTCGAAACCGACGAGATCAGCTACCTGGTGAAAGTCGATGTCAAGATCGACTCCAAACCGGAAGAGGAACTCGAAAAAGATTATTACGAAGACGACAACGACGAAATATCGGGTGCCGAACAGATCGCCGATACGTCGGACGAAGACGATGAATAACAATCGCAAATACAGCAACGGGACGATCACCGTCGTATGGCAGCCGGCCGAGTGCATCCATGCAGGGGTGTGCTTCCGGTCGTTGCGTCGGGTGTTCGATCCGGTGCGGCGGCCGTGGATCGACCTGAGCGCAGCCGAAACCGAAGAGATCATCGACATCGTCGAACGGTGTCCGAGTCAGGCACTGACCTTCTTTTGGAACGATCCGGAACGAACGATAGCAGGAAAGAAACATTCGCACAAGCTGTTCGACACGGCGCATTTAGGGCGTCTGTTTTCTGCGCCTGCCGCGGAACAAAAAATCGGCGGAACGCCCCCTGTTTCGGCAGGAGAGACCACCGTTCTGTTTCGGGAAGGACAGCCGCTGACCATTTCCGGCAATTTCCGGATCATCAACTGGACGGGAAAGGAGATCGGAGAGAGCGGATTGAACAGGCGAGCTGTTTTTTGTCGATGCGGCAGGTCGGCAAACCAACCTTTCTGCGACGGATCACACATCGAATCGGGCTTTCGGAAATAACCTCACCGAAAGCCTTTTTTATTTCCTATTATTTTGTTTTCGAAACCCGTTAAGACGTCTTAATCCCCGCCCCGGGCAGCCGCGGCTACGGCGAAGGCGCGTTGTGGGGCGTCAGCAACGACGGGTACAACTGGTCGTTCACGTCTGTTGATTCGGGAAACCACTACCGGAGCTTATATATGGGCTTCGGCGTGGCGTACCTCAATCCCAGCACCGCGCACCACCGCGCCTGCGGTTTTCAGTTGCGTTGCCTCTCGGAATAAACAGAGAAAACCGCCTCGGGCTACCGCAATGACGGTGGGGGCGCACTGTGGCATCTCTGTAATGCCGGATGTAGTTGGTCTTCCACTGTTAGCGGAATTCGCGGATATTTCCTATGGTTTCATGCACAAGATGTTCTACCTAACCGTATATACAGTTGCTCCTTCGGTCTTCCGTTGCGTTGCCTCTCGGAATAAACGGAGCACCTAACCCGACGCAGGAAAACCGACAACCCGCCAAATGCCGAAATTTCCGCCGGAAAGTATTATCTTTGACGACAAACAAAAATCCGATCCATTACCGACCTACGGACAACCCTTTCGCTATGGCCGTCACCAACAACACCATGATCCTGCGGCGCGAACTCCTCACGCGCATCGTCAAACTGCTCCACGCCGGCAGACTGGAAGAAGAGATCGACCGCATCCCCTACGAAATGCGGCCGAAAGGGTACGAAGAGGTCTCCCGTTGCTGCATCTATAAAGACCGCGCCATCCTGAAATACCGCGCCATGGGGATACTCGGCTTCGGCATCGAAGAAGAGGAAGACGAGATGACCCCGCTCGCCGAATACGTCCGGCGCGCGTTCGACCGGAAAGAGATCTCCGAAAATCCGCTGACCGTGATGACCGACGCCTGCTCGGCATGCGTGAAAGTCAACTACGTCGTCACCAACATGTGCCGGGGCTGCGTGGCCCGGCCCTGCGAAGTCAACTGCAACAAAGGAGCCATCCATTTCGCCAACGGACAGGCGCATATCGATCCGACCCGATGCGTCAATTGCGGCCAGTGCATGAAAAACTGCCCGTTCCACGCCATCGTCTACATTCCCGTGCCGTGCGAGGAGTCTTGCCCCGTGGGAGCCATCAGCAAAGACGAACACGGCAAAGAACATATCGACCCGGCGAAATGTATCTATTGCGGACGCTGCCTCTCCGCCTGTCCGTTCGGAGCCGTGGTCGAAAAGTCCCACCTGATCGAACTCTTCAAATCTTTTCAGTCGGAGAAACCGACCGTGGCGCTCGTCGCCCCGGCCGTGGCGGGACAATTCAAGACCTCGCTCGCCAACATCATCGGCGCCATTCGGAAACTGGGGTTCGACGACGTGATCGAAGTGGCCAAAGGGGCCGATGTGACAACAGCCAATGAAGCGGCCGAGTTGGCCGAAAAGGTGCTGGACGGCGACCAGGACTTTATGACCACCTCGTGCTGTCCGTCGTATTACATGCTGGCGCACAAACACATGCCGGAGATCGTGCCCTACGTTTCGCACACCCGGAGCCCGATGTACTACACCGCAGAGATTGCCCGGAAGCAGTATCCGGATGCCACGCTGGTCTTTATCGGGCCGTGCGTGGCCAAGCGGAAAGAGGCCTACGCCGATCCGAACGTCGACCTGATGCTGAGTTTCGAAGAGCTCGGCACGATGCTCGTAGCGATGGGCGTCGACATCTTCGCCGACAGCAAAACCGCATTGGACGGCGAAATTCTGGCCAGCAGCCGCGGCTATGCGGCGAGCGAAGGGGTGATGAGCGCGGTGGCGGGAGCCCTGTCCGCAAAGGAGCGCGAACAGATCCGGCCGATCGTCATCAACGGCATCGACAAACAGACCATTCGCGAAATACGGGGATATGCCAAGAGCTGTCCGGGCAATATGGTCGAAGTGATGGCCTGCGAAGGGGGATGCGTCAACGGATGCAACGTCATCGCCAATCCCAAGATCGCCACCCGACAGGTCAAAGAGTTGGCCAAAGAGCAACCCGAAACCAAGTAAACAACGGATACACTACACGAACGATATGGATTTGAAAGTAAAAGTGACCGACCGGATCTACTGGTTGGGTACCAACGACCGTCGGAAACACCTTTTCGAAAATCTGTGGCCCCTGCCGGATGGCGTGAGCTACAACTCCTACCTCATTACGGACGAAAAAACCGCCCTGCTTGACACCATCGAGATGGGAACAGGCGGAGACTACGTGGGATGGATCGAACGCCTCCTGACCGAAACGGGACGGACGGAGTTGGATTATCTGATTATCAACCATATGGAGCCCGACCATTCGGGCGAAATCGGAGACATCGTCCGTCGGTGGCCTCAGGTGCGGATCGTGGGAAACTGCAAGACCTTCAAGATTCTGGAAGGCTATTACGGCATCACCGAAAACCTCGTCGAAGTAGGGGAGGGCGATACGCTCGATCTGGGCCATCATAAACTGCAATTCGTGATGACTCCGTGGGTGCACTGGCCGGAGACCATGATGAGCTACGACACCACCGAACACATCCTGTTCTCGGGCGACGCTTTCGGCACGTTCGGGACCCTGGACGGGGCGATTTTCGACGACGAAATTGCCGATTTCGACACCAGATACCTGGGCGAAATGCGGCGATACTATTCCAATATCGTCGGGAAGTACAGCAATATGGTACAGAAGGCATTCGCCAAGCTCGGATCGGTACCAATCGATACCATTTGCCCGCTTCACGGGCCGGTTTGGCGGAGCGAACCGAAAAAAGTGATCGACCTGTACGACCGCTGGAGCCGGTATGAAGCGGAACCGGGAGTCGTGATTATCTACGGCTCGATGTACGGCAACAACGCAGCGACGGCGGATTACATCGCCCGGAAATGCGCGGAAGCGGGGATTCGGGACATCCGCGTGCGGGACGCTTCGAAGACACACCTCTCATACCTGATCGACGACGTATGGCGGTACCGGGGGATCATCCTCGGCAGCTGCGCTTACAATGCCCAAATGTTCCCGACCGTCGAGCGGCTGACCACCGAATTGCTCCACATGGGCGTAAAGAACAAGGCCTTGGGGCTCTTCGGCTCGTACAGCTGGAACGGAGGAGGGGTGAAGAACCTGAAAATTTTCGCCGAACAAATCGGCTGGCCTTTGGTGGCTGATCCGGTGGATGTGTTCGGCACCCCGACCCCGGAAAAACTCGCCGCCTGCGACGCTATCGCACAGGGGATGGCGACTGTATTGAAAAACTGCGACGCACAATAGATGGAAAACCTCGTCGACGGCCGTTGCGGCTGGGCCGGAACAGACCCGCTCTATGTCGAATACCACGACCGGGAGTGGGGACGTCTTGTAACAGACGATCGTACCCTGTTCGAATTTCTGGTACTCGAAAGCGCACAGGCTGGTTTGTCGTGGCTGACCATCCTGCGCAAGCGGGAGGGGTACCGGGAGGCTTTCCACGACTTCGACGTCGAGCAAATCGCCCGGATGGATCCGGAGACAGAGGTCGAACGCTTGATGCACCACGACGGGATCGTCCGCAACCGGCTGAAAATTCGTCACACCATCGAGAACGCGCGACGGTTCATGGCCATTCAGAAAGAGTTCGGAAGTTTTTACCGGTACATCCTCACCTTCTTCGATGATCGTCCATTGCCCGTCGTGAACCATTTCGAGAGCTTGGCCGAAATTCCCGCCACCTCGCCGGAGTCGGACGCCATGAGCCGGGATATGCGAAAACGAGGCTTCCGTTTCTTCGGCTCCACGATTTGTTATGCCTTTTTACAGGCCACCGGCTTTGTGGACGACCACTTGGAGGGATGCCTCTGTAGAAGCGGCAAAACACGCTAAACAACGATTTTCAAACACACCTATGCAACCGATACCTCTCGCCGCCTCTTACACCGCCACTTTGGTCGTGACCGAGGCGCACAGCGCAGCGGCCTTAGGCTCCGGCGATCTGCCGGTACTGGGGACACCGGCGATGGCAGCTTTGATGGAGCAGGCGGCCATGCAGGCCATCGCCCCGTTCCTGACCCCTGAAGCGGAAAGCAGTGTGGGCATTTCGTTACAAATCGCCCACAATCGGGCCACAGCCATCGGCGATACGATCACGGCAACCGCCGCCGTCACCCATACGGACGGAAGGCGGATCGACTTCGCCGTCACGGCGCAAGACTCCTCCGGAGCCGTTATCGGCGAGGGAACCCATACCCGTTTTATCGTCGATGTGCAAAAATTTATGGCCCGAATCGGAAAATAATCGTAAATTTGAAGAGATAATTCCAACAGCGCACAATCAACTAATTAAAATCCAACACATAATGAGTGACAAAAAATTTCCGGCCGGTGTGCTCACCGGAGACAAAGTAGGGCAGCTGTTCGCCTATGCCAAAGAAAAAGGCTTTGCCATTCCGGCGGTGAACGTGACCGGGACCGACACCATCAACGCCGTGCTCGAATCGGCTGCAGCAGTCAATTCGCCCGTTATCATCCAGATTTCGAACGGCGGGGCTGCTTTCGTAGCCGGGAAAGGGCTGAAACTCGAAGGCCAGGAGGCACAGGTGCTCGGGGCTATCGCCGCTGCCAAACACGTGCATACGGTAGCCAAGGCTTATGGGATTCCGGTGATTCTCCACACCGACCATGCCGCTAAGAAACTGCTGCCGTGGATCGACGGCCTGCTGGATGCCAGCGAAAAACACTTCGCAGAGACCGGCACGCCGCTCTTCAGTTCGCACATGCTCGACCTGAGCGAAGAACCGCTGAAAGAGAACCTCGAAATCTGCTCGAAATACCTCACCCGAATGGCCAAGATGGGGATGACCCTCGAAATCGAACTCGGGATCACGGGCGGCGAAGAAGACGGGGTGGACAACTCGCACGTCGACGCTTCGAAACTCTATACCCAGCCGGAAGACGTCTGCCTCGCTTACGAAACCCTGATGAAGATCAGCCCGAACTTTACGATTGCAGCGTCGTTCGGGAACGTACACGGGGTTTACAAACCGGGGAACGTGGTGCTGGAGCCGAAGATTCTGCGCGACTCGCAGGCCTATATCCACAAAAACCTCCATACGCCGACCGACAAACCGGTGAACTTCGTCTTCCACGGCGGGTCGGGCTCCGAACCGGAAAAAATCGCCGAAGCGATCTCTTACGGGGTTATCAAGATGAACATCGACACCGACACCCAGTGGGCTTTCTGGGACGGGATTCGCCAGTACTACAAGAAGAACGAAGCCTACCTGCAAGGGCAGCTCGGGAATCCGGAAGGCGAAGACAAACCGAACAAGAAATTCTACGATCCGCGCGTTTGGCTGCGGGCCGGCGAAGCCTCGATTATCGAACGCATGAAAATCGCCTTCGATAACCTGAACTGCGTGAACGTGCTGTAACCATAACTCCACAAACACACAGGACAATTTCCAGACAAACGGCCCCAATCCCACTGGGGCCGTTTGTTTCATAACCGAAACCAATCGTATTCGACACATACCATGAAAAACGCAGTCGCAATACTCTGTGCCGGCGGCCCTGCACCCGGCATCAATACGGTCATCAGCGCCGTGACGAAAATCTTCAGCCAGAACGGCTATCAGGTGATCGGACTCAACGGCGGCTACAAAAGCCTGGTCAGCGACGAACCCGACTTCGTCTACCTCGACTTCGAAACCGCCGACAACATCTACTGCCGGGGAGGCTCCGCCCTGGTAATGAGCCGCTACAAACCGGCCGACAAGGAGTTCCGCACCGACTTTTTCGAACGGTACAACGTCAAAGTACTCGTCACGATCGGCGGAGACGACACCGCTTCGACCGCCAACCGGCTGACCAAATTTCTGAAAAGCAAAGGTCTGGACGTCTCCAGCATCCACGTACCGAAGACCATCGACAACGACCTGCCCCTGCCGGCCGGCTATCCGACCTTCGGATACAACTCCGCGAAGGAAGAGGGGGTGAAACTGGCCACCACGCTCTACGAAGATGCCAGAACGAGCGGCAACTGGTTCGTCGTCTCCGCCATGGGGCGCGAAGCCGGACACCTGGCCTTCGGGATCGGCTCGGCCTGCCACTATCCGATGATCGTCATCCCCGAAATGTTCAACAAGACCCCGATTACGTTCGACAAGATCGCCCGGCTGGTTATTTCGTCGATGGTGAAACGTCGGCTGATGGGGATTCCTTATGGCGTGGCGGTGATCTCGGAAGGCGTCTTCCACTTCATGAACGACGAAGAGATCATCAACACCGGCGTCCAGTTCACCTACGACGAACACGGACACCCGGAGCTGGGGAACGTCAGCAAGTCGCACATCTTCAACATGCTCGTGCAACAGAAGCTCAAGACCTTGCGCATTAAGGTCAAGAGCCGGCCGAATGAGATGGGATATGAACTGCGCTGCTGCCGACCGATCGCCTACGACCTCTCGTATGCTACCCAGCTGGGGTTAGGGGTGTACGAACTCTACAAGGCGGGACACTCGGGTTGTATGGTGACCGTGGGCCGCGACGGCTCGGTCGAACCGCTCTTCATGGACAGCGTGGCGGACAAAGAGGGCAAGATCATGCCCCGTCTGGTGGACGTCGAATCCAGAAAAGTGCAGCAAATCATCCAAAACAACCTGCACTACATCACCCGGGAGGACTACAAAGGGGCATCGAAATATGTCGATGACCCGGAAGAGTACGACTTCTATAAGATTCTCGAATGGGAACGATAGCTCAGGCTCGTTTCCGATAGGCTCTCGTGCGAGAAAGGGCTGTTTCCATTTCAATGGAAACAGCCCTTTCTCTTTTAATTAAAATTCCCGGCCCCCGCCGCACCTCTCTCACCCCAACCGCCGCACCATCCGTTCGAACACCGCCTCCGGCGCCAAATCGTTCATGCAGGCATAATCCCCCCGCCAGCAAACCTTGTGTCCATAAACCGAACACGGGCGGCAATCCAACTCCAGCCCCACCGCATCCTCCATCGCCTGTCCCAATCCCAGAAAACCGGCATACGGGTGCGTCGCCCCCCACACCGAAACCACCGGCACCCCCACCAACGACGCCATGTGCATCGCCGACGAGTCCATCGAGACCATCAAATCCAAATTCGCCATCAGATCCATCTCCTCCCGCAGCCCGAACCGCCCCACCACCGAAACCGCCCGCCCCGATACGTCCTCAGCCACCGCCAACTCCGCCAGTCTCCGTTCCTCCTCGCCGCCGCCGAAGATAAACATCCGGGCCGACGCCCACCGTTCTCCCGCCATCCGCATCACCTCCTGCATCTTCTCCAACGGATAGACCTTTCCCTGGTGTTGCGCAAACGGCGCGATCCCGATCCACACCTCTCCCGCTCCTTTCGAAAAGCCCAAACCCGCCGGCACCGTCCGCTGCCGCCGATAAAAAGAGAGCGCTGCCGGAACCGTCCCCAATTCGAAACCCGCCTCCCGAAAGACATCCGCATAACGGTCGATACTCGTCCGCAACTGTCTCATCACCTTTCCCTTACCCGGCACCGCCGTCAGGTGTTTCTTCTCCACCCGTCCCTTATCGATGTGAAACGTTTTCACCCCCGCCAGCCGGTAAAATTTCCGCAACAGTTTGGAATAAATCTTATCCTGCAAGTCGATCACCATCTCCACCCCCGGACAACACCTCCGCAACTCTCTGTACAACCGCACCAATCCCTTAATCCCCCGATGCGCCTGCCCTTGATCTATATTTATGTTATGGATCGTCAACCGGTCGATTCCGTCGAAGAAAGGTTCGTAGAACCGCCGCGTCAGCAAGATGATCTCCACCTCCGGATACGCCGCCGCCACCTGCGCCAGTACCGGCGCAGTCATCGCCACGTCGCCCATGGCAGAAGAACGAATCACCAATATTTTCTTCGGTGCAGCCTTCACGATCGGGTAGAGGGTCTATTTTTTTGCATACAACACCGGATTCAACGCCGGATCGTTGTACATCTTCATCTGTTTGTAGAGTTTCATGTATTTCCGCCCGGCCTCGATGTCCGCCAGCAACTCCTCGATCGCCTGCGAGAGGTCTTCTCGCTGCACCCGCAGCACCTCCAGCTTCCGTCCGCAAGCCGCCCGGTGTTCCGCCGAAGCCTCCTCGCGCCCCGCCTCCTGCTCCATGTGGTAGATTTTCAACGCCAGAATCGACAAGCGATCCACCGCCCATGCCGGTGTCTCGGTATTGATCCGCGCCTCCGCACCCGGAGTCACCGCCTTGTATCGGTCGAGAAAATAGCTGTCGATATACTCCACCATATCCGTCCGCTCCTGATTCGAGGCGTCGATCCACCGCTTAATGGTCAGCGCCGTCGCCGGATCGATCTCCGGATCGCGAATGATATCCTCCAGATGCCACTGCACCGTGTCGATCCAGTTCTTGGCATACAACAGATGGTCGATCGCTCCCGCCGGATACGGATTTTCGATCGGCGTATCGACCTGATCGCGACGATGATAATCTTCTATGGCCTGTCGGAATATTTCGTTACAGCGTGCCGTAAACATTTTCAAAAACAATTTTCGTTGCGCGGGCAAAGATAAAACAATTTTTGCCGGAAAGCCCCGATTTTCTACATTTGCACCACACATTCCCTCCCTCAGGTTATGAACCGAATCGCCCGTCATCTGCTCCCGCTCCTCGTTTTGTGGCCGGCCGCTGCCTGCGCCCAATACAAAATGAGTACCCAGGAGTATATCGACACCTACAAACAGCTGGCGATCCGGACGATGAAAGAGTACCATATCCCGGCCAGCATCACGATGGCTCAGGGGCTGCTGGAATCGGGCAACGGCGGGAGCCGGCTGGCGGTCGAGGGCAACAACCATTTCGGAATCAAGTGCAAAGGCTCGTGGCGCGGCGAAACGATCCACCACGATGACGACGCGAAAGGGGAATGTTTCCGGAAATACCGCAACGCGGAGCACTCCTACCGCGACCACTCGAAATTCCTGACCGAATCGCCCCGGTATGCGCGGCTGTTCGAGCTCGACGTGACGGACTACAAGGGTTGGGCTTACGGGCTGAAAGAGGCCGGGTATGCCACGAATCCGAGATACCCGGAGCTGCTGATCGATCTGATCGAGAAAAACCGGCTCTATCTGCTGGATCGTCCGGCCGGCCCGGGCGGGCTGTTCGGACACCGCAAAGAGCGACGGGAACCGAGTGGCGATCCCGTCATCGAGGCGCCGCAACAACAGCAGCCGATTCACCGGCATGTCATCGAACAGAACAACAATGTTCGGTACATCGTGTCGGAAGAGGGGGAAAGTTTCGCCTCCATCGCCGAACAGTACAACATGCCGATTCGCCGGTTGCTGCGACTCAACGACCTGAGCAGCGCGTTCCCGCTTCCGGCGGGCACGGCGGTCTACATCAGTCCGAAACGCAAACGGGCGGCGCTGGCCCGAATCCATACGATCGAACAGGGGGATTCGTATCACGCGGTGGCACAACGCTACGGGATCAAGCTCCGCAGTCTCCAGAAGATGAACCCGACGATCCGTCATTTCCCGCCGCGGGTCGGCCAGGAACTCCGCTTACGCTAATTCCTTTTTCTGTGGCATTATTGCTTTGTGCTGGACGGAACCGTACCTTTCTTGAAAGAAAGGTACCCAAAGAACTTTTGCAAAGGTCGTCCCCATGGGACGACCACGGGTTTTCTCCGCCTCGTTCGTTGGGCTGAGATTTTCAGGCAAGGCGCGCTAAATATAGGGCATATCACCCAAGCGCGCCCGCCGAAAATCCAGCCCAACCATTCGGGCAGACACAGCCAGAGCATCCCGCAGGGATGCGCTCTGAAGTTTTTTTGGTTCTTTTTGTTCACAACCGACGCTGCCAGCGAGAGCAATGCAAACAAAGTTTGCGAATTGCCGAGCGGCGAGGAGGAAAACGAGCGCAGCGAAGTTAAAAAGAACAGTACCCTCAAACACAAACAACGAAATCAAAGCAAAAAGGTTATTTTCCGAAATGGAAGATGACCGTTTGCTTGAGATCCGGATGGAGCGAATTGGCCACCGGGCACTCATGTGCCGCCGCTTCGAGAATCTTCTTCACCTTCGGTTCATAGTCCGACGGGAACGTCAGCTCCACCACAATCTCCACCACCCGCCTCGGAGCCGTACCCATCACCTTCGTAATCTCCACCTCCGTACCGTCGATATCGAAACCGTGCGTACGCGCCGCAATCCCCATAATCGTCAGCATGCAGCTCCCCAGCGAAGTAGCCAGCAAATCCGTCGGCGAGAAAAATTCCCCCTTTCCCTGATTATCCGTCGGTGCATCCGTCGTAATCCGGTTACCCGACTGCAAATGTTCCGCTTCGGTGCGCAACCCGCCCAGATAGCGGGTATGTACAGTAACTGCCATAATCCTTTGATTTTTTAGAGTTGAACACCCCAAAGATACGGCATATTTTCGTACCTTTGCAACCCTTTTCCTCACCGATTCCATGACACCCTATACCCACAAAACCATTTGGCACATCGCCTTTCCGATCCTCCTCAGCCTGCTGATGGAGCACCTGATCGGGCTGACCGACACCGCCTTCCTGGGGCGGCTCGGCGGTCATGCCGGCGAGATCGCCCTCGGCGCTTCCGCCCTGGGAGGCGTCTACTATATCGCCGTCTTCATGCTCGGATTCGGGTTCAGCGTCGGCGCCCAGATCCTGATGGCCCGCCGGAACGGAGAAGAACGCTACCGCGAGATCGGTCCGATTTTTCAGCAGAGCGCCTTTTTCCTGCTCTTTCTGGCCACCCTCGTCTATCTCTTCTCCCGCTTCTGCGCCCCCCGGCTGCTGAGCCGGCTCATCACCTCGGAAGAGATTTACCACGCCACGCTGGAGTACCTGAACTGGCGGATATACGGCTTCTTTTTCATCTTCCTCGCCGTTATTTTCCGCGCCTTTTATGTCGGGATTACGCGGACGAAGATTCTGACCGCCAACTCCATCGTTATGGTGCTCAGCAACGTCGTCCTGAACTACGGCCTGATCTTCGGACGCTTCGGACTGCCCGCTTTGGGCATCGCCGGGGCCGCCATCGCCTCCTCCGTGGCCGAATTAGTATCGTTAGTATTCTTCGCCGTCTACACCTCGACCCGAATCGACTGGCGGCGATACGACCTCTTCCGACGCGTGCGGTTCCGGTTCCGGGAGCTGGGGCACATCCTGAACCTCTCGGCCTGGACGATGGTGCAACAATTCGTCGCCGTCAGCACCTGGTTCATGTTCTTCGTCGCCGTCGAACACCTCGGTGAACGACAGCTGGCCGTGACCAATATCGTGCGGAGCATCTCCTCGCTGCTCTTCATCATCGCCAGCTCGTTCGCCACCACTTCCAGCTCGCTGGTCAGCAACATGATCGGCGCCGAGCAGAGCCGCGACGTCATGTCCACCGTCTGGCGCATCGTGCGGATGTGCTACTGGATCATCCTGCCCCTGATGACGATCATCCTGATCTGGCCGCAGTTCGTGCTGCGCATCTACACCGACAACCTGCCCCTGATCGCCGCTTCGGTGCCCGCCCTGACCGTCATGACCACCGCCTATCTGTTCCAGACCGCCGCCTTCATCTGGTTCAACACCGTTTCGGGAACCGGGAACACCCGCGCCGCCTTTACGCTGGAGATGATCGCCATCGTGACCTATGCGCTCTACGTCTACCTCGTCGTGATCCGCCTGCGGGCCGACGTGGCCTGGTGCTGGACGACCGAACACGTCTACGGCCTCGTGATGTTCTCGCTGGCCTACCTCTATATGCGGAAAGCCGACTGGCGCAGCAAACGAATCTAACATTCCGACCACACGCCCATGAACATTACCTCCGCCTCTTTTCTGTGCAGCAGCCAGAAAGTTTCGCAATGTCCGCCGGACGACCGTCCCGAATTCGCCTTTATCGGCCGGTCGAACGTCGGCAAATCATCGCTTATCAACATGCTGACCGGTCGTCCCGGGCTGGCGAAAGTCTCCGGCACGCCCGGCAAGACCCGGCTGATCAACCATTTCATCATCGACGACCGCTGGACACTGGTCGACCTGCCCGGCTACGGCTACGCCAAAGTCTCGCGGCAGGAACGGAGCGGTTTCTCGTCGCTCATCACCGGCTACATCCTGAACCGCCGACAACTCTACTACCTCTTCGTGCTGGTCGATGCGCGCCACGAGCCGCAACGGATCGACCTCGAATTCATCCATTTTCTCGGCACCCACGGCGTACCGTTCGGTATCGTCTTCACCAAGGCCGACAAACTCTCCCAGAGCCAGCTGCACCGCAATATCGAAGCCTACAAACAGCGATTGGGCGAAGAGTGGGAAGAGCTTCCGCAACTCTTCGTCACCTCGTCGGAGAAGGGGAGGGGACGCGACGAAATTCTGGATTTTATTGAAAATTGTTTAGCCGGAAGCTGAAAAAAAGAGTACCTTTGCCGCAAATCGGAAACAACTTTACACATCACACTTTATCCGCATCGCACACGATCATGAGCGAATCCTCCAAAATCAAATTCTTCGCTTGCCGGAACTCGCGCTATCTGGCCGAAAAAATCGCGAAACACCATGGATCGGAACTCGGCAACTCCGTCGTGCTGGAATTCAGCGACGGCGAATTTCAACCGGCCTACGACGAAAGTATTCGCGGGTGCACCGTCTTCGTCGTCTGCTCGACCTTTCCGCCGGCGGATAATATGATGGAGCTGTTGCTGATGGTGGATGCCGCCAAGCGGGCTTCGGCGAAACGCGTGGTGGCCATTATGCCTTACTTCGGGTGGGCCCGGCAGGATCGGAAAGACCGTCCGCGGGTCTCGATCGGGGCTAAGTTGGTGGCCAACCTGTTGCATGCGGCGGGGGTCGACCGGATTATGACGATGGACTTGCATGCCGACCAGATTCAGGGTTTCTTCGATGTGCCGGTGGATCACCTGTATGCCAGCGGGGTCTTCGTGCCATATATCAAGAGCCTCTGTATCAAAAACCTGACGGTGGCGACGCCGGATATCGGGGGGTCGAAGCGGGCGAACGCTTATGCACAATACTTGGGCGCTCCGATGGTGATCTGCCACAAGCACCGGTCGAAACCGAACGTGGTCAGCGAGATGACGGCGATCGGAGAGGTGAAGGGGCGGAATGTCATTCTGTTCGACGACATGATTGACACGGCCGGGACGATTACCAAAGCGGCGGATATGATGAAGAATATGGGCGCTCTTTCGGTGCGGGCGGTGGTGACCCATCCGGTGCTCTCGGGGCCGGCTTATGAACGGATTGCGGAGAGTGCGCTGGATGAAATTATTACGACGGATACTATTCCGCTGAAAGAGGGGAAAGATATCTCGAAGTTCAAGGTTTTGACGGTGGCGGATATCTTTGCCGATGTGGTGGAACGGGTGTACAACTACAAGGAGATCAGTTCGATGTTTATTTTCTAAACATCCGGTATTTGGTTTAATTGTACCTACCCGGCTGGAACCGCCGCTTTTTGGAAAAAGCGGCACCAAAACCGACGCAGCAGCCGAGTTGCCATCAAGTTTACTTGAATGGCCGAGGCGCAAGGAGGAAACCTTAAGGTAAACTTTTATGATAGCTACGCTACTCCTTACGCTCCGCAGTCCTCAGTCTTTGTGACTGCTTTTGGGTCGGGGTTCTCCGGGCGCGTTAGGGTAATTCCCGCATTATCGCGCCCGGAAGAATCCCCGGCCCAAAGAAGAGTCCGAGAACCGGGCCGCCGGCAGCTGGAGGATGCGTTAGCATCCGTCTAAAGTTTTTTTGGTTCTTTTTGTTCACAAAAAGAACAGTCCCCTCCAGGGCAAATACAAATAAACGAATGATTTTTTCCCGTCGGCACTTGCTTTCGGTCTACTCGCCCCCATTTGGTAGACCGGAAGGCCGGCGGGATTTTTATATCTTTCTCACACTATGGTAGAAGTACTTTACGAAGACAACCACGTGATCGTGGTCAACAAACGTCCCGGCGAGCTCGTACAGCCCGACCAGTCGGGAGGGCCCGCGCTGGAAGAGACCGTAAAGGATTATATCAAAGTGAAATACGCCAAGCCGGGAGCCGTTTTTTTGGGTGTCGTCCACCGGATCGATCGACCGGTCGGAGGCGCCGTACTGCTGGCCCGGACTTCGAAAGCCCTCGTTCGACTCAACGAACAGCTCAAACAGCGGAAATTCCGAAAGACCTACTGGGCGATCATCGAAAACCGCCCCTCCGGCAACACGGCGGCAGGAGAGTTGAAACACTACATCGTTCGGAACGGAAAGACCAACAAATCGACGGCTTACGAAACGCTCACGGCAGTTCCGGAGCGGCTGAGAGGGGAGGCGAAAGAGGCGATTTTACGATACAAACTCCTGGCCTCCGGCGACCGCTATCATCTATTGGAGATCGAACTGCTGACCGGGCGGCACCACCAGATCCGGTGTCAACTCAGTAAGATCGGCTGCCCGATCAAAGGCGACCTGAAATACGGCGCGGCTCGCTCCAATAAAGACGGCGGGATATCTTTGTGGGCCAGACGCCTGAGTTTCGAACACCCGGTCACGCACAAAACGATTACCGTCGAAGCGCCGACACCGGCAGACGATACACTGTGGGCCTTTTTTGAGAGAG
Source organism: uncultured Rikenella sp. (assembly GCF_948810725.1). Classification (NCBI taxonomy): domain Bacteria; kingdom Pseudomonadati; phylum Bacteroidota; class Bacteroidia; order Bacteroidales; family Rikenellaceae; genus Rikenella; species uncultured Rikenella sp. Next base: position 302,956 of record NZ_CAQIVA010000001.1, read on the forward strand.
CGACCAACTCGAATGCGGAATAGTAGCAGAGAAAAATCCATCATCACAATCGCCCCGGGCCACCGCGGCAGCAGCGAAGGCGCATTGTGGGGTGTAGGCATCGGTGGGTACATTTGGTCTTCCTCCTTTAGCAGGACTAACGGCGTGCTCTTGCACTTCCACACGACGTGGCTCAACCCCGGCGACGCGTACAACCGCGGCTACGGTTTTCAGTTGCGGTGCCTCTCGGAATAAACAGGACGGCGACCCTGAAAGAGTGTCTGCCCTCTTTCCCGCTATTCGAGTTCGAAAGCGAAAGGCAACAATTCCGCCACCATCGCCTCCCGAACCGAATTCCCCGTTCGATCCGCCATCAACACCCGTATATCCTGCGCGCCCTGTGCCCGCACCGCCTCCAGAAGCAGCTCCCGACACCCGCCGCACGGCGCCACCGGAACCTCCGAATCCGGCGAAGCGATCGCAATCGCCACTACCCGCAACTCCGGAAAAGTCGCCCGCGCATAATTCACCGCCACCCGCTCCGCACAACTTCCCAGAGGGTAAGCCCGATTCTCCTGATTGTTCCCGCACACGACCCCGCCGTCTTCCAAAAGCACCGCCGCACCCACCCGAAAGCGGGAATAGGGTGCCCATGCCCGTTGCGCCGCCTCCAACGCCCTTGCCACCAATTCCTTGTCTTCCATAAGAAAAATCCGTTTTTATTCCACCGACGGTTTCACCGCCCGCACCATATGCCGTTTGCCCAATGCCCCCGGCAGCCGCACCACCTCGAACCCGGCCGTCCGCAAAGCCTGTTTGACCGTCCCCTTGGCCGAATAGGTCACCAGCACGCCGCCCGGCTTCAGAATCGAAAACATCCGCTCCATCACCTCCGCCGACCAGAGTTCCGGTTGCGCATCCGGCGCGAAAGCATCGAAATAGATCACATCGAAACGCCCCGCCAACGGCGCGAAATCGAACCGCAGCAAATCCGCCCGATACTTCGTCAGCCCGCATCCCGCTCCCACCTCGTGCCGGGCCCCGTCCCACGTCGCATCGTGCAATTCCAGGAAAAGCGGATCATCCGTATAATTCAGCCGCGCCGCATCCTCCCGCTCCACCGGGTAGAGCTCGATCGCCCGATAATCCACCCGCCGCCCCGTCTCCGCCGCCCGCTGCAAAGTCAGCCACGCATTGAGCCCCGTTCCGAAACCCACCTCGAACACCGCCGGCTCCCGAGCGGGAACCGCCTCGAATCCGGCCCGGATATAGACATGCTCCGCCTCGCCCACCGCGCCTCGATCCGAGTGGTAGAGCTCGCCCAGCACCGGATGGCGCACCGTCAGCGAACCGTCTTCCGTCTCCAAAAACTCCATCGCGCCGCACCCGATTAACGCCGCACCAACTGCACCACATTCTCGACATGGTGCGTGTGCGGAAACATATCCACCGGCTGCACCCGGGTCACCCGGTAAGCCGAATCGAAAATCGCCAAATCGCGCGCCTGCGTCGCCGGATTGCAGCTCACGTAGACGATCCGTCGCGGAGCCGCCGCCAGAATCGTCGCCGCCACATCGCCGTGAATCCCCGCCCGCGGCGGATCGAGAATAATCACGTCCGGACGCCCGTGTTCGGCAATGAACTCCGCATTCAGCACATCCTTCATATCCCCCGCGAAGAACAGCGTATTCCCGATCCCGTTGAGCGCCGAATTCTGTTTGGCATCCTCGATCGCCTCGGGCACATATTCGATCCCGACGACCCGTTTCGCCCTCGCCGCCACAAAATTGGCGATCGTCCCCGTCCCCGTATAGAGGTCGTAGACCACCTCATCGCCTGTCAGCTCCGCAAAATCGCGCGCCACCTTATAGAGATTATACGCTTGTTCCGAATTGGTCTGGTAGAACGACTTGGGATTGATCCGGAAGGTCAGATTCTCCATCCGCTCCTCCATATACGGCTTACCAGAGTAACAGAACACCTCCTGATCCCCGATGGAATCGTTCAGTTTCTCATTGATGATATAATTGAGCGAAGTAATCTCCGGAAACCGCACCCGCAAGTGCTCCAACAGAGCCGTCCGGGCCGCCGCATCCTCCCGCGCAAAGACCACTGTCACCATCACCTCGCCGGTCGTCGAAGTCCGGACAATGATATTCCGCAACAACCCCCGATGCTCCCGCAGGTTGTAAAACTCCATCCCGTTTTCCTGCGCGAACCGTTTGACCTCCAACCGAATGGCATTCGAAGGCTCCGGTTGCAGGTGACACCACTCGACGTCCAGCACCTTGTCGAACATCCCCGGGATATGGAACCCCAGCGCATCGCCATCCCCCGTCGCCGCCCCTTCGGCCACCTCCGCCCGCGGCACCCACCGCTTATCCGAAAAGGTGAATTCCAGTTTATTCCGGTAATATTCGCTCTTCTCCGACCCGATGATCGGCGAAAGCTCCGGCAATTCGATCCCCCCCAGCCGTCGAAGCTGGTCGGCCACCTGCCGCTGCTTGTACTCCAGCTGCATCGGGTAGGGCAGCGCCTGCCACTTGCACCCCCCGCACTCGCCGTAATGTTTGCAGAAAGGCTCGACCCGAAGCGGCGAATACTGCACGAAATCCAGCACATACCCCTCCATAAACCGCCGCCGTTTGTTGTTGATCTGGACGCGAACCACATCGCCCGGCACCGTATGGGGCACGAAAACCACCACATCGTTATATTTTCCCAGCGACTTTCCCTCGGCGGCTATATCGGTGATCTCCAGCGCCTCGATCTGCGGATATTTGCTCTTTCTCGGTTTCATAAATGATTGCTCGATTTCGGTATAAAGGCAAAGATACGGGTAAATTTCGTAAATTTGGAGGCGATAACCCTTTACCTTCCTCGCCTTATGCTCAAACTGGCCACCCTTACCTTCAACCCGTTCGGTGAAAACACCTACGTGCTGTTCGACGAGACGAAACAGTGCGTCCTCGTCGACGTCGGCTGCTCGACGGAACAGGAACGGCAGACCCTCGCCGCTTTCATCGAAAAAAACGACCTGCGACCTATGATGGCCATCAATACGCACGGCCATGTGGATCATATCTGCGGCGTGGAGTTCGCCAAACGGCAGTGGGGGATTCCTTTCGCCCTGCATCGCAACGACCGGCCCCTTCTGGAGATGGCCCACTGCTATGCCGATATGGGCTTCGACGTCGATCCGATTCCGACGGTGGAGGTCGACCTCGCGGAGACCGAGACCATTCCGGTGGGGAACAGCACCCTCCGTATCCTCCAGACCCCGGGACACTCGCCGGGACACGTCGCGATCCATGTACCGGACGCAGAGTTGTTGCTGACGGGCGACCTGCTGTTCAAAGAGAGCATCGGTCGGACGGACTTGCCGGGCGGAAGCTATCCGACCCTGATGGAGAGCATTATCAGTCAGGTGATTCCGCTGGGCGGCGACACCCGCATCTTTCCGGGACACGGGCCGGGCAGTACCGTGGCGCACGAAGTGATGTTCAACCCGTTCATCGTCGAAGCGTTGCGCGGCGACGTGAACTAAAAAAGCGATCGCACGACGCATGAGAATTGATATTATCACCCTGCTGCCCAAACTGTTGGACGGCGCCCTGAGCGAATCGATCATCAAGCGGGCGCAGGACAAGGGGCTGGTCGAAATACACATCCACAACCTGCGGGACTACTGTGAGGACAAGCATCGCACAGCGGATGACTATCCGTTCGGCGGCGAGGCGGGGATGGTCATGAAGGTAGAGCCGATCTATAAGATTATCACACAATTACGCTCCGAACGGGAGTACGACGAAATCATTTACACCTCGCCGGACGGGGTGACCTATAACCAACAGGAGGCCAACCGGTTATCTACCTTAGGCAATCTGATCATCCTGTGCGGACACTACAAAGGGGTGGACTATCGGGTGCGGGAGCATCTGATTACGCGCGAGATTTCGATCGGGGACTATGTGCTGACGGGCGGCGAGCTGGCGGCGGCGATCATTACGGACAGCGTAGTGCGGATTCTGCCGGGAGCGATCGGCGACGAGTGTTCGGCCCTGACGGACAGTTTCCAGGACAACCTGCTGGCACCGCCGGTTTATACGCGCCCGGCGGAGTTCAACGGGTGGCGAGTGCCGGACGTACTGCTGTCCGGGAATTTCGCCGAGATTTCGAAGTGGCAGGAAGATCAGGCTTTCGAGCGGACACAACGGCTGAGGCCGGATCTGTTGGAGACCGAATAACCGAACGACATGAAATATTACATCCTCTCCGGCGAGGCGTCCGGAGATTTGCACGGCTCGAACCTCATCAAGGGGCTGCTCGCGGCCGATCCGGAGGCCGAATTCCGTTTCTGGGGCGGCGACAAGATGGTCGAAGCGGCGGGCAACCGCGGACAGCTGGTCAAACACTACAAAGAGGCTTCGATCATGGGTTTTTGGGAGGTGCTCAAGAACCTGCGGCGGATCGGTCGACAGATGCGTTTCTGCCGGGAAGACATCGCGGCTTACCGTCCGGATACGCTGATTCTCATAGATTATCCGGGTTTCAACCTGCGGATGGCGAAATTTGCCCACGAGCATCTCTGGCCGACAGGTGTCAACAGGCCGAAGGTCTTTTATTACATCGCCCCGAAGGTCTGGGCGTGGAAAGAGCGGCGCGTCAAGGATTTACGGAGATATGTCGACCGGCTCTTCATCATTTTCCCGTTCGAAACCGACTATTTCCGGCGACATGGGATCGAGGCTTTCTTTGCGGGCAATCCGCTGATGGACGCCATCGCCGGGCGGCCGGCGGTGACGCCGGAGAACGACAAGGTTTTTCGGACTGAGAACGGTTTGGACGAGCGGTCGATCATTGCGCTGGTGGCGGGGAGCAGGGCTTCGGAGATTCGGTACAACCTACCGCCCATGGTGGCCGTGGCGCGACGGTTTCCGGAATATCAGTTTGTGGTAACGGGAGTTTCGTGGCTCGACAGATCGCTGTACGACAACTATTTAGAGGGGAGCGACGTGCGGTTCGTCTGCGACCGGACTTACGAAACGATCGCCCGTTCGGCGGCAGCGCTGGTCACCTCGGGGACAGCGACGCTCGAAACGGCTTTGCTGGGGATTCCGGAGGTAGTCTGCTACCGCGGATCGGCTGTGAGTTTCTGGATTGCGAAAAAGGTGGTGAGCGCACGATTGCGCTTTATTTCGCTGGTCAATCTGATCCTCGACCGGGAAGCGATCCGCGAGTTGATCCAGACCGATTTTACGCCGGAGACGGCGGAAGCGGAGTTGCGTGCGGTGTTGCCGGGCGGGGTGAAACACGAGCGGATCATGCAGGATTTCGGGGAGTTGCGCCGGGTGGTGGGCGAGCCGGGAGCATCGGCGCGCGTGGCGGACGAGATGGTACGGTTGTTACACGTAAATCATTCGAAATGAAGATTATCTGTATCGGCATGAACTACTCGGAACACGTCCGGGAGCTGCCGTCGGTGTGGGACGAACAGACGCCGCGGGAAGCCCCGCGGGAGCCGGTCTTTTTCATCAAGCCGGACACGGCGCTGCTGCGGAACAACGATCCGTTCTACCTGCCCGACTTTTCGCAGGACGTGCAATACGAGTGCGAGTTGGTGGTGCGAATCAACCGATTGTGCAAGGGGATCGAAGAGCGGTTCGCCCATCGTTGTTACGAAGAGGTGGGGCTGGGAATCGATTTCACGGCCCGCGACCTGCAACGGCGGTGCAAAACCGAGGGGCTTCCGTGGGAGATCGCCAAAGGATTCGACCACTCGGCGGCCATTGCGCCGGTCTTTGTACCAAAGGCGGAATTGCCTGATATTCAAAACATCCATTTCTCGATGGATTTGAACAGCGAACGGAAACAGACGGGATGTACGGGGGATATGATTTTCAGCGTGGATCGGATCATTGCCTATGTGTCGCAGTTCGTCACCCTGCGGATCGGCGACCTGCTCTTCACCGGAACGCCGGTCGGGGTGGGACAAGTACATATCGGCGACCGGATTACCGCGGAATTGGAAGGGCGCCCTATGTTAGATTTCCAGATCAAATAACACCGAAAAATCGAGTGGAATTCAAAGATTTAGACATCATTCTCGCCAGCGGTTCACCGCGACGGCGAGAGTTATTGACCGGGATGGCGATCCCGTTTCGGGTGGCTGACGCTTATGCGGTCGAAGAGCGTTATCCCGCCTCGCTACCGCTGGCGGAGGTTCCGGGCTATCTCTCCCGACTGAAATCGGAAGCCTATCCGAAGCCGCTGGAGGAGAACCAGATACTCATCACGGCCGACACCCTCGTTTTGCTCGGCGAACGGGCGCTCGGCAAGCCGAAAGACCGACAGGCGGCTATCGAAATGCTGAATACCTTGTCGGGAGGCACACACCACGTCACGACCGGCGTAACGATTCGGAACCATGCGGCACAAGTCACCTTTTCGGAGACTACGGCGGTAACGTTCGGAACGCTTTCTATGGACGAAATCGCCTTTTACGTCGACACCTTCCGACCGTACGACAAGGCGGGGGCATACGGCATTCAGGAGTGGATCGGCTATGTGGGCATCGAACGCATCGACGGATCGTTCTACAACGTCATGGGGCTGCCCACGCGGCTTTTGTACACGAAACTGACCGACTTTATACGGACACGATACAGTGCTAATCATAAATCCATGAACGAGATATGAAAAAATCGACTCTATTCGCTCTGACCTGCGGCCTCCTGCTGTGCGGCCGCTCTGCGGTGCGGGCCGACGAGGGGATGTGGCTGCCGAGCCTGATCGAACAGGGGCGCATCAAAGATATGCGCGCCAAGGGATTCCGGCTCAAGGCACAGGACTTGTATGCCGTGAACCGGGCCAGCCTGAAAGACGCCATCGTGCGGTTCGGCAGCGGCTGCACCGGCGAACTGATCTCCGATCAGGGGCTCCTGATCACCAACCACCATTGCGGGTACGGACAGATTCAGCAGCACAGCTCCGTGGAACACGACTACCTGACCCACGGTTTCGCCGCCATGAACCGCAACGAAGAGTTGCCCAATCCGGGCCTCGTCGTGAGCTTTCTGGTCGAGATGAGCGACGTGACCGACCGGATTCTCGCCGGCGTTACCCCAGAGATGAGCGAAGCGGAACGGCAAAAGAGAATCGACGCCAACAAAGAAGCCGTCGTCCGGACGGCTACCGAAGGGAATCACTACAAAGCTTCGGTCGAGGCGTTGTATTATGGGAATCAATATTTTCTCTTCGTCTACGAAGTGTTCGAAGACGTGCGGTTGGTTTTCGCTCCGCCGTCGGCGGTGGGCAAGTTCGGAGGCGATACCGACAACTGGATGTGGCCGCGGCACACGGGCGATTTCTCCATCTTCCGCGTCTATGCGGGGCGGGACAACAAACCGGCAAAATATTCGCCGGAGAATGTACCTTACGTGCCGAAAAAATCGTTCACCATCTCGCTGCGCGGGATGCGGCCCGGCGATTTCACCTTCGTCTACGGCTTCCCGGGACGGACTTACCAGTACCTGCACTCCGAGGCCGTGCGCTACATCGAAGAGAAGAGCGATCCGCACAAAGTGAACCTGCGGACGCTGCGGCTGAACATCATGAACCGGGCGCAGGCGGCCGATCCGAAAGTACGGATCCAGTATGCGGCGAAGAACGCCAGCGTGTCGAACGCCTGGAAAAAGTGGCAGGGCGAGATGAAGGGGTTGCAGCGTTTGGGAACGGTCGATAAGAAACGCGACTTCGAAGCGAAATTCGAAGCCTGGGCGGCCGATAAGCCGGAATATGCGGGCACCACGCAGAGGCTGGCGGCGCTGTACGACTCGCTGGAGCCGTATGCCTTTGCGCGGGACTACCATGCGGAGGCCGTTCTGGCCATCGAGCTGCTCAAGTTCGCCGGGAAATTTGCCGACGATTTGACCCCGAAAACACTCGCCAGATTGCAGAACGATGCCGACCTCTTTTTCAAAGACTACTCCGTGGCTATCGACCGGGAGACGGCGGGGGCGCTGATGAGCGAATACCTCCGCAACGTTCCGGAACGATTCCGGCCGAACGGAGCAACCACGGATATGGCAGCGATTTTCGCCGCCAGCCTCTTTACCGATTCATCCCGGGTGAACAGCCTGCTGGCCTCGGAAGATACGACTGCCATGCACAATGTTATCGACAACGACACCGCTGTGGGAGCTTATCGGACTTTCACGGAGGTCTACAAAAACCGAATCGAACCGGCTTATGCGGCGCTGAACAAACAGATCGACCGCGAATACCGCACCTACATGCGGGGCATGATGGAGATGCGGCGGGGCGAACACGCGTTCTATCCGGACGCCAACTCGACCTTGCGCATCGCCTATGGCAAGGTGGACGGCTACCGGCCGGTGGACGCGGTCTGCTACGAACCCTTCTCGACCCTCGACGGGGTGATGGAGAAGGACAATCCGGAGATCTACGACTACGACGTGCCGGCCCGGCTGCGGCAATTGTACGAGGCGAAAGACTATGGCCGTTGGGCGGTGAACGGGACGGTGCCGGTGGCTTTCATCGCCACGAACCACACCACGGGCGGCAACTCGGGCAGCCCGGTGCTGAACGCCCGGGGCGAGTTGATCGGCGTGAACTTCGACCGCTGCTGGGAGGGGACGATGTCCGACCTGGAGTACGATCCGGTCGTCTGCCGCAACATCGCGCTGGATATCCGCTACGCCCTGTTCCTGATCGACCGGGTCGGCGGCGCGGGCTATCTGTTGGACGAAATGAAATTTGCGAAATAGAGACATGATTCGGAGTCGTCTGGAAAAACTGCGGGAGTGGATGGCCGCGGAGGGGGTCGAGGCTTTCATTGTGCCGTCGAACGATCCTCATTTCAGCGAATACGTCGCTCCGCATTGGGCCTGTCGGGCGTGGATCAGCGGGTTCGACGGGTCGGCGGGGACGGTGGTCGTAACACGGAAAGGAGCTGCCTTGTGGACCGATTCGCGCTACTTTCTGCAAGCCGAGGCGCAGCTCGACGGAAGCGGTATCGAACTCCAGCGGATGGGACTGGTCGGGACACCGGAGGTGATGGAGTGGCTGGCCGCACAGTCCGATGTGCGGCGGATCGGCATCGACGGTCGTTTGTTCAGCCACCGGGCTTTCCTGCGGCTGGCGGACGAGGCAGCGGAGAGGGGAATGACCTTGGTCGACTGCTCCGATCCGTTCGACACGATTTGGGACGGAAGACCGGACATTCCGGCCGAACCGGCCACGATTTTAGAGGAACGATACAGCGGCGAATCGACCCGCTCGAAACTGCAGCGCATCCGGGCACTGGGCGACGGAAAGCCAGAGGAGGCGGTACGGCTGGTCGCCGTGCTGGACGAGATTGCCTGGACACTGAATATCAGGGGCACAGATATCGAATACAATCCGCTCGTCATCAGTTATCTGTCGGTCGAACCGGAACGCGCGCTGCTCTTCACCGCACCGGAACGATTCGGCCCGCGGGAACGGGAACAATTGGCTGCCGAGGGGGTGGAAGTACGGGCTTACGAGGCTTTCGACGCCTACCTCGCTACGCTGGCGAATCGACCGGTTGTGGTACATCCGGAGGGGCTGGATCAGTTTCATTACGCCGCTTTGGAAGCTGCCGGAGCTCGAATCGAAGAGGAGACAACGCCTTACAGCTCGACCGCTCTGCTGAAAGCCGTCAAGAATCCGACCGAAATCGACGGATTCCGACGAGCCATGGAGGTGGACGGAGCGGCATTGGTGCGGTTCGAACGGTGGCTCGAACAGACGGTCGAAGCGGGCGGACGGCCTACTGAACGGGAGATCACCGACCGGTTGCACGCTTTTCGGACAGCCGATCCCGATTTCCGCGGCGAAAGTTTCGAAACCATTGCCGGATATGGTTCGCACGGGGCAATCGTACACTATGCCGTCTCCGAGGAGAGCGACCGGGCGATCGGCACCGACAGTTTTCTGCTGATCGACAGCGGCGGCCAATACCCGTTCGGGACGACCGACATCACGCGCACCTATCATTTCAGCACGCCCACGGAGGAGCAGCAGAGGGATTATACCGCCGTTTTACGGGGGATGATCGACCTGAGCGCCGCGCAGTTTCCGGTCGGGACACGAGGCGCTCAGTTGGACGTGCTGGCGCGCCGTTACCTTTGGAAAGCCGGGCAGAACTACCTGCACGGGACTGGGCATGGGGTAGGGCACTGCCTGTGCGTACACGAGGGGCCTCAGTCGATCCGGATGAACGAAAATCCAGTGACCTTGCAACCGGGCATGGTACAGAGTTGCGAACCGGGATTATACCTCACGGGGAGGCACGGGATACGAATCGAAAACCTGACGCTGGTGACGGAAGAGGGGTGTCCGACCGGTTTTCTGCGGTTCGAACCGCTGACCTTGTGCCCCATCTCGCTGCGGGCTGTCGAAATCGGGACGTTGGACGCCGATCAGCGCGACTGGCTGAACCGGTATCATGCCGCGGTGTATGAACGACTCTCACCCCGGCTGACGCCCGAGGAGCGCGCCTGGTTGGCGGAGAAGACCCGCCCGATTTAGGCACGCTTCTTGATGTTTCCGACGTTCGGTACAAACCCTTAATAAACTATCGAACAATGGAATACGAAACAATTACCGGCTTCGATCCGAAGCGTTATTTAGGAAAATGGTACGAAATCGCCCGGTTCGACTACCGGTTCGAACGTGATATGTATGCCGTCACCGCCGAATACAGTTTGCGGTCGGACGGCAAGATACGAATCGTGAACACCGGTCGGCGCGGTTCGCCCGACGGCCCGACAGTCACCGCAGAGGGCAAGGCGAAATTAGGAGCGCCGAAAGACCCCGTCCGTCCGGGCTTTCTGAAAGTCTCCTTCTTCGGGCCTTTCTACGCACCGTACTACATTCTGGCCTTGGATCCGGACTACCAATACGCCCTCGTGGCGGGTAAACGGCACAAAACGCTGTGGATTCTCTCCCGGCAACCGCAACTGTCACAAGAAACGACGCAACAGCTGCTCGATGTGGCACGACAACGCGGTTTCGACACCTCGAAACTCCATTTCACCGAACAGAACGACCGGACACCATACTAAAAAACCGCGGGGACATTTCATTCATGAAATGTCCCCGCGCCGCTTTATAGCAAAAATATCCCTCACGGATTATAGAGGTCAAAATTCCGGAAGTTGAAAATCGCCTCCGTCATATCGCGCATCTCCCGCGCCGCCGTATGCCCCGGCTCCAACTCCAACGCCCGGTTGAAATCGTTGAGCGCCCGACCGAAATCATTCTGTCGATAATACGATCGTCCCCGTTCGAAATAGAAATCCGCCGACACTCCGGCCCCGTACAATCCCCGTTCACGGGTATAAGCCTCCACCACTGCCGGCACCACCCCTTCGGCCAACGTTTCGCCCGCCGCCAAAGCCCGCCGAATCGATGTGGAATCGATCTCGAACTGCGGTGCCTGCGCCATCTCCGGCGACGCCGCCCCGCCGCCCCGCGGATAGAACAGAAAACGCACCCGCCGCTGCAACTCCTCCGACCGATGCCACCGCGGCAACTGGGCGGCAATATCGCTGCCCGCCAGAATCGTAAATACCATATCCGGATAGAGACGTTGCAGATACTCGATCGTGTGAATCGTGTAAAAAGGGTAGGGCAGATCGCGTTCCACATCGCAAACCCGGAGCCGCGCCTCGCCGATCTCCTCCAAAGCCAACCGCACCATCTCCAACCGATCCTCAAAAGGAGCCAGTTCCTCCGGACTTTTCAACGGATTCTGCGGCGACACCACCATCCACACCTCCTCCGCCAGCTCCCGCTCCAACACATACCGCGCCACCGCCAGATGCCCGCCGTGCACCGGATTGAACGACCCCATCAGGAGCGCGATTCGCCTCTCTCCGCTCCGCCTCATCGCCCGGCCAGAAAATCGCCGACCACCCGCCGCGCCTCCGCATAAGCCGTCTCCAGGTCGTCATTGACAATCACCCGGTCGAATTTCGACGCATAGGCGATCTCCTGTTCCGCCTTGGCCAGCCGCCGTTCGATCGCCTCCGGCGAGTCGGTACCGCGCCCCTCCAACCGGGCCCGCAACACCTCCACCGACGGCGGCATGATGAAGATTGACAAAGCCTGATCGCCGAACAACTTTTTGATATTCAACGCCCCCACGACATCGACATCGAAGACCACCACATGCTCCCGATCCCAAATCCGGTCGATTTCGGCCCTCAACGTCCCGTAACACGTTCCGGCATAGACCTCCTCCCACTCCACGAACTCGCCTTGTTCCACCCGCGCCCGAAACTCCGCGTCGTCCATAAAGTAGTAATCCACCCCGTCGCGTTCCGCCCCCCGCGGCGCCCGCGACGTGGCCGAAATCGAAAACTCCAGCTCCGGAAAGCGCTCCAACAGGTGCCGAACGATCGTCGTTTTACCCGATCCCGACGGTGCCGAGAATATCAAGACTTTGCCCATAGCTCGAAACGTTTTTTACAAGAGGTTGAGTAACTGCTCCTTGATCTTTTCCAACTCATCCTTCATCCGCACTACCAGCTTCTGAATCCCCGCATGGTTCGCCTTGGAGCCCGTCGTATTGATCTCGCGTCCGATCTCCTGCGCGATGAAACCCAACTTGCGTCCCACCCCCTCCGACTCCCGGGCCACCGTCCGGAAATAGTCGCAATGCTGCTTGAGCCGCACCTTCTCCTCCGTGATATCGAACTTTTCGAGGTAGTAGATGATCTCCTGCTCGAACCGGTTATGGTCTACCTTCACCTGCAACGCCTCCAGATTGTCCCTCAACCGCGCCCGCACCGTCTCGATGCGCTCCCCCTCGAGCGGCACGATCTGAGCCGCCAACTCCTCAATCGTATCGATCCGTTTCAGGAGATCTGCGATAAGCACCTCACCCTCCTGCTCCCGGAACCGGTTCAGGTTCTCCACCGCCTCGTTCACCGCTTCGGCCAATGCCGTCCACTCCTCCGGATCGACCCTCACCATCTCAGTCTGCATCACCTCCGGCAGCCGCAACACCGCCGTCATCAGCGGTTCGTTTCCATTCGTATCGCCCACCTCGCTCCGCAGCCGCACGAGCTGCTCATAGTAGGATTTGAACAACGCCGCATTGATCGTCCCGCCGCACCCCGCCTTGACCCCTCCGAGGTTCTCAAACGAGACGCAGAGGTCTACCTTTCCCCGCCCCAACGCCTTACCCACCGTATTGCGAATGTCGTACTCCTTCTCCCGATACAGGGTCGGAATCCGCACCGACATATCCAACTGTTTGCTGTTCAGACTTTTGATTTCGACGATTATTTTGCGCTGCTTCGTGTGCCGTTCGGCACGACCGTAGCCGGTCATCGACTTTACCATAACGATTCACTGATTTATACCGAGCAAATATAACGCGAATTTCTCATTTTTCCCTCGGGCCTCAGCTCCCGGCGCCTCGCCCCGGAACAAAATCCCCTTGAAAATTTCACGATTGGATAATATTTTCCGATATTTGGGCTTTCTATCCGCCGGACTTCCGGCCACCCGAACAGGCGTACATCTTAAGAAATACAAACTCGATATGAAGAAACACAACTTTTCCGCCGGGCCTTCGATCCTGCCCCGCGCAGCGGTCGAAAACGCCGCCAAAGCCGTACTGGACCTCAATGGTATCGGGCTTTCGGTGCTCGAAATATCGCACCGCACCAAGGATTTCGAAGAGGTGCTGGACGAAGCGGTAGCGCTGTTCAAAGAGCTGCTGCACATCCCGGAAGGGTACAGCGTACTGTTCCTCGGCGGCGGGGCGAGCATGCAGTTCTGCATGGTGCCGTTCAACCTGCTGGAAAAGAGAGCCGGGTATATCAATACCGGGGTGTGGGCCAAAAAGGCGCTGAAAGAGGCCAAACTGTTCGGCGAGGTCGAAACGGTGGCTTCGTCGGAAGACAAGAACTTCTCGTATATTCCGAAAGGATACACGATTCCGACGGATCTGGACTACCTGCACATCACGACCAACAACACGATCTTCGGGACGGAGTACAAGACCGACATCGACTCGCCGGTGACACTCGTGGCGGATATGTCGTCGGACATTCTTTCGCGGCCGGTGGACGTGTCGAAATACGGCCTGATCTACGGCGGGGCACAGAAGAATCTGGGGCCGGCGGGGGTGACTTTCGTTATCGTCCGCAACGACATATTGGGCAAGGTTTCGCGACCGATTCCGACCATGCTGGACTACCGCACGCATGTGGAGGGCGGATCGATGTTCAACACGCCGCCGGTGTTCCCGATCTACGTGGTACGCGAAACGTTGAAGTGGCTCAAGTCGATCGGCGGCGTTCCGGCGATCCAGAAACTGAACGAAGAGAAAGCGGCGCTTCTCTATAACGAGATCGACCGCAATTCGATGTTCACGGGCACTGCGGCACGGGAAGACCGCTCGCTGATGAATGTCTGCTTCGTTTACAGCGACGCGCACAAGGATTTGGAACCGAGTGCGTTCCTCGATTTCGCCAAAGAACGCGGCATGGTGGGAATCAAGGGTCACCGCCTGGTAGGGGGTTTCCGTGCTTCGCTCTACAATGCGATGCCGAAGGAGAGTGTCCAGGCACTGGTAGACTGCATGCAGGAATTCGAAAAACAGTACATTTAACTGTATTCTTTGTGTCGGTTGGAACTGCCGCTTTCTTGTAAGAAAGCGGCGCAAAGAACTTTCGTGATAGCTACGCTACGCCTTAGGCTCCGCAGTCCTCATTCTTCGTGAATCCGTCGAAAGTCTTTTGGGTTCTTTTTCTTCAGAAAAAGAACAGTTCGAGGCGGTAAATCAATGACAATAAATGTACGTTAAACGATTTGTTATGAAGATATTAGTAGCGACCGAGAAACCATTTTCGAAACAAGCCACCGACGGCATCGCAGCTATTGCCCGCGAAGCAGGATACGAGTGCGCCTTACTCGAAAAATATACCTCCGTCGACGAACTGAAAACCGCCGTCGCGGACGCCGACGCGCTGATCGTGCGGTCGGATAAAGTGACAGCAGATGTAATTGCAGCAGCGCCGAAGTTGAAAATCGTGGTTCGGGCCGGGGCAGGGTATGACAACCTCGACCTGGCGGCCTGCACCGCACGCGGGATCGTAGCGATGAACACCCCGGGACAGAACTCCAATGCAGTGGCTGAACTGGCCATCGCGATGATGATCTTCATGGCTCGGAACCAGTTCACGCCGGGGACGGGACATGAGATCAACGGAAAACGGCTGGGGATCCACGCTTACGGGAACGTGGGCCGGATCGTGGCGCGTTACGGAAAGGCATTGGGGATGGAGGTATCTGCCTACGACCCGTTCATTACCGATCCGACCATCTTCGCCAACGACGGAGTAAAGATGGCTTCGTCCGTGGCCGAACTGTACCGGAATAGCGACTACCTGTCGCTGCACATTCCGGCGACGGCAGAGACCAAGGGCTCCATCGGCTACGACCTGCTGATGTCCATGCCGAAAGGCGCTACACTCGTCAACACGGCACGCAAAGAGGTGATCGACGAGGCGGGTTTGGCCAAGGCTCTCGAAGAGCGGACAGACTTGAAATATATCACCGACATTTTGCCGGACACCGCAGCCGAGCTGACCGAGAAATTCGGCAAACGCTTCTTCACCACCCCGAAAAAGATGGGAGCGGAGACCGCAGAGGCCAACGTGAATGCCGGATTGGCGGCGGCACGGCAGATCGTGTCGTTCCTGAAAGACGGAGTGACTAAATTTCAGGTGAATAAATAGACTTATGGTACAGATCAAACCTTTCAAGGGAATACGGCCGCCGGCAGCCTTGGCCAAAGAGGTGGCTTCGCGCCCGTACGACGTGCTGAACTCCGCAGAAGCCAAGGCGGAAGCGGGAGAGAAATCGCTGCTCCATATCATCAAGCCGGAAATCGACTTCGACCCGATCATCGACGAACACTCCACTCAGGCTTACGACCAAGCTGTGGCCAATTTTAAAACGTGGAAAGCAAACGGCTGGCTCGTGCAGGACGACAAGGAACATTACTACGTCTATGCCCAGACGATGGACGGACGGACGCAGTACGGTTTGGTGGCGGCGTGCCATTTTCAGGACTACGTCGACGGCAAGATCAAGAAGCACGAACTGACCCGACCGGACAAGGAGGAAGACCGCATGATCCACGTGCGGAACCAAAACGCCAATATCGAACCGGTATTTTTCGCCTATCCTGCACAGGATGAGATGGATACCATCATCCGCCAAGTTACGGCTTCGAAAGCGCCTGAATATGATTTCGTTGCCGAGGGGGACGGATTCGGACATAAATTTTGGGTGATCGACGATCCGGAGACGATTGCGCGGATTACGAAAATTTTCGCCCGAATTCCGGCTTTGTATGTGGCGGATGGACACCATCGTACCGCTGCCGCGGCGCGGGTAGGGGCCGAAAAAAAGGAGGCTCTTCTCAAAGCCGGGGGGACGTATACCGGTACGGAAGAATTCAACTACTTTCTGGCAGTGATTTTCCCGGACAACCAGCTGAAAATCATCGACTACAACCGGGTGGTGCGGGATTTGAACGGTTTGACGCCGGCGCAACTCCTCTCAGCTTTGGAAGCCGATTTTATCGTGACGAAAAAAGGCAAAGAGATTTACAAACCGGCTGAATTACATGACTTTGCCATGTATCTGGGAGGGGAGTGGTACGAACTCAAGGCCAAACCCGGAACCTACGACGATAGCGATCCGATCGGGGTATTGGATGTCACGATCCTGTCGAATCTGGTATTAGACAAAATCCTTGGAATCAAGGATTTGCGGACAGACAAACGTATCGACTTCGTCGGCGGGATTCGGGGCCTCAAGGAGTTGGCCGACCGCGTGGACAGCGGGGAGATGGCCGTGGCGTTCGCTTTATATCCGGTCTCGATGAAACAACTGATCGACATTGCCGATACGGGAAATATCATGCCGCCGAAAACCACCTGGTTCGAACCGAAACTGCGGTCGGGACTGGTGATCCACTCGCTCGACGAATAGAACGACGCACAGAAGTTTGGATATCGAAATAAGTCGATCCTTAAAAAATAGGGTAACAGATCGTTACCCTATTTTTTATGCTTTTGGCCTCCGTATCCGAACTCAAACTAGCCCCTGTGCCGAACAACATTCCGCGTACATTTGTACGTTAGTATTGGGCACAAACTCCAGAACATACGCCATGGCCAAAATAAAAGGAAAGATCGTCGTAGACATCGAACGTTGCAAAGGTTGCGGCGTCTGCATCGAGGCCTGTCCGACACAAACCATCGAACTGAACCCGCAAGTCAACTCCAAAGGGTACAACTACTGTTATATGGCAGCTCCCGACGCCTGTATCGGATGCGCCGGGTGTGCCGTGGTATGTCCGGACAGCTGCATCGTCGTTTACCGCGAGAAAAAAGAAGCATAAGAGATGGAAGATATCAAACTGATGAAAGGGAACGAAGTGCTCGCCTACGCCGCCGTGCGGTGCGGGGCTGACGGCTACTTCGGATACCCCATCACCCCGCAGTCGGAGGTCTTGGAGACACTGACCGAACTGCGGCCTTGGGAGACCACCGGCATGGTCGTATTGCAGGCCGAGAGCGAGGTAGCATCGATCAATATGGTTTACGGAGGCGCGTCGGTGGGGAAACGCGTCCTGACCTCGACATCGAGCCCGGGACTCTCGCTGATGTGCGAAGGGCTCTCTTATCTGGCGGGCGCGGAGCTGCCGTGCGTCGTGATCGACGTATCGCGCGGCGGGCCGGGGCTGGGGACGATTCAGGCGTCGCAAGCCGACTATTTTCAGGTTGTGAAGGGTGGGGGGCATGGCGACTACCGGATGCCGGTGCTGGCGCCGAACTCGGTGCAGGAGATGAACGATTTCGTGGATTTAGCTTTCGAACTGGCTTTCAAGTACCTGAATCCGGCCATGATTCTGGCTGACGGCGTGATCGGGCAGATGATGGAGAAAGTGCGGCTGAGCCCGCAGAAACCCAGACGCACCGAGGAAGAAATTCGTAAAGAATGTCCGTGGGCAGCCATCGGCAAGGGAGCACACCGGAAAGAGCGGAATATCGTGACGTCATGCTACATCGATCCGGAGACCATGGAGCGTCACAACCACAAGTTGCAGGCGAAATACGAGCGGATGGAGCGCGAAGAGGTGAGGGTCGAAGAGATGGAGGTCTCCGATGCGGAGTATGTTTTGGTGGCTTACGGCGCCTCGTCGCGGATCTGCGCCAAGGTAGTCGAAGAGGCACGCGCAGCGGGATTGAAGGTCGGGCTGATCCGTCCGATCACCCTATTCCCGTTCCCGAGCGAAGCGATCCGGCGGGCGGCACAGCATGCCAAAGGGTTCCTCTCTGTGGAGTTGAGTATGGGACAGATGATCGAAGACGTGCGGATGGCGGTGGGGAACGCCGAAATACCGGTGCGACACTTCGGACGTACCGGAGGGATCATCCACTCGCCGCGCGAAGTCTACGAAGCCCTCAAGCAATTTATGACTGAAACCGGAGGATTGTAAGCTATGGCAGAGACACCTATATTAGAAATAGCCGAAACCGACGCCAATCGGGTTTACGACCGTCCGCGCTTGTTGCTGGACGCCACGATGCACTACTGTCCGGGGTGTTCGCACGGGACGGTGCATAAGTTAGTGGCCGAAGCGATCGACGAGCTCGGCGCAGAAGACAAAGCCATCGGGATTACGCCGGTGGGATGTGCGGCTTTTCTGTACAACTACATCGACATAGACTGGATTCAGGCATCGCACGGACGGGCGCCGTCGGTGGCTACGGCCGTGAAACGGCTTTGCACCGACAAACTCGTCTTCACCTACCAGGGGGACGGCGATCTGGCGGCCATCGGGACGGCCGAAGCTATCCATGCGGCGAATAGGGGGGATAACATTGCGATTATCTTCATCAACAACGCGATATACGGGATGACCGGCGGACAGATGGCACCCACCACGTTGTTGGGGATGAAGACCGCCACCACGCCGATGGGACGGACGCCGGAGCTGAACGGTTATCCGTTCAAAGTGGCCGACATGCTCGCTTTGCTGGACGGGGTGACCTATGTGACGCGGCAGAGCGTCAATTCTCCGGCCAATGTGCGGCGAGCGAAGAAAGCGATTAAAAAAGCGTTCGAGAATTCCATCAATAACAAAGGATTCTCCTTTGTCGAGATCGTGGCGACCTGCAATTCGGGCTGGAAACTGTCGCCCGTGGCGGCCAATCGGTGGATGGAAGAGAACATGCACGCCACCTACCCGTTGGGGGATTTGAAAGACACGACCTCAGTAGGGGCGGCTGTTGAAAAATAACGACACACTATGAAAGAAGAGATCATTATAGCCGGTTTCGGAGGTCAGGGCGTTTTGTCGATGGGCAAAATTTTGGCCTATTCGGGCGTGATGCAGGGTCAGGAGGTGAGCTGGATTCCATCCTACGGGCCGGAGATGCGGGGCGGGACGGCCAACGTCACCGTGATTCTGAGCGACCGGAAGATCAGTTCGCCGGTCTTGCAGGAGTTCGACACGGGAATCGTGCTGAACCAACAGTCGTTAGACAAATTCGAAGAGTCGATCAAGTCGGGCGGGACTTTGCTCTACGACCCGAACGGCATCACCCGGGCGCCGCGCAGAACGGATCTGGATATCTATACCATCGACGCGGCGGTCGAAGCGGCCCGGAGCGGGAATGCCAAGGTATTCAATATGTTCGTCTTGGGAGCTTTTCTGAAAATCAAGCCGTTGGTGACGATCGAAAATGTCATCGAAGGCCTCCGACACTCGCTGCCGGAGCGGGCACACAAGATGATACCGGCCAACGAGGCGGCTCTGCGCAAAGGGATGGAGTTGGTGAAAAAGGCGGAGTAACTCTTCGCCCCCCCCCCCGCCTGAATCTCAAGATTTCGACCGGTTCAGCGACCGGCGCAAAATCGGGAACCGCACAATCCCATGTCCAATCGCCACCACACCGGTGGCGATTCCGATTTTGTAATGCCACAGTCCGACAGGCGAGTGCATCCCTTTCACACCGAACAGCACAAGCCCCGTAATCACCAGACCCGGAAACAGCAGCGACAATCCTGCCGTCCACTTACTCTTTCGGTCGATTCCGCCCCTGACAATCCCACGATACCAAGCCTGATGCGTCGTCACATGCAACACGACCGCAATCAAAAACGCGAGGCTCGTCAAGATGTGCAGGAAAGTCCACACATGCCATCCTCCGTGGTGATGTCCATACCCTGCCGCATGCAATCCCAGTACGGTGAAGAACGACAAGGCAAAAGCCGGAATCAACACCCAATCGATCACAAAAATCTTTTTCATCGTTTCGCTTATTTCATTCGGAACACAGCCCGTTCCAATCGATCCCCGTCGCCACCACCTCCACCACCCGGCTGGTCAGGTGCGCGCCCGAGAAGAGCGGCAAACCGACCTTCATCAGATAGTCGCCCGAAAAACGCTGCCCATCGTCCCCCCAATCCGATCGCGCACCCGGCATCCGGTTGATCTCCCGCACCGTGTAAATGCGTTGCGGTTCCAGCCCATCGAGCCGCACATTCCGAATCGGTGCCGAGAACCTCGGATTGCGGTTGAAAGCGAAGACGACCGCCCGCTCCCGCCCCTTATCGGCATACATCACCGCCGAATGTTCGCCTGAGTAAGGCGACACCAGCCGATAGAGATCTCCGTCGAGAATCACCGGTTTCAGTCGGTTGTAGTTCGCCACCGCCGCCCGCGCAAACTCCCGCTCCGGCTCCGAAAGCTCATCCACCCGGATATCGAATCCCAATTTCCCCATCATCGCCACATCCGTCCGGAACTTCAACGACTGCTTTCCCCACGACGTTACGTGCGCCGCCGTGGCCTTGGCCGGAAAGAGATACGAGTAGCCCCACTGGATAAAAATCCGCTCCACCGGATCCGTCTTATCGCTCGCCCAAAACTCCGTGAAGTAGCGCAACCCTTCGTAATCGGTCCGTCCCCCGCCACCCGAACAGAGCATCATCGGCAGAGTCGGATACTTGGCCGCCACCCGGTCGAGCACCCGATACAAGCCCCGCACATAGTCGACATAGAGGTTCGACTGTTTGTCCGCCCCGAGATAAGGCGAGTAGATGTTGGTGATCGGGCTGTTGCAATCCCATTTGAAGTAAGCGATCTCCGGATAACGCGTCAGGAGGCCGTCCACCACCCCGAGCCTTCGACAAATAAGCCAAATCGCTTTCGTTCGCCAGCCGGGGGCCGAAATAGGCCTGCCGAAGCCGCCGATCGTCGTCGCCCCGGAGAATCAGCTCCGTTCGCTCCGTCCCGATCCGGATCAGGTTCTCCGGCACCGTTTCTGCCGCGCAAAGAGCCCCTGTGCCCCACATCCCGCAGCAGAGCCACCACAATTTTTTCATTCGTAAACCATTAGAATTTTGAATCCGATTCACCCCCACCACACATTTTTCAAGCCTTACCGCCCGAAAATATGCCGAAACGCCTCCGCCGCCTCGCCGAACACGAAACGCCACCGCGTCGCAATCCCCACCACCAGCGCCACGATCAACAGATACATCAGTTTTTCGTTCATCGAACGCCCCTCCCACCACCGTGTCACCCGATTTCCCATACCTTTTTCGTTAATGAAACGCCACAATACCCGCCGCCATCACCGCCATCCCGATAATCAACCCCCAGATCGCCACATGGTGCTCGCCGTACTCATGCGCCGCCGGCAGCAACTCGTCCAGCGAGATATAGACCATAATCCCCGCAATCGCCGCGAAGATATAGCCCAGCATCTCCGGCGTCAAGAACGGCGCCAAAATCAGGTACCCGACCACCGCTCCCACCGGCTCCGCCAACCCCGAGAGGAACGAAAATTTAAACGCCCGCTTCCGGCTCCCCGTCGCATAGTAGACCGGCACCGAAACCGCAATCCCCTCCGGAATGTTGTGAATCGCAATCGCCACGGCGATCGCCAGCCCCATCCGCGGATCCTCCAGCGCCGCCATAAAAGTGGCGATCCCCTCCGGAAAGTTGTGAATCCCGATCACCAGCGCCGTCATCAGCCCCGTCCGCATCATGTGCTTCGGATTGGCCAGCCGCCCTCCGTCCCGATTCCGCAACTCCAGCCGCATACTTTCGACACTGCGCACCTCGTGCGGGTTCTCCACCGACGGCACCAGCCGGTCGATCAGAGCGATAAACAGAATCCCTCCGAAAAAAGCCGCCGTCGTCGCCACCCCTCCCCAATGCTCGCCATAGCCCTCGCCGAGGATACGCATCGACTGCGGAAAAAGATCTACAAACGACACATAGATCATCACCCCCGCCGAAAAACCCAGCGCAAACGACAGAAAACGCCGATTCGTCCGCCGGGCCAACAGAGCGATCAGGCTGCCGATCCCCGTCGAGAGACCGGCCAGCAGCGTGAGTACAAAAGCTGAAATTACATTCGATTCCATGCGTTACATTCGGTTGATTTTCCATGGAGCGAGCCCGCTCCCGACAGCGCATTCCAGCAAATTTCGCGCAAAATCGACCGCTTTTCGCCGGACGGACGAAAAGCGCCGCTCTCTTTCCCAATCAACCTCCGTCCGCCTACCGTACCCGGTTTTTGAACTCCACCGAGGCCAGCTCTTTATTAGCCTGCGCAATCTTGTCCGCCAGCTCAGACTTGAACTTCAGCATTTTGGACTGCAACTCCGGTTCGCCCGTCGCAATGATCTGCATGGCCAGAATCGCCGCATTCTTAGCCCCGTCCAGCGCCACCGTAGCCACCGGAATGCCCGACGGCATCTGCAACATCGAGAGGATGCTGTCCCACCCGTCGATCGAGTTGGACGACTTGATCGGCACCCCGACCACCGGCAGCGGCGTCAGCGCAGCGACCACCCCCGGCAAATGCGCCGCGCCGCCCGCACCCGCGATGATCACCTTCACCCCCCGCGTATGAGCGTTCCGGGCGAAATCCAGCACCAGATCCGGCGTGCGATGCGCCGAGAGGGCATTGATCTCGAACGGGATGCCCATTTCGTCCAAGAATTTGGCCGCCTCGGACATGATCTTCAAGTCCGACGTGCTGCCCATGATAATCGAAACTTTCGGTTGCATAGGAATAGGGTATTTATTTCGTATTTTTGCGAAAGTATAAATTTTTCGGCAAAACGCCTCCACCCGCAGTGACTTCCGAAACCGAAACGATAACGATCCGCGACCGCCGTTTCCGGCCCTACCTCTCCGGCGACGCGATCCGGAACGCGATTTCGCACCTTGCCGCGACGATCAACCGCGACTATGCCGACGCCGAACGGCCGTTGCTGCTGGTCACCCTCAACGGCGCTTTCGTCTTTGCCGGAGAGCTGTTCCGACAGCTGGAAGGGCCGTTCGAAGTCGCTTTCGTCAAACTCGGCTCATACGGCGCGGGCATGACCTCGTCGGGAACCGTATCGGTCGATGTGCCCATGACGGCGGCGGTCGAAGGGCGGGACGTGCTGATCGCCGAGGATATCGTGGAGACGGGCAGAACCATCGACACGCTGTACCACATGCTCCGTGAGCGCGGAGCGCGGAGTGTACGGGTGGCGACTTTGCTCCTGAAACCGAGCGTCTACTACCCACAGGCAGAAAAGGCGCGCCTGCTTCCGATCGACTACGCCGCTTTCGAGACCGAACCCCTCTTTCTGGTCGGCTACGGGATGGACTACGACGGGGCCGGGCGGAATCTTGGGGCGCTCTATGCCGTTTGCGACAACGAATAACATGACAGATCACACGCATATGGACGATCTTCTGGACGGCGGCCGCCTGTTGCCGCTGGTCGAAGACTTCTACACCATTCAGGGCGAGGGATACCACGCGGGTAAACCGGCCTATTTTATCCGATTGGGCGGATGCGATGTAGGGTGCCGGTGGTGCGACGCCAGATTCACCTGGAACGCCCGGCTCTATCCGCCGACGCCGGTGACCGAGATTATCGAGCGGGCAGCGGCCTTGCCGGCACAGGCCATCGTGATTACGGGCGGAGAGCCGACCCTCTATCCGCTGGAGCCGCTGACCGCGGCACTCAAGGCGCAGGGGCTGGAGATATTCATCGAGACCTCGGGCACCCATCCGCTGACGGGGGCAATCGACTGGGTTTGCCTGTCGCCGAAGCGGCAACAACCGCCTTTGACCGAAGTACTCCTGCGGGCGGACGAACTCAAGGTCATTATCGAGACCGAGAAGGATTTGCAATGGGCCGAAGAGAATGCCGCACGGGTTTCGACGCATTGCCGCCTCTACCTGCAACCGGAGTGGAGCCGGCGCAAAGAGATGGTTCCGGTGCTGGTGGAGTACGCCAAAGCCGATCCGCGGTGGAACATCTCGCTCCAGATCCATAAATTCATGCACATTCCATAGTACTATGTTCACATTCGAAGCATTTTCGGATTTCGTCCGTTCGCTGACCCCGACGATTCGGGAGACGGTCGAGAAATACATCGGTCGCGTCCAAGTGGAGTACAAATCCGACCGCTCGCCGGTGACCCTGGCGGACAAAGAGATCGAACAGTATATCGTCTCGCAGATCGAAACCCGTTTTCCGGGCGGCACGATCGTGGGCGAGGAGAGTGGCACGCATCCGGCGACCTCGCCCGACACCGAATCGCAGGTCGAATGGATCATCGACCCGATCGACGGCACGAAAAGTTTCATCCACGGCGTCCCGCTGTTCGCCACCCTGATCGGCGTTATGGTCGGCGGGAAAGCGGTTTACGGTGCCATCTACAACCCGTTGCTGGACGACCTGATCGTGGGCGACAACCGGGTGGCGCTTTGGAACGGCGTGCCGACACGGATGCGCGACTGTGACTCGCTGGCCGGCGCGACTTTGCTGACCACCGACCTGCTCGACATCGAACTGCATCGGAACCTGCCCTCCTTTTTAGAGCTGGCACGCGAATGCCGACTCCTGAGGACGTGGGGCGACGCTTACGGTTACTGCCTGCTGGCAACGGGCCGGGCCGATATACTGGTAGACCCGATTATGAGCCGGTGGGACATCGCCGCCCTGATTCCGGTGATTCGCGGAGCCGGCGGAACCATTACCGATTACTACGGCGGCGAGCCGGAGACGGGCGATTCTATCATCGCCTCCGCACCGGCTTTGCACGAGACCGCGATCGCTATGCTGAACAAATAACCGCCCTCGGGTTTGGTCAGCGCAGGAAAAAGCACTATCTTTACGCCACATTCAACGTTCGGGGTGTAGCGCAGTCCGGTTAGCGCACCTGCTTTGGGAGCAGGGGGTCCCAGGTTCGAATCCTGGTACCCCGACAATCGAGAGGGGGTGGAATTTCCTTAGGAAATCCCACCCCCTCTAATTTTTTCACTGCCGAATTACCGTACCCGGAAAGTCGCCAGCACCCCCTTGTGATCCGTCGGCCAGTTATCCGTCGCCGGCAGCAGGAACGGGTCTTGCGAATGCTCCACCATCCGCCTCCCCCGCTGCACCGAGCCCCGCGGCCCGAAAATCGTCACCTCCCGCAACTTCAGCCGCTTGTCCGGCCGGTAGAAGATGAAATCGATCCGCTCCCGCTCATCCGCCTTGGGCGCCCACAGCAACTGGCGCATCTCCGCCCCCGGACAGTCCGCCGGATAGGTATAGCCCGGATGGGTCACCGGATTCGGATATTTCACCCGATAGGCATCCGCGTATCCCGCTCCGTCCAGCAGCGTCGTCACCGTCCACGGCACCACCATTCCCCGATGATCGGCACTGTCGCGCGTCGCCTCAGTCCAGTCCAAATGCGACGGCTCGTTGAAATCGCCTCCCAGCAAAATCAGATGGCCCGCCGCCGCATCCCGGGCCGCATCGGCCAAGAACAACCGGATCGCGTCGTCCCGCTGCGACGCCACATTATCCGCCAGGATGCTCGCCAAGTCGGTATCCGGCTCCGGCAACTCCGCCCACGTGCTCCCGTCGTATCCCCGCACCCGATAGTAAGCGCAATTCCGATAGTCCAGATGGGTCGTATAGACGCTCACCTTTTGCCCTTCCGGCAGGGTAGCAACCAATTTGTACATACTCCCGTGGTCGTCTTTCTCCGGAAAGATCGTCACGCTGTCCGAAATCGGGAAGCGGCTCAACAGCCCCGAATCTTTGCTTTTGAACGAATAGTAGTTCTTTCCCTTCGCCCGCAACGACTCGACGATCCGGTCGCAAAAACGGGTGCCGTTGTAGTTCCGCACCTCGCTGAGCATCACGAAATCAGCATCGGCATACTCGATCTCGCTGACCAGTGCGTCATAACCGCCGGGTACAGCCGTTCCCTCCTGCCAGATATTGATTTGCAATACTTTGAGTTCTCGCGCAGCGGCAAGGCCTACTCCCCAAAGCAGGCCGACCAAACAGATGAAAAAACGTCTCATTTTTCTATGTTTTACTTTGTCATTCGAATTTTTACCTCCTTTTGCTTACCTCTCATCGGGCCCCGCCCCGGGCTACCGCGAACGTTCCAATGGTGAACTGGTAGGTCCCGGCGGATACGGGTACAGCTACTCTGCTTCGTTCAACAATTCCCACTGTTTTTGGCTCGACTTCAAACCAACATGGCTCAATCCCAGCCATACGCACGGTCGTACCCACGGTTTTCCGTTACGTTGCCTCTCGGAATAAATGGGAGGCAGAGGCATTTAGGGTAGAGGCTGCCAGTAAAACGCCCTGTGGGCGCGCCCCGGGCTTCCGCCACCCCACGGACGGCGCGTTTAGACTCATCGGCGGCAGCGGTTCCCACTGGTCTTGTTCTGCCAAAGATACTTATGGCATAAGTGCAAGTTTCGGCATGTCATGGTTCGACACCACCACTTCTGACACCCGCGCCCACGGTCTTCCGTTGCGCTGCCTCTCGGAATAAACGGAGTATCTATTCCGTCAAATGTTCCACCAGCACCTTCACGCCGATCAACACCAAAATCACCCCGCCGACCAGCTCCGCCCGCCAACCGATCCGATCCCGACTGCGTCGCCCCAGCAGCAACCCCGCCAACGAAGCCGTCAGCGTCACCGCCGCAATCACCAAAACCGCCGCCAACATATTGATCCACTGCGAATCGCTCGGCACGATCGTCAGCGGCAACATCGCCATCGCCACCCCCGCCACCACGGCATCGATACTCGTCGCAATCCCCAGCGTCACATTCCGCCCCCAACCGAACAGCTGCTCCGCCTCGCCGCCATCCTCCCCCTCGTCCGTTCCGAAAGCGTCGAAAATCATCTTCCCGCCCAACACCGCCAGCAGCACAAAAGCCACCCAATGGTCATACGCTTCGATCGCAGCCCGAAAATTCGCCGCAACCGTCCATCCGATCAGCGGCGCCACGCCCTGACACACAGCCAATACCACCGCAAAACGAAACATCCGCCCCCGCACCGCACCCTCCTTCTGCACCGCCATCCCGCACGAAAGCGATACGGCAAACGAGTCAAAACAGAGACTCAGAGCCAGCAATAACAGAATCGTCAAATTCATATCATTCGATTATTTTCGAAAACCCTCCTCATCGTCAGCCAGTTCCAACTGCAAAATCGGATACGGTTTCCCCTCTCCGTCAAAATCCGATCGCCCCCTGCGGATGAACCCCATCCGACGATAAAATCCCTCCGCCTGCGTGTTTTGTTCATTGACCTCCACCCGGCTGCAACCGAGTTCGTCGACCGCATAGCGTACCAATCGTGCGCCGATCCCCCGCCCACGCCACTCGGGAGCGACGAAAAGCATCTCGATACTGCCCGTCGCCCCCGCCGTCCCAAGAAAAGCCACGATCCGCCCTCCGTCGTCCCGTGCCGCTACCAACCGCACCGCCCGCAGATACCCCGGCATCCGTTCTCGATAGAACAGCCGATCCGCCTCCGACAGGAAATCGTGCGTCGCCCGCACCGAAGCCTCCCATAAAGCAATCAAGGCAGGATATTCCACCTCTGTCACCGATGTCAATTCCATATTTTCGCGTCTTATCTCACGATGGTGGCAACCACCTCCCGTTCTTGCGCCCGGTCTCGGAATTCGCCCAGATAAATCCCCTGCCACCGCCCCAACGCCAGCCGCCCGCCTGCGATGGGAACCGTCACGCCCGACCCGACGAGCGACGCCTTGGCATGAGCCGGCATATCGTCGTCCCCTTCGAGCGTATGCCGAAAATAGGGTTGTCGCTCCGGCACCAGCCGATCGAAGATCGCTTCCAAATCGACCCGGACATCCGGATCGGCATTCTCGTTGATCGTCAGCGCCGCCGACGTGTGGCGAATAAACAGATGCAGGAGTCCCGCTTCCGGCAACGCAGGCAGCGCAGCCATCACCTCGTCGGTAATCAAATGAAAGCCGCGTGCCCGCGCTCGGAGGGTAAAAACCACTTGCTCGACCATATCGCACCTACCGTTCCAGCAGCTCGGCCCGGAAACCAGCCTCCGTCACGATACGCACAATGTCTACCGCCGTCAAATCGCTCTCGACGGTCAGCACCTTATCCGGCCCCGTCAAGTCCAACGACCACGCCCCCGTCGCCACTCCATTTTTCTCCAGCGCAGCGCCGATGGCAGCCGCGCACCCGCCGCATTTCGCATTGGTTTTGAATTTATGAATCGTCATTTTATGTAAATGTAAAAATTAATCTTCAGATTTTAGGGTAGAGTAGTCTCGGCTTTTCACGCAGTCCGTTTATTCCGAGAGGCAACGCAACTGAAAACCGAGGCCGCGGCTGCTCGCGTTGTTGGGACCAAGTGCCGTCGCGTGGAAAGCCAGGTTGACTCCATTGCTGCCTTCCGCCGATGAAGAATAGCAGTATCCGAGATAGCCTACACTGCCCAACGTGCCTGAGTGTGCGGGGCGATCGCCCGGGGCGGGGCCGTTCGACAGCCGAAAGTATTCCGATCCGTTTTAAAACCGGCTCCACTTGAGCCTCAAGCTGTTGAGCACCACCGACACCGAACTGAACGCCATCGCCGCGCTCGCCCACATCGGACTCAGCAGGATGTCGTAAGCCGGATACAAAGCCCCCGCCGCCAGCGGAATCCCGATCAGGTTGTAAATGAACGCCCAAAAGAGATTCTGCCGAATCGCCCGCACCGTCCGCCGGGACAAAAGCACTGTCTGCGGCAAACGCGCCAGGTCGGAACTCATCAAAGTCACCATCGCCACATCCATCGCAATATCCGTCCCGCGCCCCATCGCCACGCTCACATCCGCCCGCGCCAGCGCCTGCGAATCGTTGATCCCGTCGCCCACCATCGCCACACGCCGCTCCTGCAACTGCCGCACGTATCGCTCCTTATCGTCCGGCAGCACCTCCGCCCGGAGATGCCCGATGCCCAGCTCCCGAGCCACCGCCTCGGCCGTCTTCCGCCCGTCACCCGTCAGCATGTGCACCTCGATCCCCATCCGCTCCAACTCCCGCACCGCCTCCGCCGAAGTCGGCTTCACCGGATCGGCGATCGCCGCCACCGCCAACAGCTCAGCCCCCCGTCCATATCCGATCACGCTCTTTCCCGACGCCTGCCACGCCTCGATCTGCCGTCCCGCCTCTTCCGACACCTCCGCTCCATACTCCGCAGCCAGCGTCCGGCTTCCGACCCAATACGTTTCGCCGTCCTCTCCCCGCACCGCAATCCCTTTCCCCGTCAGGCTGCGGAAATCGGTCACCTCCGCCGCCGCAATCCCAGCCTCCGAAAGCGCCGCCACCACAGCTGCCGCCAACGGATGCTCCGACCGCAGTTCCGCCCCCAGCAGAACAGCCTGCAACCGCCCGCGCGCAGCCTCCGGAGCCAGCCAGAGCCACTCCGTCACCGCCGGTCTCCCCTCGGTCAGCGTGCCCGTCTTGTCCAGCACCACCGTGTCGATCCGGCACATATTCTCCAACGCAAACGCGTCCTTAATCAGGATTTGCCGTTCGGCCGCCCGACCGATCCCCACCATCAACGCCGTCGGCGTCGCCAGCCCCAGTGCGCACGGACAGGCGATCACCAGCACCGATACCGCCGCCAACAGGGCATAAGTCAAATTCGCCCAGCCCCCGAAAGCGATCCACACCGCGAACGTCACGAGCGAGATGCCGATGACCGTCGGCACGAAAATCGCGCTCACCCGATCCACCATCCGTTGCACCGGCGCCTTGCTTCCCTGCGCCAGCTGCACCATCTCCACAATCCGCGCCAGCACCGTCTCCGCACCCACCGCCCGCGCCTCCAGCACGAACGCGCCGCGCTGGTTAATCGTCCCCGTCCACACTCCATCGCCCGGATTTTTCGACACTGGCAGCGGCTCGCCGCTGATCATACTCTCATCCACATACGAAGCCCCCTCGACCACCAGTCCGTCCACCGGAATCCGGTCGCCCGGACGCACTGCGATCCGATCGCCCGGCCGGAGCTGCGCAATCGGCACCTCCCGTTCCGTCCCATCCTCCCCGACCAGACGCGCCCTCTTCGGCTGCAAGCCCATCAACCCCCGAATAGCCGACGAGGTGCTCCCCTTGGCCCGCTCTTCGAGCAACTTGCCCACCGAGACGAAAGCCACGATCATCGCCGCCGCCTCGTAATAGACATGCGGTTCCAACCCGTGCACCCGCCACACTTCCGGAAACAGCGTATTAAAGAGGCTAAATAGAAAGGCGATACCGGTGCTCAACGCCACCAGCGTATCCATATTGGCCTTTCCGTGCCTGGCCTGCCGCCACCCCGTCGCATAGAATCCGCGCCCGAAGACGAAAAGCACCGGCACCGTCAGCCCCAGCTGCACCCACGGCGACCACGACGCATGCATCCACCCCATTCCCACGACCATCAACGGCACACACAACGCCCAGGCCCAAAGCGTCCGCCGCAGCAGCGCCCGATAGTGCCTCCGCTGCTCCCGCTCCTGCGCCTCGACAGCATTTTCCTCGTCGATAATCAGGTCGTAACCGATCACCCGCACCGCCTCGCGCATCTGTTCGGGAGTGATCTCGGACGGATCGTATTCGACCCCCAAGGTACCGGCCGCAAAATTGACCGACGCCTCGCAGACCCCCGGCAACGCCCTCACCGTGCTCTCCACGCTCGCCGCACAGACGGCGCAACTCATTTCCAAGACCGGAACGGTCTTCTTTACCCGATTTTTCATAATTTCGTCCAACGGAGCCCCACAAGGCCCCGATACAAAAATAATGGAAATCCTACATAGTTTCGCCCCCGTCGTCACCCCGACGAGCCGAGTTCTGATCCTCGGCACGATGCCAGGCGTCGCATCGCTCGCCAAACAAGAGTATTACGGCTTTCCGCACAACGCATTCTGGCGCATCATAACCGCATTGGGCGGAGCAGACGATGTGCCGGAATGCTATGCCGACAAATTAGCCCTGCTGCGCCGCACCGGAATCGCCCTGTGGGACGTGTGTCACAGTTGCCGCCGGGCGGGGAGTCTGGACAGCCACATCGTAGACGAGGCCCCGAACGACATACCGGCTCTGCTGACGGCCCACCCCTCGATCCGGGCCGTGGCCTTCAACGGCGGCCCTGCTTTCCGGCTCTTCAAGAAGCACATCGGTCTCGACACGATAGGCGAGGGGAGGGCCGTGCTGACCCTGCCGTCCACCAGCCCGGCCAACGCCTCGTGGTCGTACGAGCGGAAGCTCGCCGCCTGGTCGGAACTCAAAAAATGGCTTTAAACCTTATGCCCCCGCCAAATTCCTTTTCCGACAAACTCGTAAGCCGCCAATACCTACGACTAATTCGAATGCGCCTACCCACTATCACCCCCAATCGTGCAAGACGACATTCTAGGCTTTGCTTAGTCGGATGTCATAGTGTTGAAACTTTACTCTGACACCCAACTAGGCAAAGCCCTAATAAAGCAGTGGAATGCAGCACTAATGCCACCATTCGATTTGAATTATAGCAAGAGATAGTCGGTTCTGGGATAAGAACCGTTCAAAACGAAACAATATTGAGTAAGATAACAAGCACCTACGTGTATACCTCACAGCGTGTGATTCAGGATACACCAAGAAAGACACAAGAACATGGACAGGAACTGCACAAGCAGTAAAATTAAAGAAGTCTATTTTACGGTGATCCTGTCGTTCCTAAAGAATCGTGTAAAATAACCTCAACAGCTCTTACAAAAATGTAACAACCCCAACTCACACTTTGATCATCCTAAGTTCGAAAAACAGAACACAACTATCAACTCTAACAAAAGTTGATACACAACATCTATTTTATTTATTTTTCAGAGCGATTTTCAACGGACTACGTTTTACACTCCCCTTAATTTCATAACGCTTTAGCAAATTTTCGACTTCCTTTTGAACTCCATCATTTGCAAGCGGACCTATCAGGATCTCTATCCCTTGCATAGCTTCGGGCCTATACGGAATATCAATATAATCAGGCAAAATGACCATCCTGTCGAACTGTTCAATTATTTGTTTAGATCCACAAATCTTCACTGCTTTTAAACCCTGAATCACATATCTCCATTCTTTTTCAAAAGCCCAGTCTTCAATTTTCTTCAACCCCAACTCAGATAATCGAGTTTCAATCATCAAAAATGAATCCTTACTTCCTTTTTCCTTTTTTTGCGAAATCGCATTCCGGCAAATATCTTCTAAATTAGTTACATACTCAACCCGAACAGGTCCGATAACTTTATCAACAATACGACATTTATCCCACTCATCATTCGGTACTGAAATTTTTGCGTCCACCAATATAGGGTCGATAACCGACGCAAGTACAAAGGAATCCGACAATTCTACTTGTTCCCATTGATTCTTGATATTAAATAAATTAGTCGGTAATTTAATTCTTAAACCTCTAAATTCAGCATATAAATTCCATAACGGAATCATATCTTTCTCTTCAGCATTCCAACACGAAACATAAATACATTTTCTAAGGTATTGGTGATCTTCATCTTCAATAACATTAAAACCTTCATATTTATCGTTCAGCCGATCTAAGCGATTAAACCGAATTTTACGAGATTTAAAAATTGCTTCTAAAGTTTCACAAGATGTATAATGATACAAATACTTAGGAATCATATATACCTCTTATTTAATACAACAAAATTAAAATGCCCAAGATAAAACAACACCCAAAACCAATTGAAATCACACCTATTTTCAGCAACTTTCTACTCGTAAGCGTTCGACTTCAGAATCCCCACCTCCCTCGGCGTCAGATAACGCCAGAAGCCTCTCCGCAGCCCCATCTTCGTCAGACCGGCGAAATAGACCCGATCCAGCTTCACCACCTCGTATCCCAGCGCTTCGAACATCCGCCGCACGATCCGGTTGCGCCCCGAATGGAGCTCCACCCCCACCTCGCGCATATTCCCCTCCACCCAGCTCACCTCGTCGGCCCGAATCGGCCCGTCCTCCAGCTCGATCCCGGCGGTCAATTTCTCGATATCCTCCTCGCTGCACGGCTTATCGAGAAAAACGTGATAGATCTTCTTTTTATTGTAGCTCGGATGGGTCAGCTCCTTGGTCAGATTGCCGTCGTTGGTCAACAACAGCACCCCCGTCGTATTCTTGTCCAACCGCCCCACCGGATAGACCCGCTCCTTGCACGCGCCCTTCAACAGGTCGATCACCGTCCGATCCGCATGCGGATCGTCCACTGTCGTCACATACCCCTTCGGCTTATTCAGGATGATGTAGACCTTTTTCTCCCCCTTAAGCAACTCCCCGTTGAGCCGCACCTCGTCCTTTCCCGGCCGCACCTTCGAACCCAGCTGATCGACCCGCACCCCGTTCACCGTCACCTCGCCCGCCTCGATCAGTTGATCCGCCTCGCGCCGCGAACAGACGCCCGACATCGCGATAAACCGATTGAGCCGCATCTCCGCCGGCATCGCCTGCGCCGCCTCTTCATACCGCCGCCTGCGTTCCCGCCCCTCGTCGGAGGAGCGCTTATCGGAATAGGCCTGCTTCTTGTTGTTATTGTTCTTGGAGTAGGGCTGCCGTTTATCCGAGTCATACGCCCGTTTCTTCATCCCTTCCGGACGATCTTCCTCGCTCCGCGTCGCATCCCGCCGCGAGCCGAACTCTTTCTGTTTGAACTCCTTTTTCGGCCCCTTCTTCTTGAAGTCGTTCCGAAAATCCTTGAACACCGGCCCCTCCGTCCGTTCGTCTCCGCGTTCTTCTTCGGCCTCCTCCTCGCTGCGCAACGCCTCCTCGCGCCGCGTCCGGAAGAAAGAACGACCGCTCCGGCCGTCGCGTCCGCCGAACGGACGCTTCTTATTCGTATGCTTTTGATCCATAATATACTTGCAAAACAGTGCTGAAAACGTTGCAAAGATACCCCTTATTCTCTAAATTTGTACGCATTTTCAACGAACCATGAAAAGATACGACTTCGACACCTGCATCGACCGCCGCGGCACCGCCTGCGAAAAATACGAAGACCTGATGACCATTTTCGGCACCGACCGGGTGATTCCGCTCTGGATCGCCGACATGGACTTCGCCACGGCCGACTTCATCGTCGAAGCGATGCACAAACGGATGCAACATCCGATTTTCGGCTACACCTTCCGTCCCCGGTGCTACCACGAAGCGATCTGCGGCTGGATGGCACGACGAAGCGAATGGCAGATTGACCCGTCGTGGATCGCCTTTTCGCCCGGCGTGGTGGCGGGGGTGACCTTCGCCATGCTCAGCTGCACCGAGCCGGGCGACGGCGTCGTTATCCAGCCGCCGGTCTACCACCCGTTCGCCAACACCATCCGGAACAACGGACGCAAGGTGCTGAACAACCCGCTGATTCAGGATCCGGAAGGGGAGGGCGGCTGCGGCGGCTACCGGATCGACTTCGAAGATTTGGACGCCAAGCTCTCGCAGGCGCGCGCGATGATTCTGTGCAACCCGCACAACCCGACCGGGCGGGTCTTTACGAAAGGCGAACTCCTGAAAATCGGCGAGTTGTGCCGCAAACACGACGTCACGATCATTTCGGACGAAATCCACTGCGACTTCATCTTCCGGCCCCATCGGCACCTGCACATCGCCGCCCTGAACGACGATCTGGCCAATCGGACGGTGACCCTGATCGCGCCGAGCAAGAGTTTCAACGTAGCCGGATTCTCTACGGCGGCAGCCGTGATTCCGAATGCCGAACGCCGCGCCGCCTATCAGACCGAAGTGGACAAAATCCATATCGAAAATGGCAATATCTTCGGTGCCGTGGCCTTGCAGACCGCTTACGAGCAGGGCGACGAGTGGATGAACCAGTTGCTGGAGTACTTGCAGGAAAATGTCGATTTCGTCTATGAATTCATACAGAAGGAGCTGCCGTCGGTGAAGTGCTACAAACCGGAATCGACCTTCCTGATGTGGCTCGACTTCCGCGCCTGGGGGATGACTCAGGAGGAGCTCAACCGCTTCCTCGTGGAAGAGGCGGGGCTGGGCTTGGGCGATGGCTCCATTTACGGAGCCGAGGGCACCGGTTTCGAACGGCTCAACATCGGCACACCGCGGTCGGTGCTCGAACGCGCTTTGAGCCAGCTCGCCGAAGCGGTGCAGAAACGGGGATTGTGACCCTATTTTTCCGCATGTGAACAGAACGACTAACCCAAAATTCAACCTATATGTTCCTGAAAAACAAGACAATCGCTCTCTTTCTGACGGCCGCATTCGTCGGAGGGGCCTCTCTGACGGCCGAGTCGGCCACGGCACGGGCACCGAAGGTGAAACACGTCATCCTGATCGGTACGGACGGCTTCAGCGCTGAGATACTGACCCAAAATCCCGGTGCGTTCCCCAACATAGAACGGATGATGAAAGCGGGCTCTTACACCACCGAAGCGCGGAGCGTACTGCCTTCGTCGAGCGCCATCAATTGGGCCACCCTGCTGATGGGAGCCGGCTCCGAGATGCACGGATTCACCGAGTGGGGGAGCAAGACCCCGGAGGTGGAACCGATCTGCACCACCAAATACGGGATGTTTCCGGGGATTTTCAGCGTCGTGCGCGACCAGCGGCCGGAGGCGGTGACCGGCGTGGTCTATTCGTGGGAAGGGATCGGCTATCTGTTTGAAAAAGAGGCCGTCGACTTCGTCCGGGCGACTCGCGACGACGATGACGAAGCGACCCGACTCTTCTGCGACTTCGTGAAAGAACAACAACCGACGCTGGCCTTTATGTACATCAGCGAACCGGATCACACGGGACACACACGCGGATGGAAATCGCCGGAATACATCGCCTCCTGCCAAAAAGTCGATTCGCTGGTGGGCGTCATCTATGACTGCGTGCGGGAGAATATGGATATGAAGACGACCGCCGTCATCTTCACCTCCGACCACGGCGGAAAAGGAACGGGACACGGCGGCAAGACCATGAGCGAGATGCAGGTGCCCTATATCGTCATCGGGCCCAAGATTCCGGCCGGACAGAAAATCGACCGCATCGTGATGAAATACGACAACGCGCCGACCATCGCGGATCTGTTGCGGCTCGACGCGCCGGAGGCTTGGTACGGAAAATCTATTCTGCGGTAGTTTACCCGCAACCTTCTGGACAGCAACAGGGAGCACGCTTTATCGCAAGCGTGCTCCCTGCTTTTTTTGATCGCGCCTCCGCCGCACTTATTCTGTCTTCAACGCATCCACCGGATTCGCCGTCGCCGCCCGCCAACTCTGAACCGTCACCGTAGCTAGCGTAATCGTCAGCACAATCAACAGCGACACCGCGAAAACCCACCAGTAAACCGGCGTCCGGTAGGCGAATCCCTCCAACCACTTGCTCACCCCGTACCACGCCAACGGCACCGCCACTACGAAGCAGATCAACACCAACCGCACGAACTTCCGGTTGAACATCCCGAGAATCTCGCTCACCGTCGCCCCCAGTACCTTCCGCACCCCGATCTCCTTGCGCCGATACTGGGTTTCGAAGACCACCAGCCCGAAAACACCCACCAGCGAAATCACCACCGCCAACAACGAGAAAGTCGTAATCAGCGCCGTCGTCTTCCGCTCCTTCTGGTAGACACTGTTGAAGACCTCGTCGTAGAACTGCACCGACACCGGATACGTAGGATCGAACTCGGCCACCGTCCGGCGGATATGTTCCACCGCCCGCTCCACATCGCCGTTGATCCGGACATACGTCCACGGCAGAGCCGAGACATAACGCCCCCTCAACGGCTCGACACTCAGACAGAAAGCTCCCGAGCTGGTGAGTTGCAAAGGTTGATAATTGATGTCCGGCATGATTCCGACCACCTCGCCGTAGCCCCCGAGATCGAGTCCCGGTTCGATCACCGGATACATGCGCCGCGCGGCTTCGTTCATAATAAAGTGCATCCGATCGGAGGTCAGGTCATTCTCCTGAAAATCGCGCCCTTCGGTGACCGGAATCCGCATGACGTCCAGAAACTCGGGCGACACCGGCAGGTAGGCGAATCGGAGCGTCTCGCCACCCAGCTTCGTTTCGTTGGCCTGCGCCCCGCCCGTGCCGAAGAGGAACTGCGAGAAAGCCACGTGCTCGATCTGCGGACTCTCCTTGAGGCGGTTCACCAGCCTCGTCCGGTTCTCCCGGGTGAGCGCCTCGTTCAGCTCGAGCACCGCCACCTGCTCCGTATCGTAACCCGTATCGCGCGTACGGAGGTATCCGTTTTGGAGCTGCATGAAGAAAGCCGCGATGATCAGCCCCGTCGAGATCACATACTGCATTCCGACTAACACCGTCCGCAGGGCACGCCCCCGCAACGAGAGCCCGAACGATCCTTTAAGCACCAGCGCCGGCGGAAAACGCGTAGCATAGAAAGCCGGATAGATGCCCGCCAGCAGCCCGACGCCGAGAGCCACCGCAAACGAGATCGCGACGATATCCGGCGCAGCCCCCAGCGCGATATCGGCATCGAAGAAGGCCGTAAAACCGGTCTGCCCGACGGCATAGACCCAAAGCAGGGAGACGAGAAAAGCCAGCAGCGCGATTCCCACCGCCTCGCCGACCAGCACCGTGCGGAGCATCCCGACCGACGAACCGAACACCTTTTGCGTATTGATACTCTTGATCCGAAGCGGCACGAGCGAAGTGGAGAAATTGACGAAATTCACCGCCGCAATCCCGATCACCAGCAGCGCGATAGCCAGCAGCACAGAGGTCGTGGCCCGACTCCCTTTCGGCACGGAGTCGTACTGCGTATCGGCTGCATAATGCAGGTCGGCCAGCGGATGGAGCCGCACGGCCTTGTAAGCCCGAATCCACCCCGGAATATCCGGCGAGTGGAGCACCTCGTTCAACAACTGCCGTTCGACCTCTTTCGGATCGCTCCCCTCCGCGAGGGTAACATACAACTGATAATTGAAGTGCCAGCCGTCCCACGGCCACCAGGCCAGCGGGTCGATCCCGTTGTAGACGACGTTCTGCACCAGCGTATTCCGCGGAAAATCGCGGTAGACGCCTCCGACGGTCATCAGCGTATCGTGGTTGCTGGTGAAGGTGATCGACCGTCCGACGGCCGACTCCGAGCCGAAGAACTTCCGCGCCATGCTCTCCGGAATCAGTACCTGTCCCGGTTCCTGCAACACCTCGCGCCGACCCTCAACCATCCGGAAGTCGAATATCTCGGCAAAGTCCGGATGAACCAGGTGGGCATCGACCCGGAAGCCCTGCACCGCGCCGTTGCGTTCGACCTTGGCCAGATTCCCGATCGTCCCATACTCCATCCGCAGGCCGATCGCCTCGATCTGCGGCAAGCGGGTTTCGATCAGTTCGGCCCATTTACGTCCCACCATCGCATTGTACTGTGTGCTGTCCCCGCTCACCTCGACCCGGTAAATCCGATCGCTCTTCGGGTGGAACCGGTCGAACGAGCGGTCGTAGCTCACCTGCATCAGAATGATCGTAAAGGCGGCAAAGGCTACGCTCAATCCCAGGATATTGAGCGTCGAGGCCAGCCGAAAGCGTCGCAAGACGGTCAGCAAATTTCGTAAAATCAACTTCATGGTCAATCAAGAATTTATAGAGATACTCCGGGTTATGCCGAAACCATACCAAACTATTTATTTCACTGATAAACAAATTATTACAGAATACACACCGTCCGACTGATGTCAAAAAATTAGACATCGACTGTCTAATTTTTTGACATCAGGACACTCTATACCTCCTCCACGTTCATCCTTTTGCCAAACCCGAATAAACTCCCTATCTTTGTTTTCAAACGGACGCCGAAGAATCCCGTCCGGACATATCTTGCTCAATCGTCATCAGAATCACCACCTCGAAACGAACACGAGCAAACCGAATCCTTATTTGTTGAGTACACTACGCATAGTATAGCGTAGAGTCGCCCCATAAAATAAGGAGGCTTGTGGTGAGCCTTGATGACGTATGGCGGAGGCTCTACGTCTTTTTTTGACCCCTGAGTTCTTCGCCGAACCCGCAAACCGGCATTTACCGAAGAATCATAAACGTCATCAAATCACCACTACCATGAAGAAACTCTCTTCTCTGCTGTTATGTACAGCCACATGTCTCGTTTGTTCGTCATGCGCCACCATCTTCTGCGGTTCCCGCGCCAAAGTCACTTTCAACAGCAATGTACCGGTAGAATCCGCCACGCTGACCATCGACGGACAAAAACACACTCACGTATCTTTCCCGTATAGAACCAAAATAAAACGAGGGTTCCGAAAAACAGAGGTAACAGCAGAAGCGTCAGGGTACGAAAAAACAAATTTGACTGTCTACAAAAATTTCAATGCAGCATCTCTGCTCAATATCCTGTTAGGCGGCATAATCGGTCTCGGCGTCGATGCGGCCACAGGCGCCATGATGAAACCGGATGAAGATTATTACCTCATCCAATTCACTCCGGTTCCCAAAGCAGAAACAGCCGAATCGGATCAATAAGCTTTCACCCATCACTCGGTAAATGCAAGGCCTCCGGGCTGTGAATCTCTGCGATGAGAGATTGCACAGCCCGGAGGCCTCGTTTCGAAAGCTGTCGGAAAAGCGGTTAGAAAATCGGGTATTTCACAAATACCTCGATCGCCTGATATTCCGCCATCCCGAGCTTATCGTACAACTGAGCCGTAGCCTGCGTCCGGTCTTCCGCCCGTTCCCAGAACTCGCGTTTGTCGTCCCCCGGGAACGGCACGATATCCTTCTGCGACAAGTGCCGGTAAATGGCATGGCGTTTCTTGATCACCTCGTCCGGACTCAGTGGCACCGCCATGTCCACCATATCCAAATCCCACTCCTGCCAAGCCCCGCGGTAGAGCCACATCACGCAATCCTTCAACCATTCGTCCCCCGCCTCTTTGATCTGGTTCACCGCCGCCAGCACGATCTCGATACAAACGCGGTGCGTCCCGTGCGGGTCCGACAGGTCGCCCGCCGCATAGATCTGGTGCGGCTGAATCTTCCGCAGCAGCGCGACCACGATATCGATATCCGCCTGACTGATCGCCCCTTTCTTCACCGAACCGGTTTCGTAGAACGGCAGATTGAGGAAATGCACATTGGTATCGTCGTTCAAGCCGAAACTCCGGTCAGCCGCTCTGGCCTCGCCGCGCCGAATCGCCCCTTTGAACATTCTGAGCTCGAGCGGTTCCGGCTGTCCCTTCACCTTGCTCTGAATCAGCTGTTTGAAGTGTTCGTACTTGTCCTCGAACCCGCATTCGCGCGCCGTATCCAAGGTCTGAAGCACCACATCGTCATGCACGGCGATATTCCCGGAAGTCTGGTAAGCGACATGCACGTCGTGCCCCTGATCCGCCAAGCGAATAAATGTCCCCCCCATCGAAATCACGTCGTCGTCCGGATGCGGGCTGAAGATCACCACCCGTTTCGGGAACGGGAACGACCGTGCCGGCCGCGTCGAGTCGTCGGCATTCGGCTTGCCGCCCGGCCACCCCGAGATGGTATGCTGCAAATCGTTGAAAACCTGAATATTGATCTTATCGTAGGTCAACCCCGTCTCTTCGATCAGCTGCCCGAGGCTGTTGTCGATATAGTCCTGATAGGTCACCTTCAGGATCGGTTTGTTGACCTTCTGGCAAAGCCACAAGACCGCTTTCCGGATAAACCGGTTCGTCCACACGCACGTCCCCACGAGCCACGGTGTCGCCACTCGCGTGAGTTGCGACGCCGCGTCTTCGTCCAACACCACCTCGACATCCGTATGATTCTGCAAGTACGAAGCCGGCACAGCCGCATCCACAGCCCCCTCGATCACTTTGACAGCCACTTTCGATTTATCCTCGCCCCAACCGATCAGGATGATGCGTTTGGCCTGCATAATAGTGGCAATCCCGACCGTCAGCGCCCGCGTCGGCACATTCTCGATCCCGTAGAACGACGATGCCACCAGTTTGCGCGACGCATTGCTCAACGCCACGATCCGGGTGCGGGTATTCTGATAGGTTCCGGCCTCGTTCAGCGCCACCTGGCCCTGATCGCCCATCCCGAGCAGCAGGATATCGATCCCCCCCGCAGCGAGAATCTCCGCTTCGTAGGTTTTGCAATATTCGCTGACTCGTTCCGCCGGCACCGTTCCGTCCAGCATATGCACCTGTCCGGCCGGAATATCCACCTGGTTGATCAGCTCCTCGTACAACGAATAGGTATAGCTCTGCTGTTCGTTCGCCTGGATGGGATAGAATTCGAACTGGGTGAAAATCACGACATTCTTAAAGCTCAACCCCTCGTTTTTATGCCGCCGCACCAATTCCCGATAGACGCCGATGGGCGATTTCCCGGCGGTCAACGCCAGCACGCAGTTTTCTCCCGCCGCCGCTTTGGCCTGGATCGTGGCCGCGATTTCGTTCGCCACACGCACCGCTCCCTCTTCCGCCGTCGCCGCAATGTAGGTGGGAATGCGCTCGAACCGGGTGACGATCTCCATCGGTTCGGCCCCTGCTTTCAGTCCTCCTTCGGTCTTAAGCTTGTAATTGGTACTCATAACGGTTTTATTGTTTTGATGTTTCGTTGATAATCATTCCGAACGCTTCGCCCATGGTGAGGCCCGCCTCGCGCCACTGCTGGGGCACGATACTGGCCGCGCTCATCCCCGGCGTGGTGTTGACCTCGATAAAATAAGGCTCTCCCGTCCGTCGGTCGATAATGAAATCGACCCGCACGACCCCCCTGCATCCCAAAGTACGGTACGCCTCCGCCGTCGCAGTATTGAGTGCACGTACCACCTCCTCTGGCAATATCGCCGGCGTCACCTCGCGACACGCCCCTTCGTATTTGGCCTCGAAGTCGAAAAATTCTTTCTCCGAGATCAACTCCGTCACCGGCAGAATCCACTCCCGTCCGTCGATCACCATCATTCCGCAGCTCACCTCGCGCCCGTCGACGAACTGCTCCAAGAGCACCGCATCGCTCTCCGCGAAAGCCGCCTCGATAGCCGCTTCGATCGCCGCAGGATCGGCCGATTTGATTTTCGTCACCCCGAAACTGCTCCCGCTGGCATTCGGTTTGATGAAAAACGGCAACCCCAGCTCCTCTGCAATAGCGTCCGCCTCCGGCAGCGGCTCGCCGCGCCGCAGCAAGATCTCCCGCGCCAGATTGATCCCCGGCCTCCCCCGCAAAGCCGCCTTACAGAGCGACTTATTGAAAGTCAGCGCCGAAACCTCCGGCGTACAAGTCGAGTAGGGGATTCCCATCAATTCGAAATACCCCTGCAAAATGCCGTTCTCGCCCGGCGTCCCGTGAATCTCGATCAGCGCATAATCGAACTTTTTTTTGCCGCCCGCCCCCGGCTGTACCGGATCGACGAAACTGAAATCGTTCAAATCCACCGGCACCATCGCCCCCTGAGGCGTCGCGTCCACCGGATTGACCCGCCACACCCCCTTCCGCAGCACCACCAAATAGGGTTCATAAACATCCCGGTTCAGGCAGCTCCACACCTGCGCTCCGCTCTTGTATGAAATCACATCCTCGGAAGAATCTCCCCCGACAATCACCGCAATAATCTTTTTTTCAGCCATTTTTTCGTGTTCCCGACAAAATTTCAGCCCTTCCGTTGCCCGCCGACAACGGTATTGCACTCTACAAATTTATGGATTTTTTGCTTTATCTTTATCCAATAAATATCCAAAAACTCACCTCCTCATGAAAACCACTGTCACAGAGCTGTTTAAGATAGAACACCCCATCGTTTCGGGGGGTATGGTCTGGTGCAGCGGCTGGCGGCTCGCCTCGGCCGTATCGGCCTCCGGAGGGCTGGGACTGCTGGGGGCCGGCTCCATGCACCCCGAGACGCTGGCGGAACACATCGCCAAAACCCGGGCCGCACTGGCCGACAGCGGCCGACCGTTCGGCGTGAACGTCCCGCTGTTCTACCCCGAGATCGAACGGGTGATTCAACTGCTGATCGATGAACGCGTACCGATCGTCTTCACCTCGGGCGGCAACCCGGCACTCTACACCGGCCGCCTCAAAGAGGCGGGGATTACCGTGGCGCACGTGGTGGCCTCGGCCCGTTTCGCCCAAAAAGCAGAAGCGGCGGGGGTGGACGCCATCGTGGCCGAAGGGTTCGAGGCGGGCGGACACAACGGACGGGAGGAGATTACGACCATGGCCCTGATTCCGCAGGTGCGGGCGGTGACCGGGCTGCCGCTGCTGGCCGCAGGCGGGATCGCGACCGGAGCTAGCATGCTGGCCGTCATGACGTTGGGAGCCGACGGAGTGCAATTGGGCACGCGCTTTGCGCTGGCCGCGGAGTCGTCGGCCCACGAGGCTTTCAAACAGCTGTGCGTGACTATCGGAGAAGGGGATACGATGCTTGCGCTGAAGAAGTTAAGCCCGGTTCGGATGATTAAAAACGAATTTTACCGCCGTGTGGCCGAAGCCGAGGCGCGAGGGGCTTCGGCCGAAGAGTTGCGAGAGTTGCTGGGCGCAAAACGTTCGAAACGAGGCATTTTCGAAGGCGACCTGACGGAAGGAGAGCTGGAGATCGGACAAATCGCGTCATTGATTCGCGAGGTGGAGCCGGTGGCGGAGATCATGCGCCGCCTGGTGACGGAATTCGACGCCGCCGCAGAGCGGGTCAGCCGATGGAAAACCGATACGGGAAAGGCATAGAGCGATGAAAATCGACGAAATCGGAGAATTCGGACTGATCGGCCGCATCGCCGCCGCTTTTCGGCCGCTCATACCGACAGGGTGGGAGGGGATCGGCGACGACTGTGCCGTCATTCCGTGGAGCGACGACAGGTCGGTGGTCGTCACCACCGACCTGCTGATCGAGAATGTCCATTTCCTGCGCGACCGGATTTCGGCTTACGATTTGGGATACAAGG
The DNA here is from genome assembly GCF_948810725.1 of uncultured Rikenella sp. NCBI lineage: Bacteria > Pseudomonadati > Bacteroidota > Bacteroidia > Bacteroidales > Rikenellaceae > Rikenella > uncultured Rikenella sp. Next base: position 347,281 of record NZ_CAQIVA010000001.1, read on the forward strand.
TCTTAGCCGTCAATCTGAGCGACATAGCAGCGATGGGGGCCACGCCGGCGGCCACCTTCCTGAGCCTCGGTCTGCCGGCCGACGGGGTCGGGGTAGAGTGGTGCGACCGTTTTTTTGAGGGCTACCGCTCTTTCGGCGTACCGCTCTTGGGAGGCGACACGACCGCTTCTCCGCAAGGTATCGTCGTCAACGTCACAGTACTCGGAATAGCGGAAAACGACCGGATCAAGCGGCGGAACGGGGCAGAGGCGGGCGACCTGATCGTCGTCACGGGGCCGCTGGGCGACTCGGCAGCCGGATTACAGGCCTTGCTGGCGGATTTGCCGACCACGCCGGAAATCGCCGCCCTGATCGAGGCCCACCACCGTCCGCGACCGCATCTGGCCGAAGGGGAGTGGCTGGGACGCGAAGCCGATGTGCACGCTCTGATGGATGTTTCGGACGGCGTGGCCTCGGATTTGGGACACATTCTGCGCGCATCGGGGGTCGGGGCGGAGATCGACACGGCGTCTCTCCCCGTCTCCGACCGATTGCGAAAAACGGCCACGGAGCAGGGGTGGAAGCCTTTGAAATTGGCTTTGACCGGCGGCGAAGACTACGTTTTGCTGGGGACGGTGGCTCCGGCGCGGTTCGAAGAGCTTCAGGCCCGGTTCACGGCCCGGTTCGGACGACCTTTGGCTGTGATCGGACGCTGCGTCGCCGGGCCGGCCGAAATCCGATACGACGGAAAACCGCTGGATTTCAGCGGATTCAAACACTTTTGACCATGAAACGCATATTGACCATAGCCGGTTCTGACAGCGGCGGCGGCGCAGGTATCCAGACCGACATCAAGACCATTTCGGCCTTGGGGGGCTACGCATCGAGCGTCCTGACGGCCGTGACGGCACAGAATACGAGGGGGGTAACGGATGTGGAGTTCCTCTCGCCGGATATCGTTGAGAAACAGTTGCGCGCCGTGCTGGACGACATCGGGACGGACGCGGTGAAGATCGGGATGCTGGGCACGAGAGAGGTGGTCGAGCGGGTTGCCAAGTTACTGGAAACGTACCGTCCGCCGATCATCGTGCTCGACCCGGTACTGGTCGCCACCTCGGGCGACGTGCTGACCGCCGGGAGCGCGACGGAGGCTATCGTACACCGCCTGATGCCGTTAGCCACGGTCATGACGCCCAATATTCCCGAGGCCCAACGACTAACGGGGCTCTCCATCGCCTCGCCGGACGACTACGAGACTGTTTGGGAACGATTTCGGGCGATGGGGGCTCAGGCCGTCCTGCTCAAAGGAGGTCACCTGACGGGCGACCGGCTCACCGATACGCTCTTTTCCACCGGCGATCCGACGGCGCATGCCTACACCCACGCCCGGATCGAGACGCGAAACACGCACGGCACGGGCTGTACCTTATCTTCTGCTCTGGCCGTTTATCTGGCCATGGGCCTACCCTTGGCCGAAGCGGCAGAAAAGGCGACAGACTTCATCCACGACGCGATCGTCGCCGCCCGCGACCGTTCGATCGGTTCGGGACACGGGCCGGTCGATCCGTTTTTCGTTTTCAATCGCTGACTCCGCCCGAAATTTACCGTATCTTTGCCCGGCAGGCCATGAAATTCGAGCGACTTTTCTCCAACCGGAACATCTTCATCTGCGCGACCCTGGTATTCGTCGCGTGGATCGTCTTTTTCGACCGGAACAACTACCTCGACAGCCGGCAGCTGGATCGAAAAATCCGGGAATTGGAACAGGAAAAGATATTCTACATCCACAAGATCGCGGAAGACAGCGCCGTGATCGCCGGGCTGAAAGACAGTGCGTTTCTGGAACGCTTCGCCCGGGAGAACTTCCTGATGCACCGCCCGGGCGAGGTGATCTACCTGATCGACGAAAAGTAACCGCGTTCCGGAAAAGGCGCAAAGCCTATTTTCGCACCCACCGCCCTCCGACCATCGTCCTCCGCAACGCGAAATCGTCATCGAATACGATGAGGTCGGCATCCATCCCCCGGCGAATCGCCCCCTTCCGTTCCGAAATTCCCATAATGCGGGCCGGTGTCTCAGCCGCCATCCGCACCGCCTCCGACAACGAACATCCGGCCTCCCGCACCATCGTGCGAATCAGCCGAATCCCCGTGGCAATACTCCCCGCAATGGCTGAACCGTCCGCCAGCTTGCAAACCCCCTCCTCGATCATCAGCCTCGAATCGCGTCGGCAAATCCCCTCCTTTTCCCCCTCCGAGCACGCCTCCGACATCGCATCCGTCACCAGAGCCACCCGCTCCGTCCCCTTGATCCGGCAAACGAGCTGCAAGATCGCCGGCGGCACATGGATCCCGTCGGCAATCACCTCGACCGTCATCCCTTCGGTCAGATAAATCCCCTCGACCGTCCCTTCGTACTTGTAGACCCCCTCCTTATGCACCGCCGTCATCGCGTTATAGAAGTGGGTGGCATGCGTGAATCCCGCCTCCCAAGCCCGTCTCACCGCCGGATAGTCGGCCGTCGTATGGGCCACCGAGACCACCACGCCCCGTTCCGACGCATACCGGCCGAACTCCAACGCCCCCGGCAGCTCCGGAGCCGCGCTCCAGCGTTTGATACACGTCGTCCCCTCCAACAGCTCGTGATATTCTTCCGGCTTCGGGGGATAGATGTGATCCGGATGCTGCGCCCCCTTCATCGCCGGATTCAGATAATTGCCCTCCAAGTGCAGCCCCAGGATACACGCCCCATCGCCAGCCGGTTCGGTCATCACCGCCTCGCACGTCCGAATCGCCCGCCGAAAAACCTCCACGGAATCAGCCGCAATCGTCGGGTAGAGCGCCGTCGTCCCCCGCAAGGCATGCGCCCGGGCGATCGCCCGGAAAGCCTCCGGCGTCGCCTCCGAAAAATCGTGCCCCGCCGCTCCGTGCACATGCATATCGATACACCCCGGAGCCACATAACACCCCTCCGCATCGAACACTTCGGCATCGGCCGGCAACTCGACATTCCGCTCCGTCACCTCAGCGATTTTACCCTCCGTAACGATGATTTGCCCCTGCGACAGAATCCCTCCCGGCGTCACCACCCGGCCGTTTACGATTTTCACCCAAGCATTAACCGACATTCTTGTATCTCCCTGTAAATGAAAACGATAACTGCAACGCTACTTCTCTTTTTTGAATAAACAACCCGCTCGCCGGTTGCATCTTTCAGGCGAAAAACGATGCCGTGAAATGCTTGATCGCCGAGATGATAAAACCAAGCACCACCGCATTGACCAAAACGAACGGAACGGCCTTCTTCTCCTCTCTGGCTATCATCACGACCATCGGAAGGGCCATCAGAACAGCCACAATGGGGCCGACCAACCAATGAGTTACGCCTATCTGCGGAAGCGTCGTATTGAAAACGACGAATGTGACCACCACATACTGAAGAAAAGCAGACCAGCAATTGGCCCGGTTCATCTTTTTCAGAAACATGGGAAGCGCGTCTATCAAGCCGACGACCACTCCCACAAAGATGGTAAATACGATTGCCATAACTCTGTTTATTTGGATTGAGCTTTGTTACAATTTCGGGAATCCTCCCCCTCAAATTCTGTATCCCCTCAAAAATTCTTCGACCTCCATAGCCCGTTTTCCCGCCACCTGCAACCGGTCGACGTACAGCCACCCGTCTGCGCAGGCCACTCGCAACCAGTGTTTTCCATCGGATTCAAAATCAGCAGTCGCCGCCACCTCACCAGGCGCAAAAGATTCGCCATGCGCCGCCAGAATTTTAGCCGTTGTCCTCGGCGCCGACACCTCGCCCGATCCCGGAAAATCGCACCACGCTCCCGGATAGGGACTCAACCCGCGCACCTTATCGTACAACGAGCGGGTAGAGTAGTCTCTCCACCGTTTCCCCTCGGCCACCAACCGGCAATCCTCCTTGAAAATCTTCGGCGCCGGTTTCAGTGCACCCGCACCGGCTCCATCCGCAAGCTGCGCCTGTGCCCGAATCGTCCCCGCAGCCAACGCCTCCACCGTCTCCACCACCAATCCTGCCCCCAGTTCCATCAACCCGTCGTGCACCGTCCCCGCCGTATCGGTGTCCGAAATCGACAACTCCCTCTGCATCAATATCGCCCCCGTATCGATCTCGTGATCCAACAAAAACGTGGTCACCCCGGTCTTTCGTTCCCCGTTCATCACCGCCCAATTGATCGGCGCCGCCCCCCTGTAGTGCGGCAGCAACGAAGCGTGGAGGTTGAATGTCCCGAGCCTCGGCATCGCCCAAATCACTTCCGGCAGCATCCGAAAAGCCACCACAATCGCCAGATCGGCCTCCAACGCCTCGAAAGCCGCGACAAACTCAGGGTCTTTCAGTTTCACCGGTTGCAGCAGCGGCACGCCCGGCAAAGCCTCTTCGGCATACCGTTTGACAGCAGACTGCTGCATTTTCAATCCCCGTCCCGCCGGCTTATCAGGCACCGTCACGACTCCGACGATGCGGTATCCTCCCTCGACCAACCGTCTGAGGGGTTCGACCGCAAAATCGGGCGTCCCCATGTAAACTATCCGTAACTGTTTCGCGTCCATTTATATATGTAGTGGAAATGTATCTCTCATCTCTCCGTTTATTCCGAGAGGCAACGCAACTGAAAACTGTAGCCGCGAAGGTACACGTCGCTGGGGCTGAGCGCCGTCACGCTGAAGCTCAAGTACATGCCACGGTAGTGGTCGCCCGAACCGTAGGACGTGGACGACCAGCTGTACCCGCTGTTGCCGACGGTCCACAACGCGCCCTCGCCGTAGCCGCGGTTGCCCGGGGCGGGGCTGCTCGGCCCCCGTTTATTCCGAGAGGCAACGCAACTGAAGACCGTAGGCGCGGCTGAAAGTAAAACTGGGATCGAGCAATGTTGGGCGAAATTCCATCCATACTCCATTAATCGCGTTCACCTGCGATGAAAGGCTGTAGCCGTAGCCGCCGACGCTCATCAGTGTGCCCAACCCCCCGCTGGGTCCCGCGTCGCGGAAGCCCGGGGCACCCCACTAATCCCCCTTGGCAAACAACCCCAACGTGTGCCCCATAGCCCGTTCCTTCGTCTCCAGATAGTGCGCATTATGCGGATTCGGAGCGATCACGATCGGCACGTTTTCCACGATTTTCAGGCCATAACCCTCCAACCCCGCCCGCTTCTGCGGGTTGTTCGTCATCAGACGGATATTCCGCACCCCCAAATCATGCAGGATGCTCGCCCCGACCCCGTAATCCCGCTCATCCGCCTTGAACCCCAGCTGCAAATTGGCCTCCACCGTATCCAGCCCCTCGTCCTGCAACTTGTAAGCCTTGATTTTATTGAACAGACCGATTCCACGCCCCTCCTGATTCAAGTAGACGATCACTCCTCGCCCCGCCTGTTCGACCATCTCCATCGCCTTGTGCAGCTGCGCCCCGCAATCGCACCGACACGACCCCAAGATATCGCCCGTCGCACACGACGAGTGCATCCGCACCAGCACCGGCTCGTCCTCCGCCCATTCCCCCTTCACCAACGCCATGTGTTCCAGCCCGTTGCTCTTCTGCCGATAGGCCACGATCCGGAAATCGCCCCACTCGGTCGGCAACGTCGCCTCCGCCCCCCGTTCGATGATCGACTCCTCTTTCAAACGATACGCAATCAGGTCGGCGATCGAAATAATCTTCAACCCGTGCTTCTCCGCAAACTGCAACAGTTCCGGCAACCGCGCCATCGTCCCGTCCTCGTTCATGATCTCCATCAGCGCCCCCGCCGGATACAACCCCGCCAGCCGCGCCAAATCGACCGCCGCCTCCGTGTGCCCCGCCCGACGCAACACCCCTTTATCCTGCGCATAGAGCGGATTGATATGCCCCGGCCGCCCGAAAGTGGCCGGCGTCGAAGCCGGATCGGCCAGCGCCCGGATCGTAGCCGCCCGATCCGCCGCCGAAACCCCCGTACTGCACCCTTCGAGCTTATCGATCGTCACCGTAAATGGCGTCCCGAGCACCGACGTATTGTCCGTCACCTGGTGCGGCAGATCGAGCTCCACGCAGCGCGACAGCGTGATCGGCGCACAAAGCACCCCCCGCGCTTCCTTGAGCATGAAATTGACCTGTTCGGGCGTAATTTTTTCCGCCGCGATAATCAAATCCCCTTCGTTCTCCCGATCCTCGTCGTCCACAACGATAACGAACTCGCCCCGACGGAAATCTTCGATCGCCTCCTCGATGGTATTGAGCCTCCTATTCATTCGATGTATGTTTTTGATTTTTAAATGCTTTGAAACGTTCCCACACCCGTCGTCCCCAGACGATCGCCGGCTCCAGCCGTTTTTTATAGGCATCCGGATTGAAAATCGCCGAGTCGTTCGTCGATTTATAGGTCAGGAAGATCGCGATCGGGAAGAGGATGAAACTCGACACCCAAATCCCCCAGAACGGCGACCACGCCCCGTCTTTCACAAACTTTTCGCCCGTAATCGTAATGATGTAGTAGACCACGAAGAAGATCACCGAGACCACGATCGGCATCCCGAGCCCCCCTTTCCGGATGATCGCCCCCAGCGGCGCCCCGATCAGGAAAAAGATCATGATAGAGAAGGGTAGTGCGATCTTTCGTTGAAAATCGGCCTGCGCCCGATAGAGCAGCTGCGACGTATAACGCATGTATTCCGACTCGTAATCGCTATAGACGCGCGCCTCCTCGGCCCACGCCGACGCCTGCGTGAATACCGCGTTCCGTGCCTCGACACTCATCGTGTCGAGCATCCCGGCCACCGAAACTTTCCGCAGCGGCAGCAGCGAATCGAGCTCCATCGAGGCCATATTCCGAAAGATGTGCGACTTGATGAGCCGATGCTCGAACAGGGTAACGATCGAATCCTGAGCCTGTTTCAGCGAGTCGATCATGTGCGAGAGCTGGTGCATGTTTTTGGTCTCGCTCTGGTTCGAGAACTCGCCCTCCGACCGCTCGAACGCAAAGCCCGACAACGGAATCAGCAGCTGCTGTTCATCGAACAGGTGATGACTCAATTCATTCTGTTCGAACCACTGGTAATCGCGGTTCTCTTCGTAAATCTGACCGTTATAGAGCAGCACCAGCAGGTATTTCTTGTCGTCCGAGATGCGGATATACCCCGAATCGGCCACGATCGTCTGCATGTTGCTGTACTTGGCATTGTCGTAGATCAGGATATCGGTCAGTTTGTTGGTCTCCGGATCCTGATGACCGATCCGGATGCTCCGATCCGGAATGCCGTTGAAGAAAATCCCGTCCTGGAACTTCATCTCCTGCCGCTGCTTGGAGATATCCCGCATCAACGAGATCATTTTCCGGAACGAATAAGGGGTCAGGTCGTTAATCACGAAGAAACTCCCGACGCAGACCACCATCATCAGGATAATAAGGGGCTTCATGATCCGGGGCAGCGAAATCCCGGCCGCCTTCAGCGCCAGCAGTTCGTTGTTCTCGCCCAAATTCCCCATCGTCATGATCGAGGCCAGCAGCGTCGCCAACGGCAGCCCCATCGGCACGAGCGTCGCACTGGCATACATCACCAGCTCGATAATCACCCCCGGCCCGAGCCCCTTTCCGACCAGCTCGTCGATGTGCATCCACAGATAGTGCATCAGGAGGATGAACATCACGATAAAAAACGTGAGCACCATGGGCCCCACGTAAGCTTTCAATACGAAACGATAAACTGTCTTCATGTAATGCTAACTTCCGGATCGAAGCCTTACGTCATATAAAGAGGTTATAAAATTTTGAATATCGCGGAGCACCTCGGGAGAGATGGTCTCTTCAATCGTGCCGTATTCCTGCACAGCCCCCGTTTGCGCCTGTTGGAACAAATGATTTAATCCCGGATAGAGTTTGATCGTGGTATTGGGCGCGAGCCGTCGCATCGAAGGCATATTCAAATCCGGCCGGATTTGAATATCCTTTTCTCCATAAAGCACGAATGCCGGGCAGTCGGTCGCAGCGATACTCCCGGCCGGCGAAAAGCCGATGAAGTATCCGATCCAAGGATTCGGCTCGCCGGCTATTTTCTTCAGATTTTCTTTCAAAGCGGCATGAACAGGGGTTGTTTCCCAGCCAGCGCATATAACCTCCACCCTGTCAAATGCCTCGCCGTCGCCCTTCTCCATTTTCAGGGCATAGACCTTCCGCAACGCCTCTGTATAGTCAGACACGACCCGTTCGGGCATATTTCCCTGCTCCAACGCAGTCGTGCTCTGGTCTATCAGGATACTGTCGCCCCGAACAGCCTGCGCCCCCAGGGCAATAATGAAATCGGGCCCGGCGCAAAGCACCGGATCGTTCTTGGCACCCAACATAAACGCAACCGTAGCCCCTTCGCTATGCCCAAGGATACCGACATGTTTGAAATTTCCGATCCGACGCATATATTCCACCCCCGCCTTTGCGTCTTGCGCGAAATCCTCAGTCGTTGCATTTGTCCCGTCGCCGGTAGATTCACCGAAACCTCTGTCATCATACCGCAAAGAGGCGATACCGTTCCGCGCCAGATAATCCGCAATCACAGCAAACGGTTTATGCCCAAGAATCTCCTCATCCCGGTTTTGCAGTCCGCTCCCCGTCACCATCACCACAGCAGGCGTCTCAGTCGTGCAGCCTTCCGGCAGCGTGACTGTTCCGGCAAGAACGACCTGATCCCGCAGATTGTTAAAGGTAACTTCTTCCGTACCGTAAGGGAACGGAGGCCGCGGCGTCTGCGGTCGGCCTGCCTCCGCTTTTCCCGCATACAATATCAGCTCCTCATCCATCGCCCCCTGCGTGCACCTTCCGACCCATTCGTCCCCTTCCCGATGTCCGGCATACGACAAACCGATACGCCTCACCGACACCCGGATGGAATCCGCCGACAGGCAGTCAACCTCGCCGACTATCCCATAAACCCCCTGATCCGGCGAATCCAGTGTCACCGAAGCTCTGCCGTCCGCATCGGTTTCGAGATGAAACACCAGTTTCAGCTCCACCTGCGGCGTCACCTTGAGTCGCCCCTCCCAGGAACCGACGATATGATTGTCGGCAGCCGCACCGGCCATTCCTGCGCCGAGCATGGCAAGTACCGCAATCCATATGTTTTTCATCCTCATCGGTTTATTCGTCAATTCCCTCCATGACGTACCTTCTCCCCCGTAGAATCGCGCCAAAGAGCGGACAGACAATTAAGAGTACAAATTTATCATTTTTTCGGACAACCGATCGCCCGTTTCAACTTCTCGACCTGCGCATTCCAGAGCGTGCGGCAATCCTCCACCTCCGCCTCCTCCGCAAAATCGATGACCGTCAGCATCAAATCCCCCGTCAGCTCCTGGTGCGACAAACGGAATTCGAATTCATGGCCCTCCTCGTCCAGCCACTCGTACCTCACCGAGACATTCGGTTTCTGGCGCACCATCCGAGCCGTCTGAGTCGTTTTGTTCCAGAAAAATACATAACGCTCTCCCGTCACCTCGACCCGGTCTGCAAACCAGCTACCGAGCCCCAGCGGGGTAGTAATCGCCCGGTAGAGCGAACCGGGCGTACAGGAAAAAGGATATTCCAAGACAATTTTTTTCTTCATAACAGCAGGCATATAGAGGAGTCGATCGAGAAGGTTTTTCGCAAAATAGCGAATCTTTCCCTAAAAACCTATAACGTATCGTCGAATTTCCCCATTGCCCGGTTTCGGAAACATCCGCCTCCACGAGCGTCATTTTATCCGGTTTGCGCACCGTGGAATCGTGTTCGGCCAACGAATCCAATTGCAGCGACAGGGCTGGTTTGAGCCTTCACACCTAAATTATCCCCACCATTATTTAACATAATATAAATAACAATTAAATAAAGAGACATCATTAAAACCATCTACCGCCCAAATTATTTAACATAACTAACTGCGATTTTTTCGATTTAATCGGGGCGATAATCCTCCAGCGTACCATCCGCAAAAAAGATAATGACCCGCGCGATTTTTTTCGGAGCCTCTTTTTCCGAGTGCGATAAATCCTCCCGTGGTATATCCGCCATAATTTTATAGTTTACATCTGTAATTGACTGTTTTGCTGGCTCTATGTGTGTTATATTACTATGATTATCTGCATCTTGCTTGTCGTTTACACCAGTAACTACACTCGCTTTCTCTTCTATTTTCCCTTGATTTACTTCTGTAATGTTCTCTTTATTTACATTGGTAAACAAATCATTCTTGGGAGTATTTACGGATTTATACATCTCTCCCAGTCCATTGATCACCCAATCCGGATTCAACTCGGGAAAACGGAGCAGCATTCGGGAGATAAACTCAAAATTCGGCTTGTTTCTACCGGCTAATAAGTGCGATATGCTGGAGGGTTGCACCTCCATAATCTCCGCGAACTTTACAGCTGTAAGCCCCTCTAATTTGAGGAATTGAGCCAATCTTTCTTTCATATTCGTAACATTTAGCGCATTTACAAAGATAATACTTCCTTGTAAACTCCCTCGACACCCTCCTTGATTTATTTACTGCCCTCCACGACAAGAGAAAATAAAATCAAAAAATTGAGTTTATATAAAATTCACAACGCACTAAAATACAGCATACTAAATAAACTACATACAGAAGACGAACACCCTTAAGACATTTTATGGCCTGTATCAGCAAACAAACATAAAACCAATGCTTGAATTAAAAATACATAATAATCTGAATATCATATTTATTACACAAAAATAATGCAGCCTAATTTCCACTGTGACATATACATTTACAACTCATATTTCCACATCTGTAATCCCTTTTGAGGGTATAAAAACAAAAATGGCGAGCTCGAAACGAGCTCGCCATGACTATACAACCGACAAAAAAAGCCTTAGCAAAAAGCTAAGGCTAAAACTAAACCCGTTCGCCTCTATGAGTGGCAAACGGAACTCACAATCCCCGGAAGTCTAAAACTGGATTTTTGTCTGAATCGCCTGAAACTCCTCCGGCGTCAGTTTCAATTTCGGTCGACTGAAATCCAAATCGCCTCCCTCGTTGATCGGCACCAGATGGATATGCGCATGCGGCACATCGAGTCCGATCACCGCCATTCCGATCCGCCGACACGGCATCACCTCCCGCAATCGAATTGCTACCCGCCGTGCAAAAGCCATCAACTCCTTCAATTCCTCCTCCGGCAAATCGAACAGATAGTCCACCTCCCGTTTCGGCACCACCAGCGTGTGTCCCTCCGCCAACGGATTGATGTCCAGAAAAGCATAATGCCGCTCATCCTCCGCCACCTTGAAACTCGGGATTTCTCCCCCGATGATCTTGCTGAAGATCGTAGACATGATTTATTTGAGTTTAATTATGTTAAATCGAATGTTAGTACTCCTCGTATTTCGGTCTGAGCAATTCGCTCGCAATAATCATCGTTTTCAAATCCACCGCCACAAAACTTTCTTCCTCCCGCTGCATCTCCAGCGTTTCTGCTCCCCTATTCAACTCACCGCCCCCATCCGCAAGCTCCGAAACCGCCATCGAAACAGACACCGGACGCGCCTCCGCTCTCGCCACCGCCCGTTTCAACTCCTCCTGACGCTCCAACTCCCGTTGCTGCTCGAGCTTCCACTGTCCAGACTCTTCTTGACGCCTTTCCGACACCATTCTCCGCTCTATGCGCCGCGCCGGCTCGATCTCTTTTCTTGTCCGTTTGCTCTTTCCCCCCACCGCATTCCACGAGGCACCCACCAAAATAGCCACCGCCACCAGTACAATTTGGATGATTTCAATCGTATCCATAAAAATCTTTTTTCAAACCCCAAGCTCTCAGTCCACCATCGAAGCCTCCGTCCGATGCACCTTTTCGACCCCCTTGATCGCCTTCACCTTATCCATAATCAGTTTCAGGTCTTCGCTGTTCCGCACATAGAGGCTGATCGTCCCCTCGAAAATTCCGTCATGGCTGTGCACATGCAACTCCCGGATATTGATATTCAACTCTCCGCTGATAATCTTCGCCAAGTCGTACAGAATCCCCAGCCGGTCGATCCCCCTCACCTCGATCACCGCCAGATACGACATCACCTTTTCGCTCGACCACTTGGCCGGCACGATCCGTTCTCCATGTTGCGCCGACAACTTCACCGCCCGGTGACAATTTTTCTTATGCACCTCCACCGTTCCGTCCTCCCCTTTAAACCCTACCACCTCGTCTCCCGGAATCGGATTGCAGCACTCCGCCATCACATACCGATACTCCTCTCCGTCCCCCGCCGTCTCCTCCTCCCGATGTCCCCCCTCCGACGCTCCCCCGCCCAGAAAACGGAACGGATTCGGAAACTGCAACGTCCAGTATTTCATCAACTTGCTCGCCGCATTCTGCTTCAGAATCTTATCCAGCCCGTCGATCGAAATGATTCCCGCCCCCAATTTGCTGTAAAACTCGTCCTTGTTGGAAGAGTGATAGGCCGGCAAGACCTTCCGAAAGACCCGCGCCTGCAACGGCACGCCGAGTTTCTTCATCTCCGCCTCGAAAAGCTCCTGCCCCCGCCGGATATTATTCTCCCCGTCTCGTTTGAGGAACTGTTTGATATACCCCCTCGCCTTCGCCGTCGTGATATGGTCGAGCCATTCGACCTGAGGGTAAGCACTTTGCGACGTCAAAATCTCGATCTGATCCCCCGAATGGATCTCCGCATAGAGCGGCGTAATTTTATAATTGACCTTCGCCCCGATGGCACGATTCCCGATTTTCGAGTGAATGTCGTATGCAAAGTCCAGCACTGTCGCCCCTTTCGGCATCGTCCTCGCCTCGCCGCTCGGCGTAAAGACCACGATTTCAGAGACCTGCAAGTTCATCTTGAAGTTATCCATGAACTCGACCGCATCATCCGCCGGGCTATTGAGCGCCTCTCTGAGCTTCGCGAGCCATTGATCGAACTCCCGTTCGCTCCGTTTGTCGGTCTCGGCCACCGCCCCGTCCGCCTTATATTTCCAATGCGCAGCGAATCCCCGCTCCGCAATCTCGTTCATCCGCTCCGACCGGATCTGCACCTCGGCCCACACCCCCTCCGGCCCCATCACCGTACAGTGCAGCGCCTCATACCCATTGGCCTTCGGAATGTTGACCCAGTCCCGAATCCGGTCCGGTTTCGGTTTATAGATATCGGTAATGAGCGAATAGAGGTGCCAGCACTGCGATTTTTCAGGAATCAGCGGCGAGGGTTTGAAAACGATCCGGATGGCGAACAGGTCGTAAATCTCCTCGAACGAAACCTGCTTCCGTTTCATCTTCTTCCAGATCGAATAGACCGACTTCACCCTCCCCGAAATCTCGAACTCGATGTTGTTTTCCTTGAGTTTTTCGATGATCGGCGGGTTGAATTTTTCGAGGAACTGCAACCGCTGTACCTCCGTATCGGCCAGTTTCTGGCTGATCTGGTTGTACTCGTCCGCAAAGCGGTACTTCAGACTCAAATCCTCGAACTCCGTTTTGATGAGATACAGCCCCAGCCGATGTGCCAGCGGAGCAAAGAGATAGATCGTCTCCGAAGCGATTTTCATCTGCTTGTGCTTCGGCATCGAGCCCAGCGTCCGCATGTTGTGGAGCCGGTCGGCGATCTTGATCAGACACACCCGGATATCGTCCGAGAGCGTGAGTATCATCTTTTTGAAATTTTCGGCCTGACTCGAAATATCCTGCGCGAACGCCCCCGCCAGCTTCGTGAGCCCGTCCACCAGCGTCGCCACCGTCCGTCCGAACCGGTGTTCGATATCCTCCACCGTATAGTCCGTATCCTCGACCACATCGTGCAGCAGCGCCGCCTGCACCGACTTGACCCCCAGCCCGATCTCCGTCACCACGATCCGCGCCACCGCCAGCGGATGCGTGATATACGGTTCCCCCGACTTCCTCCTGACCCCTCGGTGCGCCTCGTTGGCAAAATAGAACGCGCTCCGGATTCGGTCGTAATCCTCCTCGTTCTTACAGATCGCCGCACAGCACTCCAACAGCTCGTCGAACTGCTGTTGCACCATCCATTCGTCCTTCTTGTCATAACTGTCGGCCGCAGGCACCGTCGCCTCGGCCGGAATCGGGGTAGAATCAGCCATATTGGATCGTTTTCACCACTCTAAGATACGATTTTTTCGCAAAAGATGTCACTTTTCTCCGAAAAAACGCTCCATCCGCCTACCCTCCTCTTCATTAAAAAAGCCGCACCGCCCATTCCGTCCGACCGGACAAGAACTGAGCGACACGGCACTGTCTCCAATTACTATAAACAAATGGAAATCAACCCATCAAAGCCCACCCCCTACTGCTCCTTCTGCTGCGCCAGATAGGCATCGTACATATCCAGCACCCACGCATCGTCCTCCTTGGCCTCCTTCTTGTGCACCTTCCCTTCGGGCCCCTTGAACCACTTTTTGCAGAACTCTTTCAATCCCGGATACTGCTTGTCCATCAATACCGTGTTGACGAACATATACGGATAAACGATCCCCTCCGGATCATCGTGAAAACGGACGCCGTACATGGTCTTCAGCACCCGCCGCTGAATATTTCCCGTCTGCTCGAACGTCCATATCTTCCACCAATAGGCGGTGGCATTCTCCCCCTCCTTGTTCACGCAAACCAACCTCCGAAGCGTACGATAACGATCGGCAATACTGGGCGCCGCCAGCGGATGCGCCTCCCACCGGATTCCGTCCGGATTGCCTTCGGTCTTCTCGACATATTCGACGCTCTCGACCTCCTCGGCCGTATATTTAACCGGCTCTTTCTCCTTTGCATCCGGCGTCTCCGTGAGCTTGAACGAATAGTTCTCCTTTTTGAACATCGACGACTCGGCATGCCACCCGCGGTGCACATACCCCTCGACACGGTCGCCCGACGTAAGCGTCACCACCACGCGTCGATACTCCTGATCCTGCGTTTTCTTGGCCGCCGCCTCCGGAAAATCAACGCCCGACGCCACCAGCGAGAGCGCTGCAAATAGCATAAATCGTTTCATAAGCATACTTTATTCGTTGGACATCAGGTTTATTATCGGACAATAGTCTCTCAGCATCGACACCGTTTTCCCCCGCCCGGTACTCGACCGGAGAATTCGTTGGGCCAGCTCCGGATCATCCTCGACATATTGTGCGAGCCGCTCCCGGAATCGATCCTTCGCCCTCCGGTTAGCCCCACCCACATCCTCGAACCCCTCCTCGCCCGACTTTCTCAGAAAATAAGCAACCCTCGACCGGCTGAAAATCCGTATCCGCTGCCACACCTGTATTCCGCCGTTCGTATCGATCCCATATCCCTTCCTCGCATAGACGCACGCCTGCATATACGGCGTCGTAAAATAGACCCACATCCATCCCGGCCGCTCCGCATAAACGAATCGCCGGGGATGTTCCGGCGTCCGAACGTGCCAGCAGACTATCGAATCGATCTCCTCCGGTTCTATCCACTCCTTATCTTTAGTCTTGAGGAAAGCATCGCGCCAAATTTTCAACCGCCCCGACCGTTTGGGCAGCTCTATCCGATCGTTTCCCGTACACTCCACCACCGTTCCGTTTTTCAGGTACACCCGCCCCTTGACGAGATCCGCCGCCCTCGCCCCGACGATTCCGGCACCCAGAAACACCAACAAAAGCAAAGACTTCATCCTGTAATCCTCCATTGTTTTTCCACCTCCCATACCCTCACCTACAAAGATAAAAGAATCCATTTAAAATCCACCGCAAAAATCAAAAAAAAAAAAAAACCAGAGTTTTAATATTAAAAATATCGACCAACAACACACCAACAAACAACCAGATCGCGCCCCGGGCTTCCGCGACGCGGGGATCAACGGAGGATGCGGAACCCTGGTCAGCGTCGGAAACAATGGATTCAATTATTCGGCGTCCGTCAGCGGCAACAATGGAATAGGCGTGCATTTCGGCACGAAGAACCTCAACATCGTCGCAAGCGACCGCGCCTACGGTTTTCAGTTGCGTTGCCTCTCGGAATAAAACGGGGACGAGAGGCACGCGAACCGGGCAGCCTTGGCTTCAAATTGGGGTAGAGGCGGCCTGCAAAACGCCCTGTGGGCGCGCCCCGGGCTACCGCGATCCTGGCCGTACAAATTTTGAGGGTGTAATAAGAGGTTGCGGCAGCAATGGATATAGTTACTCGTCTTCAATCCACGACGCTGACGGATTATTTGTCGATTTCACTGTGACGTGGCTCGGGCCCAGCTACGCGAACTACCGCGCCTACGGTTTTCAATTGCGTTGCCTCTCGGAATAAACGGACGACACACCCGCCCGGTCGCCCCCACCCGCAAAAAGAAAGGCGACCGACCCTTTAAAGGATCGGTCGCCTGATAAACAAGAATATACCTTAATTATATGCTCTTCGATGGAGTAATATTCTCGCTTTAGGCGCTCACGCCCATCGCCATACCTTTGTGAAACCGGGCGCCGCGTTGCGTTCTTCTCATCTCTTCCGGCAACACCACGTGCCGTTCGGCAAAGTTCAGACACCACTCCTGATAAGCGATAAAAGTTTCGAGATAGGCTCCCAGCGCAAATTTCAGGTCCAACGCCTTTTCCAAACGATCCGCCGAAGCCATCCCAGCCGCTGCAACCGGCCGATTATCAATCCCGGCAATAAAACTCAGAATCATTTGGCGATAAAGAAACCGCTGATACCCATCCACTTCCCGTTCAGAATCCGCCAGAAAATCATACAGCACATCCAGTTTTTCATCATCCGGTTCGATGGCCTGCAACAACTCGGTCACCGCATCCGATTGTTCACCGATCCGCTGCAACTGTTCCGCCGTAAAATGGGTCTGCGTCGCATATTTTCTGAGCATCGGTTCCAGCCGCCCACAGCTGTTCTCCACCGAACAACTGAAAAGATAGAATGCCCGATCGCCATCCCCCTGATTGAGGTATTTGCTCGCTTCGGCGAGTTGTCTTTTTGCCTTTTTGATCAGCGTGTCGTTTGCCTGAGTGAAAACTGAAGAGCGCATATCGTATTCTGTTTTTATTTTTAATGATTGTTTTTCTCAGCAGCTCCCTGAGCCTGCCTGCAACTACAGAAACAACTATTGTGCCATTCCCTTCACTCATACCGAACAAACACAAACAAAAAATCCACAAACATCTGATTTACATTATTTTAAAATCACAAAAAATATTGATTTTTCTGTTCAGAACTACATTTCATCATTCTCATCCCCCGTTTTTCCCGCCCCGGGCCTCCGCGACGGGGGCAGTATCGGACGATCGGGAGATATGGTCAGTGTCGGAAACGACGGATTCAATTGGTCAGCCACTGCCAACGGCCTTCTCGGTTTGTATTTGAATTTCAGTATGCAGCTTCTCAATCCCAGCACCGCAAACCACCGTAGCCACGGTTTTCCGTTGCGTTGCCTCTCGGAATAAACAGGCCGTGTGCCCGCGGTGGGCAAATGACAGCCTCGACCCCCCAAAAGTGATAATGACCGCCTCGCTCCAAACAACCACAGCCCACAAACCCACACAACCAACATCTTGTAAGATTCGAGGGTGCGATTCTCTGTCAGAGAATCACACCCTCGAATCTTCAAGAACATGAATAACAAACTACTTGTCCGCCTCCGCCAAAGCTGCACGCACCTTTTCTTCGATCTCCTGCGCCAGCTCCGCGTCTTCCATCAAAATCGCCTTGACCGCTTCGCGCCCCTGAGCCAACTTCCGATCCCCATACGAGAACCAGGAGCCGCTCTTCTTGATGATATTGAACTCCACCCCCCAGTCGATCATTTCACCGATTTTGGAAATTCCCTCGCCAAAAACGATGTCGAACTCGGCCCGTCTGAACGGCGGCGCCATTTTGTTTTTCACGATTTTGACCTTCGTGCGATTCCCCATCGCCTCGTCGCCATCCTTCAGCGACGTCCCCTTGCGCACATCCACCCGAATCGACGAATAAAACTTCAAGGCATTCCCCCCGGTCGTGGTTTCCGGATTCCCGTACACCACCCCGATCTTATCACGCAACTGGTTGATAAAGATGCACAACGTATTGGTTTTACTAATACTCCCCGTGAGTTTACGCAGCGCCTGAGACATCAAACGCGCCTGCAACCCCACCTTCGCTTCTCCCATATCGCCTTCGATTTCCGACTTCGGCGTCAGCGCCGCCACCGAGTCGATAACGACGATATCGATCGCGCTCGACCGAATCAGGTGGTCGGCAATCTCCAACGCCTGTTCCCCATTATCCGGCTGCGAAATCAGGAGGTTATCGACGTCCACTCCCAGTTTTTCTGCATAAAAACGGTCGAAAGCGTGTTCCGCATCGATAAATGCGGCAATCCCGCCTGCCTTTTGCGCTTCGGCGATCGCATGGATCGCGAGCGTCGTCTTCCCCGACGACTCCGGCCCATAGATTTCGACAATCCGCCCTCTCGGATATCCCCCGATCCCCAAAGCGATGTCCAACCCGATCGACCCGGACGAGATCACGGGCACATCTTCAACCACATGGTCGCTCATCCGCATAATCGACCCTTTGCCGAAATCCTTCTCCAACTTATCCATCGCCGCCTGCAACACCTTGAGTTTCTCGGCCGGAATTTCCGGTCGTTTATTCCCTGCCGTCTTAGCTGCCGCCTTTGCCGGCGCTGCTGCTTTTTCTTTTTCTTCTGCCATTGTTCTTATTATGTAATTATCAGCTATTTATTTATCATTTCAAGCAAAAGCCTTCCGTTCAGAAGATTCCCTTCCGCCCCGCCCCGGGCTACCGCAACCGAGATACAGGCCTTCTTTGGAGCACCGGAAGCAATGGACACAGCTGGACTGCCCAAACAAACGATACATACAGCCTACATTTAAGTTTCAGCATGCAATATCTTCTTTCCAGCTATGCCTACTATCGAGGCCACGGTCTTCAGTTGCGTTGCCTCTCGGAATAAACGCACCCACAGGATGTTTTAATGGCAGCCTCTACCCGAAAGCTGAGCAACAAACTATTGCCCCAGTCCGTCCACTATCTGTTCGAAATGGCGTTTGGTATCCACCTTTTCGAACACCTGCCCGATCACTCCGTCCGTCCCAATCACAAAAGTCGTCCGAATCATCCCCATGTACGTTCTTCCCATAAAACGTTTCTCGCCCCACGTTCCGTATGCCTCCGCAATCGCATGGTCGGCATCCGCCAGCAAGGTGAACGGAAGCTGGTGTTTCTCTCTGAATTTCAGATGCGAGGCCACACTGTCCGCACTCACCCCCACGACAACGAACCCCCGTTTCGAAAGTTCGGCATAGCCGTCCCGGAGCGAGCACGCCTCGGCCGTACACCCCGGCGTATTGTCCTTCGGGTAAAAATAGAGAATAACCCGTTTCCCCTCCGCCAACAGGCCGGACAAAGATACAATATTCCCGTTCTGATCCGCCGCTTTGAAATCCGGCGCTTTATCTCCCGCTTTCAACATATTTTCTCGGTCTTCTATTATATATCGTATGCTCGACTATTTAAAAGGCGAATCCGGTTCTTTCGCCATGTGCCGGTAATAGATCTTATCCAGCAACCCCGGCACAAAAAATTTCAGAATCCGCGTCCCTTTTCCGTCGAAATCCATCAGGAGCGTCCGTTTCCGCCGACCGATCGCCTTGATGATCCGCCGCGCCGCCTCGTCTGCCGTCATCATCTTCCCCTCTTCGCGCGGCGACACTCCCTGCTGCGACCCGTCCGCCGTGAGCGCCGCAAACCGGACGTTCGACGCCGTAAAACCCGGAGCCACGATCAAGACGTGCACCCCTTTTTTCAGGTTCTCGATCCGCACCGTCTCCAACAAGCCGTGCATCGCATACTTCGACGCCGAATAGCCCGTCCGTCCCGGCAGCCCGTGAAAACCGGCCACCGACGAAATCCCGACGATACTTCCCCGAGCGCGTTGAATATAAGGCAGTGCATATTTCGTACAATAAACCGCCCCCCAAAAGTTGGTATCCATCAACCTGCGCAGCACGTCCAAATCCACATCGTCGAACAAAGCGCGCATCGAAATACCCGCATTATTGACCAGCACATCGATCCCGCCGAATCGTTCCACCGCCCTATCGATCAGCCGTTTACAATCCTCCTCTCTCGTCACGTCGCACTCCACGGCAACCCCCTCCGTTGGCAACCCGCTCACCATAGCCTCCAGTTTGTCCGCCGTCCGGGCTCCGGCCACCACATGCGCTCCCCGAGCTGCAAACCGCCGGGCCAACGCCTCTCCGATCCCCGACGACGCTCCTGTCACAACGACGACTTTGTTTTTGAAATCCATGTATCTCTTTGTTTTTCTGAAAAAATCGTATTTTCTCCGTTCCGTTTATTCCGAGAGGCAACGCAACTGAAAACCGTGGCCACGGCTGTTCACGTAGCTGGAACTGAGGTACTGCGGGCGGAAGTCCAAGAACACCCCGTTAGTCCCGCTGACCGCCGACGACCAACTGTACCCGGTGCCGCCGACGCTCGCCAAAGCACCTAATCGCCCATAATTGCCCGGATCACGGAAGCCCGGGGCAGTTTACCGGCAGCCTCATTGGGGGTTTCGGCCTTTGGCCCACCTCCGGAGCACACAGCCGAAACCGATAGTTGGTTGGTAAATGAGGCATTGCAGTTGCGGCTCGTAGAGCCGCGCGGGCCCCACGTCCCGTGGACGGGCGAAACTGCGTTTCGCTGTGGCAGCCTCTACCCAACAGGATGGAGCTGCACTCAAGCCATACACAAAATCACGCCCTGACCGTCAGCCCATCATAAGCCAAAAACACCCCCTCCGGCAACTCCCGGCTCACCTGTTCATAAAACCCCAACTGATGCGAAACATGGGTCAGATAAGCCCGCCCCGGCTTCGCAGCCTCGATCACCGCCAACGCCTCGTCGAGCGTAAAATGCGAGAGGTGCGATTCCCTGCGCAACGCATTGACCACCAAGATATCCACCCCCCTGAACTTTTCGATCTCCTCCGGTTCGATCGCATTCATATCCGTCAGATAACAGATATTCCCGATCCGATACCCCAATACCGGCAACCGATAGTGCATCCCCCGCACCGGCATCACCCGCACCCCGTGCACATCGAACGCCTCGTCCGTCGAGCGAATCGAATGCAAAACCACCTCCGGCACCCCCGGATACTTCGGCTCCGCGAAAGCATAGTCGAACACCCGCCGCAGCGTCTCCTCCACCCGCGGCTCGCACCAGACATCCACCGCCCGCCCCATCGCATAGTTGAACCCCCGCACATCGTCCATCCCTCCCACATGATCCATATGCCCGTGCGTGTAGAGGATCGCCTCGATCCCCGCCACCCCGGCCCGGAGCATCTGATACCTGAAGTCCGGCCCCGTATCGATCACGATCCGCGCCCCGTTCTCCGCCGTCACCAGCGCCGACGACCGCAGCCGCCGATCCCGCCGATCCGACGAGGCACAGACCCCGCAGCGGCATCCGATCATCGGCACCCCCTGAGAGGTGCCGGTGCCCAGAAAAGTCAGTTCCGTCATGAGTGGAAAAGTGTCAGACCAGCTTCAACTCCCGTTTGATGCGTTCGATCTTCTCGCCCAGCTGCGCATTCACCGCATCATAAGCCGCCACATCCGCGAGCGGCTCCCGCACCCCGAAGTAGAACTTGATCTTCGGTTCCGTACCGCTCGGCCGCACCGAAACGATCGTCGAATCCTCGGTCACGAACTGCAACACGTCCGACTTCGGCAGATGATCCATCACCTCCCTCACGCCATTGACAATTTTATACTGCCCCTGGTAATCACGCACCTCGACCACCCGGGAACCCGCCAGCGAAGTCGGCGGAGTCGCTCTGAAATCCGCCATCATCTGCCGAATCTCCTCCTGCCCCTCCTTCCCCTTGCGCACCACCGACACCAGCCCCTCCTTGAAGAAACCGTACTTCACGTAAATCGCCTTCAGCAAATCCAGCAGCGATCCCTTCCCCGTATGTTTCGCCCACGCCGCACACTCGGCCACCATCGACGCACTCGCCACCGCATCCTTGTCCCGCACCGAATCTCCCACCAAGTAGCCGTAGCTCTCCTCGCCCCCGCCGATAAACTGTTTCTTACCCTCGTTTTCGCGAATCACCGCCGCGATGAACTTGAAGCCCGTCAGCACATCATAGCATTCCACCCCGAACGAAGCCGCAATCCGTGCTATCAATTCCGTGGTCACCACCGTCTTCACCACAAACTCCTTCCCCCCGTTCGGATGCAACCGCCCCAACTCCTTCCACCGTTCCAGCAAATAATAGGTGAGCAACGTCCCCGTCTGGTTCCCATTGAGCAACAGCATCCCGCCCCCGTCTTGCGAAGACTGCCGCACCGCGATCCCGATCCGGTCGGCATCCGGGTCGGTTGCGATCACCAGATCGGCCCCCGTCTCGTCCGCCTTGGCCAGCGCCAGCTTCAGCGCCGACGGCTCCTCCGGATTGGGAGACACCACGGTCGGGAAATTCCCGTCATTCACGTCCTGTTCCGGCACATGGATCACATTTTCGAACCCGTACCGCGCCAGAGACTCCGGCACCAGCCGCACCCCCGTCCCGTGAATCGGCGTATAGACAATCCCCATCCCTTTATTGGCCCGCACCGCCTCCGGCGATACCGACAACCCCGCGATCATATCCAGATAAGCCTTATCCACCTCGTCGCC
The DNA here is from genome assembly GCF_948810725.1 of uncultured Rikenella sp. Lineage (NCBI taxonomy): Bacteria > Pseudomonadati > Bacteroidota > Bacteroidia > Bacteroidales > Rikenellaceae > Rikenella > uncultured Rikenella sp. The sequence continues at coordinate 369,934 of NZ_CAQIVA010000001.1, forward strand.
GATCATCACGATACGCCCCCCGGCCGCCTCCGCTCCCGAGAATTTGACCTGCGACACGTCCGAGATTTTATTCACCTCGTCGATGATATTCTTATCATGCGGCGCAATCACCTGCGCCCCGTCGTTCCAATAGGCCTTATACCCGTTGTACTCCTTCGGATTGTGCGACGCCGTCACCACCACACCGCTCATACACCCCAAATAGCGGATCGCGAAACTGAGCTCCGGCGTCGGCCGCAGCGCGTCGAACAGATAGACCGTAAAGCCATTGGCAGCAAAGACATCCGCCGTGGTCTTGGCAAACAGGTCGCTGTTGTTCCGACAGTCATGCGCCACCGCCACCTTGATTTCCTGTCCCGGGAAAGACTTTTTCAGGTAGTTCGCCAGCCCCTGCGTCGCCATCCCCACCGTGTAGACATTCATCCGATTCGTCCCCACCCCCATAATCCCACGCAAACCGCCCGTTCCGAACTCCAGCGTCCGATAGAACGACTCCGTCAACTCCTTCGGGTCGTTTTCCATCATCCGGCGCACCTCCGCCTTGGTCGCCTCGTCGAATCCGCCGTCGAGCCACTGCTGTGCCCGTTCGATCACCGTTTTGTCTACCTGATTTTCCATAATATCGTGGGTTTAAAAATTCTTCGTTTTCGCCCGAAACCTCCCCTTAGCTCCCTACAAATTTAGCGTTTTTCTCCGAACCCGCAACCCCCGGTTCGAAAACCCTTTTCACCCCCGAAATCCACCCCGAACCGTCGCCGCCCCGGCCGCCATTTTTTCGCCGCCGCCCAATGTGTTGAAGACCAAAAAGAAAAGAATTTAAAAATCAAACAATAGAATGATTTTCAGTTGAATAAAATTTTCACATCTACAATAAATTCACCTATTAATCCTTAAATCGGCTATTACCAAACGGTTGTCGAAAAGGCCGAAACGGGCATAATCAAACATTCAAAAAAAACAACTCCCGGATGTTTTTTTTATTCCGATTTATTACTCACTTTTGCACTGCTGAAAGGGGAAATTCCCCTGTTCGGAAAGACCTGTTTTTTTCACTCATCACTCATGGCTTCGGGCGAGATTTTAGAAGAGCGGTATCACGCCATTTGGCAACATTGTCTGAGTCTGATCAAGCGTCAGACCTCGGACGATGAGTTCGTCAAATGGTTCAAGCCGATGGTTCCGTTGAGCTTCGACGGAGAGAATCTCCGTGTGCGGGTGCCGGATCAGGGCCATGTGCGGTATATCGAGCAGAACTACATCTCGATGCTGCGACCGATTATCCGCGAAGAGTTCGGGGTGAAAACCAGGCTGCACTACGCCATTCCCACCGCCCATCCGAAAGGACAACAGGGGGGAGGGAATAGTAGCAACGCATCTTTATATAGTCAGACCGACACCTCGACGATCAAGAACCCGTTTATCATTCCGGGGATCAAGCGCGAGACGGTCGATCCGCAGCTCAATCCGGAACTGACCTTCGAAAACCATATCGAAGGAGACTGCAACCGGCTGGCCAGATCGGCGGGAATATCCATTAGCGTGGCGCCGGGGAAGACTTCGTTCAACCCGCTCTTTATCTACGGGGGGTCGGGTCTCGGGAAGACCCATATCGCACAGGCGATCGGATGGGCCATCAAGGAACGGGATCAGGAGTGCAAGGTGCTTTATGTCAGCGCAAACCGGTTCCAGAGCCAGTTCCAGACCGCGGCTTGGCGAGGGGAACTCAACGACTTCATCCAGTTCTACCAGATGATCGACGTGCTGATTATCGATGACATTCAGGAACTCGCGGGGAAGCCGGGGACGCAAAATATCTTCTTCAACATATTCAGCCACCTCAGGATGCTGGGAAAACAGCTGATTCTCACTTCGGATCGGCCGCCGGTGGAGTTGACGGATATCGAAGAACGACTGATTACCAGATTCAAATGGGGTTTGTCGGCACAGCTTACCGTGCCGGATACGGCGACTAAAATCGAAATCATCCGCCACAAGTGCGGACGGATGGGACTGGAGGTGGACGAGGAGGTGATTCACTTTTTGGCGCAGAACATCAAAGCCAATGTGCGGGAGATCGAAGGGGCTTTGACCTCATTGGAAGCGCATTCGCGCTTGCTCGGGAAGCAGATTACGCTGGAGCTGACCAAAAATGTGATGCGGGACATCGTGAAGATCGAGACGAGGGAGATTACGGTGGATTCCATTATCGAATTGACCTGCTCTACATTGAAAATCGACAAGTCTGTACTTTTGTCGGCACAACGCACACGCGAGGTGGCACAGGCGAGACAGATTGCCATGTACCTCTGCAAACGGCATACGAAGACTCCGCTCTCCGGGATTGGATTGGCTTTGGGGGGAAAGAACCATGCCACGGTTTTGCATGCTTGCAAAACGATTCCGAACTTGATCGAGACGGACAAGATTATCCGGCAACAGGTCGAAGAGATCGAACGGGTTCTGTTACGGTGATCGATTCCGCATTTATTACGCGAATCAGTCTATATCTTTGAGACAACAAAATATTCAGGATTTTGTTGTCTTTTTTACAGACCGGCACACGCTATTCCACGCCCGCCATCGCCGGTAATTTTTCCCCATCGAGCAACATCCAATCGGCACAATCCCAAATCAACCGGATCGTCCGCTCCTGAAAACCCAACGAGTCGGTCAGCTCCTCCAGATTGATCAAATACGTTCTCTGCCTCTCATCTCTGGCAAAAATTTCCCAAAATCTTTTCAATTCCTCACTCTCCACGGATCTGCTCTCCGCCTGCCCGATCAGACTATCGCACCGGGTCCGGAAATTCGAAAAATAGGCATACACGCCCCTCTTCGGCCACCCGACTCCATCCAACCCGACACCTCCGCCAAAACGTACGCCCCGCAACACAGCCTCTTCAAACGAGACGCCCTCCATACGATCGCTCTCTCCTCCTCGCGTCGCCTCGCCGACACCGAACACGCAGTTCGCAACCTCTCCCATAAAAACAACATCCCTAAAATACGACCACCCGAAATCCACTCCCTCGAAATCACAATTGACAAACCTACAATCAATAAACGCACACCGTTCAACCTCCTGCAGTTTCACCTCCTGAAACAGACAGTGTTCATACACGGATGGTTTCCGCCCGCTCCCCATGCCGAACTCCGCCAATCTCGTCCGCACAAAATCGCACCACTCGAACCGACACCCATACGCATGCACCCCGGTTAAATCCGCCTCCGTAAAGTCGCATTCACTGAACGTCTTGTTCCGCCATCGTTCTCCCCGTCCCCCACGACTGAAATCAGCCCCTCGAAACTGACACACCATAACCGCATCAAAAGAACGACCGATTTTTACCTCTTTCCCCTCAAAATCTCCCATCCATATCTTCTGACAATCCGACTTCATATTCCTTTCCGATATTTTTTATTTCTATCAAATTTCTCTTTTGGCACGAGGTTTGTAGCTAATCGGGTAACGCTTCAACTCACCGGTCTGGAAGAGCCAACACGACCTTCTCACCGATGGCAAGTAAGCACATATTACACTTCTTCATAGTAAAACACGATCGCGCCTGCGCAAGCAATCGCCGAATGTGTGGTACAATGAAAGCCAAAAGGGGATTCAAACATCCCCTTTTTTATTTTTTTAATCCTTCGATTATTTGTACTTGCCCGGGAGGATACCGTTCTCTTTGAGAACAAAGAGAACCAGAAAAACTTTAGAGCGCATCCCTACGGGATGCGCTGGCCGTGTCTGCCCGATTGGTTGGGCTGGATTTTCCCGGTGTGGCGCGCTATTATGTGGCAAAATACCTTTAAGCGCGCCCATCGGAAAAATCACAGCCCAACGAAACAAGGCGGAGAGAACACGTGGTCGGCCCACCGGGACGACCTCTGCAAAAGTTCTTTGGGTACCTTTCTTTCAAGAAAGGTACGGTTCTATCCGGGTAAACACGGATAATCGAACGGTTACAGATAATAGACAAAGAAGCCCCACGGCGGGAGATAGAAATGCGAATGGCCGCGCAACTCCGCCAGCGAAGGAGAGCCCACCTGCCGGAACGAACCGTTGAAATCTTCATCGTAGACCTCGAAATCCGCGTGTTCCGCAGAAAGATTGAAGAGCCCCATCACAAGCGAATCCCCCACCCTTCGTTTGATCGACAAAACCCTGTTCGACAACGAATTATCCATCGCATACACATCTCCCCCCTCCATTCCGCCCCGCAAAGCCGCCTGAGAATGCCGCAAAGCATTCAACTCCTGATAGAAAGCCGTCCACCCGCCTCCGAGAGCCGACCAATCGACACCATCCTTATCGAAGAAAGCCAACTGCCGATCCGAACCCGCCTCCTGCCCGTTGTAAATAAGCGGCATGCCCGGCAACAGATAAGTCAGCGCCGCCATCATCCGCACCGACCCCCCGAAGCGTTGAAATTCAGATCCGTTCCACGAATTTTCGTCGTGATTCGACGTAAATCGCATCCGCAGAGCTGCCGGCGGATACAGCTCCGCCTCGTATTGCAGCCTCCCCCGCAACGCCGACGCCGGTTCCGGCACCTTGCCCTGTGCGATATCCACCATCAGGTGGTGCACCTCCCACGAATAAGTCGCATCGAACGCCACCCGGTGAAACTCCGGCCCCTCCGCCTCCGCCAACATGAACAACCCGCGCGACTGCGCATCCATAAACGCCTCCAGCTCAGGCACACACGCCTCCCAAAACGCCAACGGTTCGAGCATCGCCATATCCACCCGGAAACCGTCGATCGCCGTCTCGCGCAGCCAGAACAGCATCGCCTCCGTCATCCCCCGCCGCATCGCCGGAGAGTCGTAGTCCAGCTGCGCCGTATCCGTCCAGTCGTACGGCGTAGCGATCTCCCCCGTCTCCGGATCGCGCTTGTACCACTCCGGATGCTCCGTCACCCACACCGCATCCCGCGACGTGTGGTTCGGCACCCAGTCCAAAATAATCCGCATCCCCGTCTCGTGGATGGCCTCCACCAACGCCCGGAACTCCTCGAACGTCCCGAACTCCGGATTCACCGCACAATAATCCCGAATCGAATAGTAACTGCCCAGCGTCCCCTTCCGCCGTTCCTCACCAATCGGGTAGATCGGCATCAGCCATAAAATATCGACCCCCAAATCCCTGAGCCGCGGCAACTGCGCCCGCACCGCACCGAACGTCCCCTCCGGCGAGAACTGCCGCACGTTCAATTCATAGATCACCGCCTCCGAAGCCCACTCCGGATGCCGTTTGCACGCCGGCGACTGACAACGATACAACAACTGCCCCATTCTATCCGATTTTTATTGTAATTTCTTCCTTTCCAATTTTATACCAATCCCCGCCGATCACCGTTTCCGCCGCCACACCATTTTCCGAAGAGACCGCCACCTCGCCCGCCGCCACGCGAATCGCCAGAATCGCCCCCCGGTAATGCAGCCGAAACGCCAGCGAACTCCACCCCTCCGGCAATTTAGGCGCAATGTGCAGCCTGCCGTCGCATCCGACCCGCACCCCGCCGAACCCCTCGACCACCGAGAGCCACGACCCCGCCATACTCGTGATATGCAGCCCCTCGTGCACCTCTCGGTTATAGTCGTCCAAATCCAACCGTGCCGTCCGCAGGTACAATTCATACGCCTTTTCGGCGCGCCCCGTCAGAGAGGCCAGAATGGAGTGCACGCACGGCGACAGCGACGATTCATGCACCGTCCGCGGCTCGTAGAAGTCGAAATTCCGCGCAATGACATCCCTGTCGAAAAACTCCTGAAAGAAATAAAGCCCCTGCAACACATCCGCCTGCTTGATGAAACAGCTCCGCAGAATCCGATCCCACGACCAGTGCTGGTTGATCGGACGTTCGCTCACAGGAATATCCTCCGCCATCACCTGCTCCTTGTCCATATAGCCCTCCTGTTGCAGGAATATCCCCTCCTTATCCACCGGCGATTCCGGCCATACCGGCAAAAACATCCCCTCCGCCACCTCCGCCCACCGCGCCAACTCGGCCGCCGAAACCGCCGCCGCCCGGTGTTTCGGATCACGGGACGCGACATACCCCACCGCATCAATCGCATATTTCAGGCACCACGCCGCCAAGTAGTTGGTATACCAGTTGTTGTTGACATTATTCTCATACTCGTTCGGCCCCGTCACCCCCAGAATCACGAATCTCCCCTTCGGTTCCGACCACGTAGCCCGCTGGGCCCAGAACCGCGCAATCCCAATCAAAACTTCCGCCCCGCCCTCGAAAAGATAGTCCTGCCGCCCCGTATAGCGACAGAAATTGTAGATCGCATAGGCAATCGCCCCGTTCCGGTGAATCTCCTCGAAGGTGATCTCCCACTCGTTGTGACACTCCTCGCCCGTCATCGTCACCATCGGATAGAGCGCCGCCCCGCCCGAAAATCCCAGCTTGCGGGCATTCTCGATCGCCTGCGGCAGCTGTTTGTAGCGATACAGAAGCAGCTGTCGCGCCACCTCCTCGCCGCACGTCGCCAGGTAGAACGGCAGACAGTACGCCTCCGTATCCCAATAGGTACTCCCACCGTACTTCTCGCCCGTAAACCCTTTCGGCCCGACGTTCAATCGGCTGTCCCGCCCCGTATAGGTCTGAAGCAGCTGGAAAATGCAGAACCGGATTCCCTGTTGCGCCCGCTCGTCGCCGCCGATCACCACATCACACCCCTCCCACCGTTCCGCCCACGCCGCCTCGTGCGCCATCAAAACCGCCTCAACCCCGTGTTCAAGAGCCCGTTGCGCCACTCCGCACGCCGCATCGGCCAGTTCCCCCGCCAGATGATTGAGCGAAGAAGCCACCCCCACAAACTTCTCAATGACAACAGATTGCCCCGCCGACAAAACCGCTTCGAAACGCTCCGCCACCCGCTCTCCCGCCGATAAATTTTCGCCGCTCAGCCTCCGATCCGCACAAGAGACCGCCACCCGCTGCCCCCAACACACCTCGAATCCCGTCTTCCGCGTCCGCATCGTCAACGCACGAGCGTCCCGATCCAAAGACGAGAGTTCCCAGAATTTTTCGTCGTAGTTGGCATCCTCGTTCCGCACATCGCCCTCGACAAACGCCGTCGCCGCCACCGCCAAATTATCCCCCGACAGCAATGTCAGTTTATAAGATACCGCCCCCAACTCCGGTTCCGCCATCGAGACGAGCCTCCTCGCCTCCACCGCCACCCGCACGCCGCTCTTCGGCAGCACCACCGTAAACTCCCGCGTCAACAGCCCCCGCCGCATATCCAGTTCGCGCCGAAAATCGCCGACCACCGCCCCCGGAGCCGCCAAATCCAGCCGCTCGCCACCTATATATAGATCCACCCCCGGCCAGAACGCCGAGTTGAGCACCTTGGCAAAGTACTCCGGATAGCCGTTCTTCCACCACCCCACCCGCGTCTTGTCCGGATAGTACACCCCGCCGATATAGTTCCCCTGCAAGGACTCTCCGCTGAAAAACTCCTCGAAATTGGCCCGTCCGCCCATCGCCCCGTTCCCCACGCTGAAAAGACTCTCCGACGCCCGACACGCCCGCCCGTCGGCGGCGTCGAACCCCGTCTCGACGATCCGCCACGGATCGATTTCCAATCTGCGCTCTCCCATTACCGTAACGTATTAATCTGATTTTTTAATCTCTTTCCACGAAATCCCCGCAAATCCCGGCACCACTCGATCGGCCCCGCGCAAAATTTCCGGCGAGCCGATCCCGACACAGTGCATCCCTCCCGCACGCGCCGCCTCGATCCCCGCCTCGGCGTCCTCGAATACGACGCACTCCGCCGGCAGAATACCGCCCCCCAGCATCAAAGCGCAAGTCAGAAAGACCTCCGGATCGGGTTTCGTCCGCTGCACCATCGTCCCGTCCACCACCGCATCGAACAGCGCTCCGATCTTCAGCCGATCGAGTATGATACCTGTATTTTTGCTGGCCGACCCCAGCGCCGTCCGCACCCCGTCCGCCCGCACCTGCTCCAAAAAAGAGAGCACGCCGGGCAAGATTTCCCGCGGTGTCATCCGCGAGATATACTCCACATACCATCCGTTTTTTCTCGCCGCCATCTCCTCTTTCCTGGCCTCGGAGAAAGCATCGGGCCCGAAACCGCCCGCCTCCAACAGGATATTGAGCGACCGCATCCGACTGACCCCCTTGAGCCGTTCATTATCCGCCTCGGTGAAGTCGAAGCCCAGCTCCTCGGCCAGCCGCCGCCAGGCGAGATAATGGTATTTCGCCGTATCGACGATCACACCGTCCAGATCGAAAATCGCTCCTCGTATGTTCATATTCGGTTGTTCTGAATCTCCCTTGGGTCAAATATAGGAATTTTTAGACGGAATCTCACCTCCCCAGTCCGCCCCGGGCTTCCGCGATTCGGGTTATCGCGGTACGGGCGGCGGGGCGCTGTATAGTGTCTGCGAAAGCGGTTACAGTTGGTCTTCGGGGGTCAACGACATCGGGGGCATGTACTTGTATTTCGGTGTGAATGCGCTCTCTCCCGGCCACGCGTTCAATCGCGGTTTCGGTTTTCAGTTGCGTTGCCTCTCGGAATAAACGGACGCCCATAGGGCGTTTTAC